>DASZMK010000208.1:0-14673 GCA_035551855.1 Solirubrobacteraceae bacterium
AGGTCACGTTCACCCCGGGCTCCGGAGATCACTATCTGACACTTGACACACAGGCCGGCGTGTTCAAGAACGTCAACATCCGCCGCGCCATGTACGCCGCGCTCGACCGCATGGCGATCGTCAAGGCGCGGGGCGGTCTGCTCGTCGCCGAGCCGGGAACGCATTTCCTGTATCCGGGCGTCGACGGGTTCCAGCAGGCCGGCGGGTACGCCGGGCCCCCGGTGGCGTGGAACAAGAACGTCAACGGCGACCTGACGGTGGCCCACCAGTACATGAAGGCCGCCGGGTATTCCAGCGGGAAGTACACCGGCAACGCGACGACGCAGATCGTCGTCGGCAGCGGCGGTAACGGGCAGGCGATCGCCCAGATCGTGTCCAACGCCGCCAGTGCCATCGGCCTGCATCCGCACGTGAGCCTCGTCGACCAGTCGACGATGTACTCCAAGTACTGCGGCGTGCCCAAGCAGCAGATCGACGCCTGCCCCACGGCCGGCTGGATCCGGGACTTCGCCGATCCGCTGAGCGTGCTGTATCCGACGTTCTACGGACCGGCGATCGTGCCGACCAACAACTCCAACTGGAGCCAGCAGAACGACCCGGCGATCAACTCGGCAATGGCCAAGGCGGCGCTGGTTCAGGATCCCGCCGCTCGTGCCCAGGCGTGGGCCAACATCGACAAGATGCTCGTCAACAACGCCGTCGCGGTCCCTGAGGACTTCGACAACGAGGCGAACATCGAGAGCAAGAACGTCGCCGGCGTCAACATGCTCTGGAACGAGGGGGTCTGGGACTTCTCGTTCACGTCTCTGAAGTAGCACTCAGGTCGTTGCGGGCCCGTCGCTGCCGCGGCGGGCCCGCGATCGTCCACCGGCACCCTCTCACTGACTGACTCATGGCCACCTACATCGTCCGCCGCATCCTCTGGGGAATCGTGCTCATCATCCTGGTGAGCGCGCTGACCTTCGTCTTCTTCAACATCCTGCCGTCAGGGGACCCCGCCGTTCTCCGGGCCGGGCGCAACTCCACGCCTCAGACGATCGCCTACATCCGGCACGAGCTGGGGCTCGACAAGCCGGTCTACACCCAGTTCTTCGACTACATGAAGAACATCATCGTGCACTTCAACTTCGGCTACAGCTTCTACTCCGGCGCCTCGGTGCTCTCGCTGATCAAGGACCGGCTGCCCGCGACGCTGTCGCTGACGCTCGGCGCGGCCGTCATCTGGCTGGTCATGGGTATCCCCGTCGGCATCGCGTCGGCGATCAGGCGCGGTTCCGTCCTCGACCGGCTGTCGATGGGCGTCGCGCTCGTGTTCGTCTCGATGCCCGTGTTCTGGCTGGGCCTGATCGTGCTGTTCCTGTTCGCCAACGACATCGGTCAGTTCCACGTCTTCCCCGGAGCCAACACGTACGTCGGCCTGACGACCAACCCGGTCAAGTGGTTCACCTCGCTGCTGTTGCCCTGGTTCGTGCTCGCCGCGACGTCCGCGGCCATCTACTCCCGGGTGCTGCGGGGCAGCCTGATCGAGGCCATGGGTGAGGATTACATCCGCACGGCCCGGGCCAAGGGCCTGCGGGAGCGGCGAGTGATCTGGCGCCACGGTGTGCGCTCGGCGATCACGCCGGTGCTGACGATCTTCGGCCTCGACGTTGGGGCGCTGCTCGGCGGCGCGGTCATCACCGAGACGGTGTTCGACATCCCCGGGATCGGACGCCTGAACTACGAGGCAATCGTCCATTCGGACTTCCCCATCGTCCAGGGCACCGTCATCCTCGCGGCGCTGTTCATCGTCGTCGCCAATATCGTGGTCGACATCGCCTACGCCTATCTCGATCCCCGTGTCCGGTACTCGTGAACCGGCCGCTGCCGTGAGCGACGCGCTGCTCACGGTCGAGGACCTGCGGGTCTCGTTCCATACCGACGACGGCGTCGTGCACGCCGTCGACGGCATCTCGTACCAGGTGCAGCCGGGCAAGACGCTGGGAATCGTGGGGGAGTCCGGCTCCGGCAAGACCGTCTCGTCGCTGACCACGATCGGTCTCACCCGCAGCCGGCGCTCGCGCATCGAGGGTCGCATCCTGTTCGAGGGGCAGGACATCGTCACGATGGACGACGACAGCTTGCGACAGGTTCGCGGCAATGACGTCGCCATGATCTTCCAGGATCCGCTGTCGGCGCTGCACCCGTTCTACCGCGTCGGTGCTCAGCTCGTCGAGGCGATGCAGGCCCACCGGCGCATCTCGCGCTCGGCGGCCCGGGACCGCGCCGCCGAGCTGCTGGATCTGGTCGGCATCCCGGACCCGAAGCGCCGGCTGGACCAGTACCCGCACGAGTTCTCCGGCGGCATGCGCCAGCGCGCGATGATCGCGATGGCACTGTCCAACGAGCCCAAGCTGCTGATCGCCGACGAGCCGACGACCGCGCTCGACGTGACGGTCCAGGCGCAGATCCTGGCGCTGCTCGAGGATCTGCAGGCCCGGCTGGGGATGGCGATCATCATCATCACCCATGACCTGGGAGTGGTGGCCGAGATCGCCGACGAGATCGCGGTCATGTACTCGGGCAGGATCGTGGAGCGCGGCAGCAGCGACGAGATCTTCAACTCGCCCCAGCACCCGTACACCTGGGGCCTGCTCAGGTCCATCCCGCGGCTCGACAGTCCACGCGACGAGGAGCTGGTTCCGATCTCCGGGCGGCCGCCGAGCCTCATCAACCGCCCCAGCGGCTGTCACTTCCACCCGCGCTGCCCGTACGCCCGGGAGGCGCACAAGCGGGTCGACCCGCGGCTGGCGCCGGTGGATGGCAGCTCCTCCCACGTCGTCGCCTGTCTGCTGGAGAGCTCGGTGCGGGAGCGCGTCTGGGAGGGCATCCGGGCCGGGCGGGATCGCGACTCGCTGGTGCGGATCGCCTCCGCCTCCGCGGAGCCGGCCCTCGAGTCCGCGACGCCGATTGCCGTCGCCGAGGAATCCGAGGGTTCTGACCCCCGGCCGGCCGAGTCCGCACTCGCCCGCGAGGAGGGAGACGTGCCGTCCACCTCGTCTCCTGCCCCCGTGCACCGTCCGTTCGGCCGACCCGGTGTTCCGACGGAGGACGACCGATGACACCTCTCATCGAGGTCCGCGACCTCGTCAAGCACTTCCCCATCAAGCGTGGGCTGATCTTCCAGCGCGAGGTCGGCGCCGTGAAGGCGGTCGACGGCGTCAGCTTCGACGTGCTCCAGGGCGAGACCCTCGGCATCGTCGGCGAGACCGGCTGCGGCAAGAGCACGACGGCGCGGCTGGTGTGCCGTCTGATGGACCCCACGTCCGGGTCGATCACGTTCGAGGGGCGGGATGTCGGCGCGCAGAAGGGCGACAAGCTCAAGGCGCTGCACCGGGACATGCAGATGGTCTTCCAGGATCCGTACTCCTCGCTGAACCCGCGCAAGACGATCGGCTCCATCATCGCCGACCCATTCATCATCCACGGTCTGTACACGGGCGCGGGGGAGCGCAAGCGCCGCGTTCAGGATCTGATGGACCGCGTCGGCCTCAACCCGGAGCACTACAACCGCTACCCGCACGAGTTCTCCGGCGGCCAGCGCCAGCGGATCGGCGTCGCCCGCGCCATTGCCCTGGAGCCCAAGCTGCTGGTGGCCGACGAGCCGGTCTCGGCCCTGGACGTCTCGATCCAGGCCCAGGTGCTCAACCTCCTGCGTGATCTCCAGCGCGACATGGGGCTCACGCTCATCTTCATCGCCCACGATCTCTCTGTTGTGCGCCACATGTGCGACCGCGTCGCGGTCATGTACCTCGGCAAGATCGTGGAGATGGCTCCCAGCGACGTGCTCTACACCTCCCCGCGCCACCCGTACACCGGTGCGCTGCTCGCGGCGGTCCCGGTCCCGGATCCGACCGGTGGCAAGCGCGAGCGTCAACTGCTCACCGGCGACGTTCCCAGTCCGGCGAACCCACCCAGGGCGTGCCGCTTCCACACCCGGTGCCCCAAGGCTCAGGAGAGGTGCTCACAGGAGGAGCCGCTGCTGGAGGGCAAGCCCGGCGGGTCGGTGGCCGCCTGCCACTTCCCGCTGACCGACGACGAGGTGGCCACGCGCCTCCCCCTGGCGCTCAGCGGCCGGTCCCGGTCGGCCGAGCCGACCGCTTCGGCGCCGGCCCCGGTCGAGCCGGCGAACTAGCCGGCTAGGCCGACTCTCCGTCTCCGTCTCCGTCCTCTTCCTCGTCTTCGTCGTCCTCGACGTACAGCGACTCGCTGGCGAGTTCGCTGCCGCGGCGGTCCCAGAGCTTGACCTCCAGATAGTCCGAGCGGTAGTTGTCCGGCGCCAGCAGTGTGAAGCGCTCTTCGATCAGCTCGCACTGATCGACGGCCAGGTTGGCCAGCTCGGCCGTGACGATCGCGCCGCCGGCGATCAGCGGGACACCCCACACCAGCGTTATGTCGGCGACGTTGCCCTGCTCTCCACGCCACCGGCCGATCACGTCATCGTTGAGGTCGAGCTTCCAGTCCGGGTTGGACTCTGCCGTTTCCGACGTGAACTCGGCACGGGTCTCGAACTCGCTGGGGCCACCGCCGGCCTCGCTGAAGGAGACGAAGCCGAACAGCTCAAAGCCGGTGCTCGTCCGGGCCACGGCGGGCACATACGTCCGCCCTCCGTACGTCCGGTCCGGGAACCACGCAATCTCCCCGGCCTCTCCCAGGTCCTCGCCGCCGGCGTCGATCACCCGGCAGGCGGCGAGGAAATGCTCCCGCAGCGTGTCCGCCCAGCGTCCATACGGCAGCGCCTCCTGCGGGGGCTCGGCGGCGAAGCTGATCACGAAGCGGTCGGTCGGAGGCATCGGCGCCCGCAGCGTACCTGAGCCCGCCCGGAGAGGGGGTGGCGCACGCTGCACGCAGAAATCCGGTGCACCGCGCCGCTGGGCGGAGGTTTTCACGGCAGGGAGGCCGGCCGCGCGCCTCGGCGGCCGCTCAACCTCCCGTCGATGCGCCGCGTGTCCGGCCGGAGAGGCGCCGGGACTGCCGGGGAGACCCCAGGACTAGTACGCACCCCGGCGCATCAGCACCGCCGGGATCGTCTTGAGCAGGATCGAGAGATCCAGCAGCATCGACCAGCGCTCGAGGTAGAGGAAGTCGAGGCGGACGAGGTCGTCGAAGTCCAGCTCGGAGCGTCCGGACACCTGCCAGAGGCCGGTGATGCCCGGCAGCACGAGGTAGCGCTTCTTGTGCCAGTCCTCGAGTCGCTCGAAGTCGCGCATGGGCAGCGGGCGGGGCCCGACGAGCGACATGTCGCCGCGGACCACGTTGACGAGCTGGGGGAGCTCGTCGAGCGAGAAGCGGCGCAGGATCCGGCCCACCCCGGTCATCCGGGGGTCGTTGCGGATCTTGAACAACGCGCCGGTGCTCTCGTTGAACGCCTCCAGATCGGTTTGGATCTGGTCGGCGTGCTCGCGCATGGTGCGGAACTTGAAACAGCGAAACGGCCGCCCGGCCATGCCCGGCCGGACCGAGCGATAGATCACCGGTCCGGGCGAGCTCAGCTTGACCGCGAGGGAGATCACCAGCAGCACCGGTGAGAGGAGGACGAGCCCGACGCTTGACAGCAGCAGGTCGAAGGTCCGCTTCGCCGCGTACTGCACGCCCTCGAAGACCGGCGGGCGCAGCGTGAACAGCGGCACCGACTCGCCGGGCACGAACACGGCGCGGTCGATGAGGATCTCCATCGTGGACGGAGCGACATGCACGGCGACGCCACGCTGATGGCAGCGATCGACGAGATCGACGGCCCGCTCCTGGGGGAAGTCCGGATCGGCGATGATGACCTCGTCGATCCGCTCTTCACCGAGAACGTCGGTGAGCTGGTCCAGCCGGCCCAGCGACCGCAGGCCGTTCTGGGGGCGGGGGGTCAGTGAGATGTAGCCGACCAGGTCGACCTGCGTGCGGGCTCGTGCACCAAGCGCGTGGGCGACGGCCTCGATGTGGCGCCCGGACCCAACCAGCACCGCCCGCCGGCGGTATCCCGCCTGCGCGAGCAGCCAGCCGGTGATCCGGGTGTAGATCTCGCGCAGCGTGCAGATGTAGACGGTGCCGAAGAGCAGGGCTCCGTAGAAGACGTAGTAGCTCCGATACTTGTTCCCGGTGGCCAGCGCGAAGACGAGAGCGATGACCGTCGCCTGAAACAGCGCCCCAAACACCTTCGGCAGCCCCGGACGGCGTGGCCGATCGGAATACAGGTCGGCCCGGGCGAACATCAGCACCGCCACGAGGTACGCGAACGCCAATGACACCCGCGTGTCGCTCCATGCGGCGCCGAGGCTGAAGCCACTGCGGATCGCCAGCTTGATCGCGATCACGGTGAAGATCGCTCCGGCCACCCCGATGAAGTCGATCGCCAGCAGAGCCAGGACGCGCAGGAACTTGCGCAGCGTCTCGCGCCGGAGCAGGAACGTCACCAGGACCGGCCGTCGGCGGACGTCCCGGTCAGGCATGCCATGCGGCGCGGAGCTCCCGTATGCCCCGCCGGACCGGCTGTGGATGGCCTCTTTGTGGTCGAGCGTCACGATCAGCAGGGGCCGTCGCCTGAACCCCCCGCAGGTCGTAACGGTATCTCGTCGCTGAAGTTACGAGAAAGCGCGGGGAGCAGCGACGTCCGGCGGAACGCCGCGCGCCGGTCAGAGGAGGTCGCCGATGAGCGTTTCGGGGCCGGCCTGGGCGATTGTGCGCTCCAGGCCCTCACGCAGCTCGATCTCCGGCGACCAGCCCAGGACCTCGCGCGCCAGGCTGATGTCCGGCTGGCGGACCTGGGGGTCGTCGGTCGGCAGGGCCTCATACACGATCTCCGAGCGTGACCCGGTCACCTCGATCACCGTCTCGGCGAGCTGCAACAGCGTGAACTCACTGGGGTTGCCGACGTTGACCGGGTTGTGATACCCGGAGTCGGCCAGCGCGATCATCCCCCGGATCAGGTCATCCACATACGTGAACGACCGCGTCTGAGACCCATCACCGAACACCGTGATCGGCCGGTCCTGCAGCGCCTGGCGCAGAAACGTCGGGATCGCCCGCCCGTCATGCGGACGCATCCGCGGCCCATACGTGTTGAAGATCCGGATGATCGCCGTATCCACGCCCTGCTGGCGGTGATAGGCCATCGTCAACGCCTCGGCGTACCGCTTGGCCTCGTCATAGACCCCCCGCGGACCGATCGGATTGACGTGCCCCCAATAGGACTCCGGCTGGGGATGCACCTGCGGATCGCCGTACACCTCACTCGTCGACGCCGTCAAGAACCGCGCCCGGTGGCGCTTGGCCAACCCCAGCGTGTGATGCGTCCCGTACGAGCCGACCTTCAACGTATGCAACGGCAGACGCAGATAATCGATCGGCGACGCCGGCGACGCCAGGTGGTAGACGAAATCAATCGGCTCCTCGACGAAATACGGCTCGATGATGTCCAGATTGAGGTGAGCGAAGTCAGCCGACCGGATGTGCTCGATGTTCGCCAACGACCCCGTCTCCAGGTTGTCGACGCACATCACCCGGTGGCCCCGGCGCAGCAGCTCCTCGCAGAGATGTGAACCGAGGAAGCCGGCGCCCCCGGTGACTAGGCATGTGGACATGGCGGGCAGCCTATCGCTGTCGCCGTCAGCTGGTGCCGGACGGAGGTGGGGAGCCTTCGACCCACCCGCCCTCCTCCTTCTTCCAGATGGGCGCGCGGGCCTTGATCTCGTCGATGATCTGCCGGGCGCCGGCGAATGCCTCGGCCCGGTGGGGTGCCGAGACGGCGATGGCCACCGACGCCTCCGACAGGCCCACCGCCCCGATCCGGTGCTCGGCCGCCGCCGCGCACAGCCCGTGCTGCCGGATCGCCTCGGCGACGATGCGCTCCATCTGGCGCTCGGCCATCGGGACGTAGGCCTCGTAGTCGAGCTGCGCGACCTGACGGGTGACCCCCAGGAACGTCACGACGGCACCGGCGCGCGGGTCGGCGACGTGCTCGACGAGCGCATCGAGGCCCAGCGGCTCGGTCGTGACCCGGATGTGGGCGACGCCGACCGACCCGCCTGAGACCGGCGGGATCAGGGCCAGCTCATCGCCGGCAGCCAGGCTCTGCTCCCGCTCGGCGTACTCCTGGTTGACCGCCATGACGACCGGCACGCCGGCGATCACTGCGGTCATGCGCTCCAGGGCATCTCCGACGCGGGCGCCCTCCGGCAGCTCCAGCGCCACCTCGTCGGCGCCGGCGCGCTCGCGCAGCCCGGCGAACAGGCGAACGGTCACGTTCATCGTGCGAAGGCTACGCCTCCACGGATCCTCGTCGCCGGTAACCTCGTGACCATGGCCACAGCTGACGAGCACCGCACGATCGCGCCGATCGTCGGCCCGGACGATCCCCGGCGCTTCACCGACTCCGGGATCGAGATCAACGCTCTGTACGACGAGCGCGATCTTCCACCGGATCTCGACAAGCGGCTGGGGCAGCCGGGGGAGTACCCCTACACGCGCGGCGTGCACCGCGACATGTATCGCCAGCAGCTGTGGACGATGCGCCAGTACGCCGGCTACGCCTCGGCCAAGGAGTCAAACGAGCGCTACCGCTACCTGCTCGCCCACGGCTCGACGGGTCTGTCGATGGCGTTCGACCTTCCCACGCAGCTGGGTCTCGACTCCGACGACCCGCGCTGCCTGGGGGAGGTGGGTCGCACCGGCGTGGCCATCGACACGATCGACGACATGCGCACGGCGTTTGATCAGATCCCGTTGGATCAGGTGTCGACCTCGATGACGATCAATGCCCCGGCCGGCGTGCTGCTGCTGCTCTACGAGCTCGTCGGCGAGGAGCAGGGCGTGCCGTCCGAGCAGCTGCGGGGCACCACCCAGAACGACATCCTCAAGGAGTACATCGCCCGCGGCAACTTCATCTACCCGCCGGAGGGCGCGATCCGCCTGACGACCGACCTGTTCGCCTACTGCAACGAGCGCGTGCCGAAGTGGAACACGGTCTCGATCAGTGGCTATCACTTCCGGGAGAAGGGGTGCTCGGCGGTGCAGGAGGTGGCGTTCACCCTGGCCAACGGGATCGCCTACGTCCAGGCGGCGCTCGACGCCGGGCTGGAGATCGACCGGTTCGCGCCGCGGCTGGCGTTCTTCTTCAACGGTCACAACAATGTCTTCCAGGAGGTCGCCAAGTTCCGGGCGGCCCGGCGGATGTGGGCGTTGATCATGCGTGAGCGCTTCGGTGCCCAGGACGAGCGGTCGTGGCGGCTGCGCTTCCACACGCAGACCGGCGGCGTCACGCTCACCGCCCAGCAGCCGGAGAACAACATCGTCCGGGTGGCGCTGCAGGGCTTTGCCGCGGTCTGCGGCGGCACGCAGTCGCTGCACACCAATGGCTTCGACGAGGCGCTGGCGCTCCCGACCGAGCGTGCGGCGAAGATCGCGCTGCGCACGCAGCAGATCATCGGCTATGAATCGGGTGCCGCCGACACGGTCGACCCGTTCGCCGGTTCCTACTTCGTGGAGGGGCTGACCGACGAGATCGAGCGCCGCGCCCAGGAGCTGATCGACAAGGTCGATGAGCTCGGCGGCTCGGTCCAGGCGATCGACTTCATCAAGAACGAGATCGAGGAGTCGGCGTTCGGCTATCACGAGCGCTACCGCACCGAGCAGGACATCGTCGTCGGCGTCAACAAGTTCGTCGAGGACACGCCGGAGGTGCCGGACATCCTCCGCGTCGACCCGCAGTCCGAGCGTCAGCAGGTCGAGCGGCTGAAGGCGTTCAAGGCCGACCGGGACACGTCGCTCGTGGAGCGGCGGCTCGAGGACATCCGGGGACGCGCCCGGGGGACCGAGAACATGCTCCCGGTCCTGCGCCTGGCGCTCAAGGACCGCTGCTCGATCGGCGAGGTCTGCGGGGCGATGCGCGACGTGTTCGGCGACTACAAACCGACGTACTAGGCCGGCCGTTCTCGCATGTTGGCGCCGGCGGTCACGTTCGCGAGCTTCATCCTGGCCGTCCACATCCTGGCCGCCGTCGTCGGCTTCGGGATCGTGTTCGCGTTCCCGGTGCTGTTCGCCGTCGCGGGGCGCACCGATCCGGGCGTGATCCCGTGGCTCCTGCGCGCTCGCCAGAGCGCGGGGCGGTATCTCGTCAACCCGGGATTGCTGGTGGTCGTCCTCGCCGGCATCTACTTGGCTTCCGACGAGCACCAATGGAGTCGCTTCTACGTCGGCTGGGGCATCATTGCGGCCATCGTCATCGGTGCCATCGAGGGGGCGGTCGTCATTCGCCGAGCCGGCGCGCTGGCCACGTTGGCCGAGCGCGACCTGGCTGCCACGGCCGTTCCGGCCGGCGGTCGGCGCACCAGCGCCACGTGGAGCCCTGAGTACGCCACCGGGCTGCGCCGGTTCTCGACGGCGGGGAACGTGATGGCGCTGATTGTGGTCGTCACCGTGTTCCTGATGGCCACCCACGCCGGCGCCTGACGGACCCGGCGGGCTCCTGCACCTACCGCTCGCTGTCCAGGTCGGCCATCTGCGGGGCGCCGTAGCGGTCGCCGCGAACCTCGCCCGCCGGCGCGGCCCGCTCGATCGCCTCCAGATCCTCGTCGCTCAGCGACAGCTCGAGACCCGCCAGTCCCTCGGCCAGCTGGGCGCGCCGACGGGCGCCGATCAGGGGGATGACGTCGTCTCCGCGGGAGGCCACCCACGCGATCGCGAGCTGGGCCACCGTCGCTCCCTTGCGCCGGGCGACCTCACGCAGGGCGTTGACGAGCTTCGCGTTGTGCTGCGCGTTCTCGTCCGAGAACCGGGGGAACCGTCCCCGGATGTCGCCCGGCTGAGCCGGTGAGCCCGGCGCGAAGCTGTCTGACAGCAGGCCACGGGAGAGGACGCCGTAGGCGGTGATCGCGATGCCGAGCTCCCGGCAGGTCGGCAGGATCTCGTTCTCGATGGCACGTGACAGCAGCGAGTACTCGATCTGCAGGTCTGCGATGGGGTGGACGGCCGCGGCTCGGCGGATCGTGTCGGCACCGACCTCGGAGAGGCCGATCGACCGCACGTAGCCGGCCTGCACCAGTTCGGCGATCGCCCCGATCGTCTCCTCGATGGGGATGTCCGCGTCGAGCCGTGCCGGGCGGTAGACGTCAATGTGATCGGTGCGCAGCCGCTGCAGCGAGTAGGCGGCGGCGGTCTTGACCGCCGGTGGGCTGGCGTCGTAGCCCAACCAACTCCCGTCCGGTGCCCGCTGTGCGCCGAACTTGACGCTGAGCTGGTAGGAGTCACGCGGACGGCCCTCGACGGCGCGGGAGATGAGCAGCTCGTTGTGTCCCATCCCGTAGAAATCGCCGGTATCCAGCAGCCTGATCCCGGCGTCCAGAGCGGCATGGATCGTCGCGATGCTCTCGGCTTCGTCGGCGGGTCCGTACATGCCGGACATGCCCATGCACCCCAATCCGGCGCGTCGGTGGGCAGGTGGTGTGTCGGTGGTTTGGCTCATCGGCTCGACGGTACCCGGGGAGGGGAATTGCAAGTCGCGCGGTGGGGCAGGACTCGCGCTCCCCCGGCCGAACCCCAAGCCATGACTCAGCACCAGACCAGCCGAACGCTCGTCAAGTCGGCGCCTGAGCTATGGGCCGAGTGCAGCGATGCGGCATCACTGGCTCGGCACCTGGGGGCGTTCGGCGAGATTCGCATCACAAAGCTCCAACCTGAGACCGCCGTTGCCTGGGAGGGCGCCGCCGCAAGCGGCACGGTGACGCTCGAGCCGTCCGGATGGGGAACCCGCGTCACCCTGACGGTGACCGAGGCCCAGACGACCGGCACAGACGGGGCCGGGGCTGAGACCGCGGAGCCGGTCGCTGACCTCGCCGAGCCGCAGGATCGCGTCGACGACGCGGACGAGTCGACCGCCGGCGCGGTCGAGGTCGCGCCTTCGGCCGAGGCCGAGCCCGTGCCCATGCCCCCGGCCGAGCCCGAGCCCGTGCCCATGCCCCCGGCCGAGCCCGCGTCCGAGCCCGGGCGTCAAGGCGTCCTGGCCCGGCTCAGGCTCCGGCTGCGCCGCCGGGCGCCGGACAGCTCGGCCGATGCGGAGACGCCGCCGCCGTTCGGCCAGGAGCCGCCGGCCGGGGAGCTCGCGCCGGCCGGACCTCCGGAGCCGCTGATCGGCGAGAGCACCGGCGGTGACACCACCGCCTCTGCGACCACCGCCTCCGAGACCAGCCGGCTCAGGTCCCCGGATCAGCGGGACGAGCGGCGCGGCGAGAACGTGCTGGCAGCCGCGCTGGAGAGCCTGGGACGCGCCCACCATCGTCCGTACTCGCGGGCGTAGACGCGTCGCCGGCGGTTCACCGTCGTCTGAGGGCCGGCCACGTGCACAACGCGACAGATCAGCGGAGCGCCGGGCGATCTGGCGCGGATTGCCGGCTGAGCGTGCGTGTGGTGACACATCGTCGGCCGGGTGAGTAGTTTGGCGCGACATGCATGCTGAGGCTGAGAGCAACGGGCGGTGGCGGGGCGACGGGAAAGCGCCGGGCGACGCCACGGCGGCGCGGGCCATAGACTCGCGCGCCATGCGCGAGAAGGCACCTGAAACGTACGAAGAGAAGCTCACGCGGCTCCAGGAGCTGCGTGAGGAGGCTGTCCACCACGCTTCCAAGGCCGCGGTCGAGAAGCAGCATGAGAAGGGCAAGCTGACCGCTCGCGAGCGGATCGAGAAGCTGCTGGATCCGGGCTCGTTTCAGGAGCTCGACACGTACGTGCGCCACCGGACGCTGGACTTCGACATGCAGCGCAACCGGCCGTGGGGCGATGCCGTGGTCACCGGCCACGGCACCATCGAGGGCCGCCGGGTGTGCGTCTTCAGCCAGGACTTCACCGTCTTCGGCGGCTCCCTGGGTGAGGTGATGGCCGAGAAGATGTGCAAGATCATGGACCTGGCGGCCAAGATCGGCTGCCCGGTGATCGGCATCAACGACTCCGGCGGCGCCCGCATCCAGGAGGGGGTCGTCTCGCTCGGCGCCTACGGCGACGTGTTCCTGCGCAACGTCCGCTCCAGCGGGGTGATCCCCCAGATCAGCCTGATCATGGGGCCGTGCGCCGGCGGCGCCGTCTACTCGCCGGCGATCACCGACTTCATCTTCATGGTCAAGGAGACCTCGCACATGTTCATCACGGGGCCGGAGGTGATCAAGACGGTCACCGGCGAGGAGGTCGGCTTCGAGGAGCTGGGCGGCGCGATGAGCCACAACTCCAAGTCCGGGGTCGCCCACTTCGCCTCCGACGACGAGGAGTCATGCCTGGAGGACGCGCGCTACCTGCTCTCGTTCCTGCCCCAGAACAACCTGGAGACCCCGCCCCGGGTCATGCCGACCGACGATCCCCTGCGCGAGGACCCGGAGCTGGACACCGTCGTGCCTGACAACCCCAACAAGCCCTACGACATGCGCGACGTCGTCCGTCACGTCGTCGATGACGGCGAGTTCTACGAGGTCCACGAGCATTACGCGCGGAACATCGTCTGCGGCTTCGCCCGGCTGGACGGCTTCTCCGTCGGCGTGGTCGGCAACCAGCCCGCCCAGTTGGCGGGTGTACTCGACATCGACTCCTCGGAGAAGGCGGCGCGGTTCATCCGCACCTGCGACGCCTTCAACATCCCCATCATCACCCTCTGCGATGTTCCCGGCTTCCTCCCCGGCACGACCCAGGAGTGGGGGGGGATCATCCGCCATGGCGCGAAGCTGCTCTACGCCTACGCCGAGGCGACCGTGCCCAAGATCACCATCATCACCCGCAAGTCCTACGGCGGCGCCTACGACGTCATGGGGTCAAAGCACCTCGCGGCCGACTTCAACTTCGCCTGGCCGACGGCCGAGGTGGCGGTCATGGGCCCGGAGGGCGCGGTCAACATCATCTACCGCCGCGACATCGCGGCCTCGCCCACGCCGGACAGCCGCCGCCAGAAGCTGATCGACGACTACAAGGCCCACTTCGCCAACCCGTACGTGGCGGCCGAGCGGGGTTACATCGACGACGTGATCATCCCCCACGAGACGCGCCCCAAGGTCATCACCGCCCTGCACACGCTGCAGACCAAGCGCGAGCCGGGTCCGCGCCGCAAGCACGGGAACATCCCGCTGTAGCGCCAAAACCTCCGCATCCCTCCTAAGACCTGTTCCGGGGAATGTGGAAGTGCCATCGTGAGGCGGGCAAACGCTGACGAAATCCTGCAGTGGTGTTGCCATGTTTCTCCTGCGAGGACATGATTTCCGCGTCCGCGACCTGGAGGAAGGGCCTGCCGTGGTCCTCATTGGAGTCATTGTCGGTGTGGTGTGGGTCTTCTTGCTCATGCTCGTTCTTGCCATCTGCCGCGCAGCCGGCCGAGCGGATGCGCATGAGGACGTGGTCCGGGTGCGGGTGGACGCGGCTCTGGGAGGCGATCCGCCACATCATGCCGAGGAACGGGCGAGCGCGGACACGGTTGCCTCGTCCGCTGCGGGCGCGGGACCCTCCCGGGTCCGCCGCCATCGCCGCGGGCGGCTGCCGAGGCGCGTCGCCTGACGCGTCGCCGCGTCCACGGCCCGGGCCCGGATGCCCTGTTCAGAGCGTGATCGTCTGGGCCTGCACCGAGCCGTCGCGCCACCGCTCATGCGCCGCCGCCGCGATCGCCAGGTCCTGGATGGCCAG
>DASZMK010000209.1:0-2207 GCA_035551855.1 Solirubrobacteraceae bacterium
ACGACGGGCGCGCCAAACTCCGCGCAGGTGCGCACGACGTGCCGCACCTCGTCCTCGGTCCGCGCCCGCACCCCGGCCACGGCCCGCCCGGCCGGCGCCCACTCCGCGTCGTCGTGCGAGATGGCGGCAAGCACGTCGGCATCGATGACGAGCCGCCCGTGGGGCAGTCCGCGGCCGAGCGCGCTGATCAGGCCGGCGCCGTCAACCCTGGCGGCGGCGGTACCAGGTTGTGCAGAGTCCATGAATCGACATTAAGGCCACGGGCCTGACCGTCACGCATTCGGTCCCGTCTCGGCGCGGTCGTCGTACTCGGCCCGGCTGGCATTGATCGCGTCGATATGCTCTTCTGCCGATATCTTGACCGCGTTGACGGCCGGCATCAGGCTGTCGCCGATCGGGGTGAGCGCGTAGTCGACGCGCACGGGGACGGCGGGCGTCATGGTCCTAGAGACCAGGCGTCGCGTTCCAGCGTGCGGAGCGTCTGGGTGAGCATCTTCTGGCTCACGCCGGCGATGACCCGGCACAGGTCGCTATAGCGCAGCGGCCCGCCGGCGAGCGCCACCAGGATCAGCGTCACCCACTTGTCGCTGATCCGGTCAAGCACCTGCCGTGACGGGCACGCGGCACACCTCTTACCGAGAAGGAGCAAGTCATGCGCGCAGTGGTGGTGCGGAACTACGGGGGCCCCGAGGCGCTTGAGGTCATCGACGCAGCGCTTCCAGAACCCGGGCACGGGCAGGTGCGCATTCGCGTCGAGGCTGCCGCGGTGAACCCGGTCGACGCCGCGACCAGGCAGGGTTACACGAACGTCGACAGGCCGGGGGTGATCAGGGACCGCGACCACGTCGGCATCGGCTGGGACGTGGCGGGCATCGTCGAGGCCGCGGGTCCTGGCGTCACGTCCCCCGCCCCCGGTGAGCGGGTCATCGGGCTGCGAGACCGGCTCGACCAGCGGCTCGGCGCGTATGCCGAGCAGGTCGTGCTCGACGCCGCCGACGTCGCGCGCGTTCCCCGAGGCGTGGACAGCGTCGCCGCGCCGACGCTCGCGCTGAACGGCCTGACCGCCGTCCAGGCCCTGGACCTGCTCGGCCTGGCCGCCGGGCAGACGATCCTGGTGACCGGTGCGGCCGGCGGACTTGGCGGCTTCGGCGTCGAACTCGCGGCCATGCGCGGCCTGCGGGTGATCGCCGCGGCGGGAGACGACGACGAGAAGCTCGCCAGGGAGCTGGGCGCTTCCGGCTTCGTCCCACGCTCGGCCGACCTGGCGACCGCCGTCAGGGACCTGGTTCCCGGCGGGGTGGACGCGGTCTTCGACGCCGCCGTGCTCGGCTACCCGGCCCTGGACTCCGTCCGCGCGGGCGGGTCGTTCGCGGCGTTTGTCGGGTCCGGTCCGGTCCCGCTGCGCGGCATCCGCGTGGTGCCGGTCAACATCCACGCCGACGGCGCGGCCCTGACCGGGCTCGTCGCGCTGGCCGCCTCCGGAAAGCTGACCCTGCGCGTGGCCGGCACGTATCCGCTGGCGGATGCGGCCAGGGGCGCACGAGCGGATGGAGGCAGCGGGCGTATGCGGGCGACTGGTCCTCGTCCCGTGAGCGGCCCGCCGGGCCTGGTGGTCAGAGATTCCGGCAGGCTGGCCGGCCTCAGGGGTAAGAAATCCACTCGCTTGCCCCGCTAGGCAGGCGAACGAACCGGGAGGCCGGCTAAGCGTCAAGGAAGTGCTGTACCTGCGGGTCGCTGCCGATGCGTTCGTTTAGTGGTGTACGGAACGGTCCTGGGGCGGCCACGCGAGGGGCTGTACCCGCCGAGCCGGTTCGCGGACTGCGCGCTAGCGCACTATTCCGCTAGTCAGCTTGTCAGCTAGTCCGCGAGCCGCGCGGGGAAACCGCCCGTCGCGACGGGTCCCCAGCGAACCGGGGTGACGCGGAGCAGCGACTTGCCCTGCTTGACCATGGCCTCGCGGTACTCGGCCCAGTCCGGGTGCTCGCCGGAGATCGAGCGGTAGTAGTCGACGAGGGCGTCGGTGGCCGCCGGCACGTCAAGCACCTCGGCGGTACCGTCGACCTGCGCCCACGGGCCGCCGAAGTCGTCGGACAGGAACATCACGCTGACATGCTCCGGGTCGCGGCGGGCGTTGCGGGCCTTGGCCCGCTCCGGGTAGGTCGCGATGACGATCCTGCCCTGGTCGTCCACGCCGCAGGTGACCGGCG
>DASZMK010000210.1:0-8905 GCA_035551855.1 Solirubrobacteraceae bacterium
CGCGGTGACCGGCGGCCCGGGCGCGTCCCGGTCGTCCCGGGGGCGATGACCGGCGGCCCGGGCGCGTCGCGGTCGTCCCGGGTGCGGTGACCGGCGGCCCGGGCGCGTCGCGGTCGTCCCGGGTGCGATGACCGGCGGCCCGGGCGCGTCGCGGTCGTCCCGGGTGCGATGACCGGCGGTCCGGGCACGGTGACCGGCGGTCCGGGCGCGTGTCCGGACGCCCATGGTCGTCGCAGCGGATTCCGGGCGCGATGACCGGCGTCCCGGGCGCCCACGGTCACTGCACCGGATTCCGGCGTGCACGGCGCCAGATCACGCACCCGGCCGAACGTTTGGCACCACGTGCACGCTCAGCCCGGAGAATGCGCCAGACCTCCACGCGCGCACGTGATTTGGCGCGTGGTGCATGGCCAGCGCCCGGGTCCGGGCGCCGGCGCCCGGCCGACGCCACGGATCGCGGCGCACGGCGGCGCGGCCATCCCTGGTTCGTTGCCAGACGTTCATCCTTCCGGCACCGCTCGCCGGCCCGGACGAGGGCGACGGACGCATCGCGTGCTCCACGACGCCGTGCTCCACGACGGCGACAGGCCGCGGGCGATCCCGCCTACCAGGGCTGCCCGTAGCGCTCGCCGAACGCGAACTCGCTCACCGGCTTGCGGCTGAGCTCCTTCGGCCACGGGTGGGCGCGATGGCCGACCGAGATGTGGCCGGCCAGCGCCATCTGCTCCGGGATCCCCAGCAGCTCGCGGACCTGGTCCTCGGCGGGCACGAGCAGCGTCGTGAATGCGCCGCCGAGCCCCTCGTGGCGCAGCGCGAGCAGGATGTTCTGCACGAACGGGTAGATCGAGGCGCCGCCCACGATGCTCGGACGGTCCAGCTCGGCGTCGGTGATCGCCAGCGCGGACAGCTCGACCACCGGCACCAGGTGGACCGGGACCTCGTCGAAGCGGTGGGCGAACTCGTCGGCGCCGCGGAGCATGCGCAGACGCCCGGGCGCCAGGCCGCTCGCCTCGCCGGCATCCAGCGCGGCCCGGCCGCCGGTCTTGACCATGTAGTCGTCCCACGGCTGCTCGTAGAGCTCGCGCAGCCGGCGACGCGCCCCCCGATCGGTCACGACGATCACCCGCCACCCCTGCCGGTTGCCCCCGCTGGGAGCGAAGCGGGCGTTCTCGAGGACGCGCTCCAGCACCTCGCGCGCCACCGGTTCATCGGTGAAATGGCGCGTCGACGGCGCGCACCGCATGACTGCATACAGGGCGTCGTCGGGCATGCCGAGGGGTTACGAGGCTGACGAGCCGGCGCGATCGCCGACGAGCAGCTCGGCAATCTGCACGGCGTTGGTGGCCGCGCCCTTGCGCAGGTTGTCGGAGACAACCCACATGGAGAACGCGCGGGGATGGGACGCGTCGCGGCGGATGCGCCCCACAAAGACCTCGTCGCGTCCGGCGGCGCGCAGCGGCGTCGGCACCTCCTCCAGGGCGATGCCGGGTGCCTCGGCGAGCAGCCCACGGACGTCGGCGACGGAGATGGGCGCGCGCGTCTGGACGTTGACGGACTCCGAGTGGGACACGCGCACCGGCACGCGCACGCACGTCACGGCCACCCCAATCGCGTCGTCGTCGAGGATCTTGCGGGTCTCGAACATCATCTTGCGCTCTTCGTCGGTGTGATCGTCACCGTCGACGAAGTTCCCGGCGGCGCCGATCACGTTGAACGCGATGTGCTCTGGGTACACCTCCGGGTCCGGCATCTCCTCGCCGTCCAACGAGGCCCGGGCCTGAGAGTCGAGCTCGTCGACGGCCTTCTTGCCGGTGCCGGAGACCGATTGATAGGTGGAGACGATCAGTCGCTCGATCCCGACGGCGCGGTGCACAGGCGCGAGGGCCACCATCAGCTGCATCGTCGAGCAGTTGGGGTTGGCGATCAGGCCGTGATGGCGCGCGAGCGCGTGCGGGTTGACGTCGGATACGACGAGCGGGACCTCCGGGTCGCGCCGCCACGCCGAGGAGTTGTCGATCACGACCGCACCGTGCTCGACGAACCGCGGCGCCCACTCCCTGGAGGTGCCACCGCCGGCGCTGAACAGCGCGATGTCGATGCCATCGAGGTCCGCGCTCTCGTCCAGCACCGAGACGGGCCGGCCGTCGACCTCCATCCCCGCGGATCGCGCCGAGGCGAACAGGACGAGCTCGTCGGCCGGGAAGGCCCGTTGGCTGAGCAGCTCGAGCATCACCCGTCCGACGGCGCCCGTCGCGCCGACCACCGCCACCCGGAGACCACTCACCGGCCGGGCCCTGCCGGAGATGTGCCCCTGGCAAACCGCCCAAGGGAATTGGCTTGCCAGTTCCCCATCACCGCGGCCCCTGTTCGAGCTCGATGGCGTTGGCCCCCAGATCGAACGCCGAATGCAGCGCCCGGACCGCCTGGGGAACGTCGTCCTGACGGATCACGCAGGAGATCTTGATCGGCGAGGTCGAGATCATCTCGATATTGATGTTCTCGTCGGCGAGGGTCTGAAACACCTTGGCCGCCACCCCGGGGTGCGAACGCATGCCGGCGCCGACGATCGACACCTTGCCGATGCCCGTGTCGGTGTCGACGCGGGCCAGTCCGAGATCGATCTCGACCGGCGCCAGCGCCTGCTCGGCCGCCCGCAGGTCCTCGGTCCCGATCGTGAAGGACACCTCGGCATCGACCCCCTCGGTGCGGGGCTCGTTCTGGATGATGGTGTCGACGTTGCAGTTGGCGTCGGCGAGCGCGTTGAAGATCGACGCGGCGGCCCCGGGACGGTCCGGGACGCCGATCAGCGTGATCCGCGCCTCGTCCGTGTTGTGGGTGACGGCGGTGATGAGCGGGTGTTCCATGGTCTCGTCTTCTCCGAGCACAAAGGTACCGGGGGCTGGGTCGAAGCTGGAGCGGCAGTGGATGCGCACGCCGTGGGTGCGCGCGTACTCGACAGAGCGCAGCTGGAGCACCTTGGCGCCGGACGCCGCCATTTCCAGCATCTCCTCAAAGCTCACGTGGGGCAGCTTGCGGGCATCGGGCACGATGCGCGGGTCGGCGCTGAAGACCCCGGCGACGTCGGTGTAGATCTCGCACACGGCGGCGTCGATCGCCGCCGCCAGCGCCACTGCGGTCGTGTCCGAGCCGCCGCGTCCCAGCGTCGTCACGTCGCGGCTCGTCGACACCCCTTGGAACCCGGCCACGAGCACGATCAGGTCCTCGGTCAGCGCCTCCTTGATCCGGTTGGCGCGGACATCGAGGATCCGCGCCTTGGTATGCGAGGTGTCGGTCACGATGCCCGCCTGCGATCCCGTCAGCGAGATCGCCCGGTGGCCGAGATCGTTGATCGCCATCGCGCACAGCGCGCACGAGATCCGCTCCCCGGTCGAGAGGAGCATGTCCATCTCGCGCCGGTCCGGATTCGGCGAGACCTCCTCGGCCATGGCGATCAGCTCGTCGGTCGTCTTGCCGCGGGCCGACAGCACCGCCACCACGCGCCGGCCGGACTCGCGCTGGCCGACGATCCGCCGCGCCGCGGCCTTGATCCGCTCGGCGTCGGCGACGGACGTGCCGCCGAACTTCATGACCACCGTCTCAGGCACAGCGTCGAAGGGTACGCAAGGCGACCCGGCGCACGCTCCCCGGGTCGGTTCTCGGCTAGCCCCGGGTCTGCCGAAGCGCGTGTGCCCCGGCGGCGAACGCCCGCGCGGCCGCGCGATCACTGGTCACTGGCCAGTCCGCCTGCTTGCGGACGTTGTACCAGACCAGTGAGGTCACCTGCGGGTGGGCGTGCAGCTCGGCGAACATGTCCGTGATCCAGGCGGCCTTGCTGCCACCGGCTTCGGCGCTGGAGACCTCGCTGATCTGGATCGGCTTGCCCGGGGCAATCCGCGTCAGCGATCGCGCCGTCTGGTTGAAGATCCGTGCGAAGCTGCGCCATCCGCCCCAGTTGAGCCGGCTGCCGCCGTTGAACACCGACACGCCGACGATATCCACGTACGCCGGGCCGGGGTATAGGCTGGCGTCGAGCTCTGAGGTCCCGGCCGCTGGGCTCCAGATCCACCGTACATTTTGCGCCCCCAGCTCTGTGAAGATCCGGTGCACATGCCGCCATGCGGACACAAACTGTCCTGGGCGGTTCCCGTTGACAGCCTCAGACCACGGGTACCAGTTGCCGTTCATCTCCTGCGCGAAGCGGAGGTACACCCGTCGCCCGAACCGACGCAGCACGGTCGCCCACCTGCGGATGTACGCGTCGTGCCGGCCGGCGATGATCGAGGCCAGCGTGAAGCGCGGCTGATGGGTCGGGCTGCCGCTGTAGTCCCAGGGCTCCCAGGAGATCTCCGGGATGCTGCCGCGGGCGGCGGCCGCCCGCAGCTGGGCGAGGCTCGGCTGGGCATGCCTCCAGTCCGCGTACCACATGACGATGCCCGCGTGCGCGTGTACCGCCTGCTCAAACGCATTGACCTGCCCGAGGTCGCCGGCCTGCCATGGGGTGGTGGAGTTCTCCGCGAGGGCGTCGGTCGTCACCCCCAGGATCAGGCTTGGATGGGCACCGGCCACCGCCGGGACAGGCCGCGGCGCCGGCGCGTCGTGGGCGCCAATCCGGGTCGCCAGGCCAGGGGAGATGGCGGCGCACGCGGTGGTGAGAGCGGACAGCCCCACGACGGCGAACTTGGCCAGGCAGTTGCGAAGCGCCTCCAGCCGCAACCGGCGTGGGTGCTCGTAGACATGCAGGCCGATGATCGCCGCAGCGGCGGTCGTGTACAGCGCGACGTTGATGGTGGCGAGCGTGTAGTAACCGTGAGCGGCGCCGGCGTCGAGACCGAGCAGGGACGGCAGCGCCGAGATGGCGGCCAGTCCCAGGTACGGGGTGACGACCCGCATCGGGACCGGGGCGACGCCGGCCCGCGTCCCCTTGGGCGTCACCTTGAAGGAGAACTCCCGTCCGGCCAAGCGCCCCGCCGCCGCGTGCAGGCAGCCGAACAGGGCCCATGGCCAGCGGACCAGCTGAAACAGGGCCATCTCCCACGAGACGGGCCGAGCGTCACCGGGGCGCAGCCAGCCGAGGCGCCGCAGCCACAGGACCGCGGCCAGCAGCACGAGCGTGGCTGGAGCGAAGTGCTCGTAGAACGAGCCGAGCGAGAGTTGCATGAACGGTGTGCGGGTGACGATGGCGACGATCGGCAGCAGCACCGAGGCGAGCATCTGGAACGCGAACAGGGGATACCACCACAGGCAGAACCCCAGCCGGATCCGGGCCGCTCTGCTGAGTCCGTTGCGATAACGCCGGTTGATCCCCAGCAGAACGTTCATCATGCTTCGCGACCACTGGAACTCCTGCGTCATGCAGTCTGCGAACGTCGCTGGACCGTCGCCGTGAGCTTCGGCGTCGATCGCGAAGACGCCCTGCCATCTGTGAGAGCTCAGCATCAGCGTGGTGGTGAAGTCCTCTGCGAGCTCGGGACCGAGGCCGCCGACCTCTCGCAGGGCGGCGGTTCGCACTGCATAGTGCGAGCCGATGCAACTGGGGGCGTAGCCGCCGCTGTGTCCGGCCTGCGTCGGACCGTGGAGCACGGCCTCGGCCCAGAGCCGGCCCCGCGCGGACCACGAGGCGGCCGCATTGCGATCGCAGATGCTCGGCGCGGCGACGTATCCGACGAGCGGGTCCCGGAACGGGACAACCATGTGGCGCAGATAGTCCGGAGCGGGAACATGATCGGCGTCGAGTTGCGCGACGACGTCGTAGAGGTCGTAGCCCCACATGTCGTAGAAGTAGGCGAGGTTGCCCTCCTTGCAGCGCGTCCGCCGCGGCCACGTGGGCCGGTGATAGGCGGCGACGCCCTCTCGCGAAGACACGCGCACCGCGTGTGCGGCACACCACTCGAGGGTCTCCGGCGCCGGCTTCTCGTCTGCCAGCCAGGTGTCGAAGGGGTATGGATAGTCTTGGGCGAGCATGGCCTCGAGCGTCTCGCGCACGAGCTCCCACGGCTCACTGGGAGCCTTGGTGACCACCATCGCCGTCCGGAGCTGCGGCGGCTCCAGAGCTGGGTTGGGCCGCTTCATCCGGTAGATCCAGAAGAAGAACCACAGCGGCAGAAACAGCATCTCGAACGCGAGCAGGCCGGTGCTGATCGCCGTGGTCGCCGGCGAGGCGGAATGCGCGGGGACCAGCCACCACGTCCACGCCCATACGCTGAGCAGAGACCAGGCGACGATCAGGCAGCCCAGCCGGATGCGCTGTCCCCAGGTGAGCCCCGGCACGAGGTGGCGGTTGTGGCGATTACGCCGCCGGCGCGACCGTCGGCGCTCGACCGGCGGCGCGACGACGCCGAGCAGCGTCCGGGCGTCCGCGGCGGGGTTGCCAACTATCTCGGTTGTGTCGGCGCGAACCCCATCCTGGGGGCCGGGCGCAGGAACTTCGAGCACTCGACCCCCTGGTCGGCATGCGTCTCATCCGTGACCTGCATGTCCGCTGGCAGCTCGGCCCGGACCCATCCGGGGTCCCGGGTGAAGCCGTCGCTGCAGCGGTGTCCACGATGGCAGACGGGCCGCCGAAGTCAACGGCCAATGCGTCGAGCGACACCGGCTGACGCCATGGGTCAAACGTCGAGCGACACCACAAGCGTTCAAGGACGCTCTTCTCGGCGTCGAGGGTGATCGAGTGCACGGGCCCCGTACCGCGCTTGATTGGCCAGGACGGCATTCCGTCCTGGCGCTGCTCAGCGTCGTCTGGGCCGCAGCTGTCATCGTCGGGCTGCCCGCCAGCGCCGCCGCCGGCGCCGTCCAGAGCCGGAGCGCTCGCTCGCCTCGCGCGCACCACCGCCAAGCCCGCCATCGGCGGAACCGACACGTGACCCGCGTCCGCACGTCGGCCGCTTCCGCTTCGACGCCCCCGCTCGTGTTCGGCATCTACCCGGGCGGGGCCGCCGGAGCCGTAGGGCCGAACGGTCCCGTGGCGCCGGAGGATCCAGCCAAGCGCTTGGTCGCGCTCAAGCGCCTGCGCGCGCCAGGCGCGCCGTTCGTGCTCCACGTCTACGCCGGCTACACGGGCCCGGGTGGCTGGACCGCGGCGCAGCAGGTCGGCGACGAAATCTCTGGGTATACGGCGGCCGGCTTCGAGGTCGAGCTGGTCCTCACCTATCGGCCCGCCGACGGCGGCTCAGCCCAGGCCGTCAGCGGCTTTGAGGACTTCGTCCGGCAGACAATCGCGGCCTTCGGATCGGACCCCGGCTTCGTCTCGCTGCAAGTGACCAACGAGGCGAACGTCAGCGGAGCGCCGAACGCCTCCGACGGCTCCTACACGGGTGCCGAGGCCGCCCTGATCGGCGGCGTCATCGCAGCCAAGGCGGCGATCCGGGCTCAGGGATTCGACCAGGTCAAGGTCGGTTTCAACTGGGCCTCCGCCGGCAATGTCAACGAGCGCGCCTTCTGGAGCTACCTGCGGAACACCGGTGGCCGCGCGTTCGTGAACGCGCTGGACTGGGTGGGGCTCGATATCTACCCCGGGACCTGGGGTCCGGCGATGGCGGGCTCGCTGTCCAGTGGAACCACGGCCGCAATGAATGCAGCGCTGAGCGAGCTGCGCAGCGTGTTTCTCCCGCTTGCCGGAATCCCGTTCAGAGTGCCGCTCCACCTATCCGAGAGTGGCTATCCGACCGGTCCGGGACGGACGCCGACGATGCAGGTGCAGGCCATGCGGGCCGCCGTGAACGCGGTGGTGGCCGGACGCAGCACGTTCAACATCACGGATTACCGGTGGTTTGACCTGCGGGACGCCGTCTCGACCAGCAACGACTTCCAGTCTCAGTACGGCCTGATGACCGACGCCTACGTGCCCAAGCCGGCGTTCTTCACCTATCAAGCCCTGGTGGCGCGCTTCGGCCGGCGGTCCTAGACGGCGCGTCGGCCGGCCAGGGCGCGTCCCAGCGTCAGCTCGTCGGCGTACTCCAGGTCGGCGCCGACCGGCAGCCCGCTGGCCAGCCGCGTCACCGAGATGTCCGGGATCCGTTCGCGCAGCCCGGCCGCGATGTGCAGCGCGGTCGCCTCGCCGGTGGTCGTCGGATTGGTGGCGATGACGACCTCGCGCACCGTCCCGTCCTCGGTGCGCGCGTACAGCTCGGTGATCTTGAGGTCCTCCGGATCGATGCCGTCGATCGGTGACAGCGCCCCGCCGAGCACGTGGTAGCGACCGCCGAACTCGTGCGTGCGCTCGATGGAGATCACGTCCGACGGCTCCTCCACGACGCAGATGACCTCCGGATCGCGCCGCTCGTCGGCGCAGATCCGGCAGCGCGGACCGTCGGCCAGGTTGAAGCACACCTCGCACAGGCCGATGCGCTCCTTGACCTCCCGGATCGCGTCGGCGAGCGCGAACGCCTCCTCGTCGGAGGCGCGCAGCATGTGGAACGCGAGCCGCTGGGCCGTGCGGCCCCCGACGCCGGGGAGCTTTGACAGCTCGGTGATGAGCCGCTGGACCGGGGGTGCGTACACGCTCGTGATCTAGAGGCCGGGCAAGCCAAGCCCACCGAGACCGCCGGGGCCACCGAGCCCGCCGGGGCCACCGAGCCCGCCGGCGATGCTGCCCATCTTCGAAGCCGCCAGCTCCTGCGCCGCGCGCATCCCCTCGTTGGTCGCCGCCAGCACCATGTCCTGGAGCAGCTCGACGTCATCCGGGTCGACCGCCTGGGGATCGATCTTGATCTCCTTGACCTCGAGGTCGCCGGAGACCTTGACCGTCACCATGCCGCCGCCGGCCGACGCCTCGACGATCTCGTCCTTGAGCGACTCCTGGGCGGCGAGCATGTCCTCCTGCATCTTCTGGGCCTGCTTGAGCAGCTGCTGCATGTTGGGCGGCTGGGGCATCACTCCGTCTCCTGGTCGTCGTCGAGCACTTCCTGGG
>DASZMK010000211.1:0-63679 GCA_035551855.1 Solirubrobacteraceae bacterium
CGACCTGATCCTCGCCCCGGAAACCGCCACCCCGGACACCCTCCGCCCATGCCCCACGAACCGCAAACCGGCCGGCAACTCCACCGTCACCGCCGCCAGCTTCGCCCCCCGCCGAGCCGCCGACACCCGGAAGCGCAACGACACTCGACCCGTCCGCAACCCGGACGAACCGGCGCCTGTCAGCTGCGGACGGGTCGCGCTGCCGGAGCCGCCGCCCGGGCTCGTTGAGCAGCCGGCCACAGTGAACCTGGCCGGCACCGTGGCGGACTTGTCGCCGTTCTGATCGGTCAGCGCCGCCGTGGCCGTGCCGGACGGCGTCCCGCACGGCGCCTCGAACAGCCCGTACGTCCCGCCGTTCAGCGTCACGGCGAGATTCGTCAGCGGGATGTCCGGCAGACCGGTGAAGGTCGTCGTATTCGACGTCAGGTCGACCGACCCGGTGAGCGTGAGCGGAAACGGCGAGGGAAAGATGAGCGTCAACGACAACCCGGTGAACGAGCCGGTCAGGTAGGCCTCGCCGGTCAGCGGCTTGGGGTAGAGCGGCGATCCGGCCGTGGCGGAGCCAACGGGCGTGCACGTGCCGCTGGTCAGGTTGGCGCACAGCAGTTTGACCGCCGCCACGTTGGGCGGCAGCACGGACACGGGTAGGCCGAGCGCCACGGATCGGCTCGGCGACTCGTTCGCCGACTGAGTGATGTCGGTGGTCAGCTTGACCTGCTTGTCGGTGCGGTCGCGCGTCGCAACGACGGCGAACGACGGCGAGAAGGGCAACGCGGAGCAGCCGGTGACCGCCAAGGGAGCCGCAGCGGTGTGGACCGTGGCGTCGCTGTATGAGTTGACGGCGATCGCAAAGCTCTGCGGGGTGCCGGGACATGTGGTTGGATAGCGCAGACCGTCGAACGTGCTGTTGATCTCGGTGATCGAGATCGGCACCCCATCCAACGTGTTGGGCAACACGAACGTGATCGTCACCCCGACGCCGGCGGGGTCACCGGAGGGACGGACCCTGATGTCGGCGGTCGAGCCGATCTGAGTGCCGTTGCTGTTGACGGCCAGTCCGGCGAGATCGCCCGGCGCCGGGGGCGGGACGAGGTCGAACGTCACCGCGGTCGGGATGGGGATGTAGCCATAGGCGTCCGCGGTGACGGTGCCGGTGCCGACCTGGCACGCGCTGTCGGCGAGATCGGCGGTCTGCAGGCACGCCCCGCCGTCGACCGACGCGTTCGCGAGCAGGCCGGGCGGCAGGTTGAGCGTCAGATTGCGGGGCGAATCGCCGCCGGCGGGCGCGAACTTCAGGTCCACCCCCAGGTTGTGGGTCCCGCCGGCCCCGGTACCGGCACTCTGGTCGAGGTTCGCCGTGGGCGTGATCGACGCCCCCGCGGCGGGGGCCAGCGCCATGGTCGTGGCGAGCACGAGCGCGCCCAGCAGGACGGTCCGACTCGCTCCTCGCCACATGTCGTCTCTCCTTCGTCGCCGCCAGGTCGCTGCTCCGCGGAGCGATCGTCCGTGAACACTCGACAATCCTTCTGGACAATACCCCTAAATCTTTGTCAGTGGGCGGTTCGTCCCGCCGGGGGCGCCCGGCACGCGCCGGGCACCGTCGATCAGCGCCGCTCGCCGATGAAGGCAGCCTCGGCGACGCCGAGCATCGTCGCCGGCGGCTCGCCGTGCAGGTACTCGGCGGCGATCGCGCCCCAGTCGGCACCGGCCCGCAGCTGCGTCAGGACGATCTGAACGACGCCGTGCATCCGGCGGATCAGCACCGCGCCGGCCGGGATTGCGAACTGGTTGATCTGCTCGCGGATCTCGGCGCGCCGGTCCTCCTCGGCCGGCTCCCGGTGACGTCCCCCCACGGAACGATCGGTCGGGAAACGGCGCTGGCCGGGAACGGCATACCACCGCGTCGCGCCGCGCATCATCCGCAGCGCCAGTTCCGCGTCCACCGTGTCGGCCCGGTCCGCCGGCAGGTACCCGGCGCCGATCAGGGCAGCCTTGAGTCCGGCGGCATCCCGGCCGCGAACGGCCAGGGCGACCGTGGCCTCGGCGGCCACCCGCTCGGAGCCGACGTCGCGCATCAGGCCGTAATCGAGAAACGCGACGCGCCCGTCTGGCCGCAGGAGGTAATTGCCGGGGTGGGGATCTCCGAGCGCGATGCGGTCGCGGTACAGCAGGCCGAAGAAGAACCGGAACACGATCTCGGCGTACCGGTCCCGCTCCGCCTCCTCGCGCACCCGGACCTCGTCGAACCGCTCGCCCTCGACGTACTCGGTCACGAGGACGCGTCGCGTCGAGAGGGTCGTGTAGACGCGGGGCACGGAGATGAACGGATGGCCGCGCAGGTGCCGTTCGATGCGGCGCTGGTTCTGCGCCTCCAGCTCGTAATCGAGCTCCTCGCCGACCCGGTCGCGCAGCTCTGAGAACAGGGCCTTGGCGTCCACGCCCGGCGCCAGGCGCTTGACCAGCGGCACGAGCAGCATCGCGTTGCGGAGATCCGTCTCCACCGCCTCCGCGACCCCTGGATACTGGACTTTCACCACCACCTCATCGCCCTCGACGGTGACGGCACGGTGCACCTGGCCGATCGAGGCCGCAGCGAACGCCCGCTCGTCGAACTCCGCGAACACCCGGTTCAGGGGTCCGCCGAACTCCCGGCGCATCAACCGCTCCAGCTGGGCAAAGCGGACGGGCGGAACAGCGTCCCGCAGCGAGGCCAGCCTGGCCTCCAACGCCTCACGCTGCTCGGCCGGAAGCGCTTCGAGCTCGATCAGCGACATCATCTGGCCCACCTTCATCGCCGCCCCCCGCATCCGGCCCAGCTGCTCGACGAGCTCGTTGACCAGGGCGGCGGTCCGCTCGTTCTGCGCCGCCTCGGCCCGCTCCGGGCTGCGGAGCCGGTTGGCCGTGCGCATGCTCGCCCACCGCAGGCCCTGGCCGGTGACCAACCCGCCGACCCGAGCGGTCCGCCCCAGCCGCCCTGACGGCAACCGTTGGGCCTCCGGTGCCGGCTCTCCCGTTCGGCCAGTCATCGATTCAGCCTACCCCGCCGGCGAGCAGCAGCTCCCGGAGGCGGAAGCCGCCTCGGTAGATCGCCGCGCCTCAGCAGGTCGATTTGCCGAGCGGTCGGCTCGTCATCCGGATCGCGAACGCTTGGGCAGACCGGTAGCGTTCGATCATGCCCGCAGCGTGGCCGGCCCTGTCCTACGAGCGGTGGAGCGCGACCTGCGACACGCTGCACGCGCATACCCAGGTCCTCGGCAAGCTGGCGGTCGCGCTCGCCCCGCCGGAGCGGCAGCTTCAACACGCTGCCCTTCGGCTGACGACGCGAGGATGGGAAACCGCCCCGTTGCCTGCGCCGGACGGGTCCGGCGCCGTCGCCGTCGTTCTCAACCTGCACACCCACGAGGCGGTCGTCGAGCACAGCGACGGCAACGAGACCCGTCTCCCGCTCGGTCCTGACCGGTCGGTCGGAGCCGTGACTCGCGAGGTGCTGCTGGCGGTCGGTCGTGCCGCCGGCGCCGTCGAGATCGACCCGACGCCGCAGGAGGTGCCGTGGAGCGTGCCCCTGGACGAGGACGAGGAGCACGCCCACTATGACTCTGACCGGGTCGAGGAGTACTTCGCCGCGGCGACCCAGGCGGCGCTCGTGCTCGCGGCATTCCGCGCCCCGTATCGCGGGCGCTCGACCCCGGTCAACGCTTGGTGGGGCTCGTTCGATCTCGCGGTGAGCCTGTTCTCAGGCCGCCCGGCCGACCCGCCGTCCGACGACTTCATCATGCGCAACGCGATGAACGCGCAGGAGGTCGCCGTCGGCTGGTGGCCGGGAGACTCTCGGTACGGGAGCGCCGCGTTCTACGCCTACGCGCATCCCGCACCTGACGAATTTGCGGGGGCCACCCTCGCCCCTCCGGCTGCGCGGTGGGATCCGTCCCTCGGCGAGTACGTCCTCGACTGGGCGGACATCCGCGCCTCGCCGGACCCGCACGCGCTGGGGCTGGAGTTCGCCCGCTCCGCCGTACGTCATGCCTGTGTCGTCTGCGATTGGGACCCGGAGCTCGCGACGAGCGCCGAGGGACGGCCGCCGCCGGTCGGCTGAGGTCAATTGCGACCGGCCGGTGCGCCGCTCTCCTCCCCGCTCGTGGTCAGCAGGCCAGGCGAGGTTCCGTTCCGCGTTGCTCGCGCTGTCCTCCAAAACGCAGACGACGAGGTCCTGGTGCAGAAACGCCCGTGACCTCTGGGCGCCACGGCCGATGAAGTCGGCGACCAGCTTGCCCAGCTCGTTGGCCAACGCGGCGTTCAGGGCCCCTCCTGACAAGCGCGTCCCGGGTTCGGGCATCATCGACCTCTGTCTCCGTCTCGTCTGGTGGGGAAGCCACACGGGCAGAGAGACAGGAGAGCACCCGAGCGAAGACCGGCGGCCAGGAGCATACCTGCGGATGGCGCCGAACCCGCGCCCGCGCCGACCCAGATGGCCGGGGGAATCGCGCACTGGGCCCGGCGGCAATTTCCTGGTTGGCTGCACTCTGGAGGGGTATGCTGAGGGCACGGCTCACGCGGCGGTCACCGACCGGCAAGTGGACTGTATGTGCCAGCGTGGAACGACTCTGGCGACCGCACGTTCGGCCGCCCTTCCCGGTCCGCCTTCGACAGCAGGTAGGACGGCCATTGGCCGGAATCCATCTTGGTGAATCGAGGTCGCGAACGTGATACAGGCAGCCGAACCAGCCGGTAATCGTGCGTGGATGCCAGCTTCGGGCGCAGTTCCAGGACCGACCGGCACGGGATGCTGCTCGCCGTGTGCGTGCGCGCACAAGCGCCTTCTTGCGGCGGGCGGCATCCCCAGGCGGCGTGCGTGGTGAGCTCGTGATCCTCAAGCAAGCCTTCCCGGCGACCCCGCCGTCCGTTCGCGGGGCACGCCGGTTCGTTGCCGAAGCACTTGCCGACAGCCCGGTCGACCTCGTCGACGATGTTCAACTGATGGTGTCCGAGCTGACGACGAACGTCATCCGGCACGCGGTCACCAACTTTGACGTGACGATCCACCGCACCCGGGGCGAGATCCTGGTGAAGGTCACCGATCACGGCAGCGGCCTCCCCACCATGCGCTCCCTCCGTCCTGACGCGCCTGACGGGCGCGGCCTGCAGATCGTCGACACGCTCTCCAGCGGGTGGGGAGTCGAGGATGCGTCGAGCTCCGGCAAGACCGTGTGGTTCAGCCTGCCCCTGACGAAGCTCAGCGGGGCCGGCACAATCACGCAGGAGGTGCTGGGACTTTCCTAGGCCCCGGTCACCGCTGGTGATACCGTGACTCCCGTGGCGTCTGAGTTGTACGGCGAGTCTCGCCGGTGCTGAGAGCGAGCAGTGATGCGGCTGAGCATCCCGTTCGCCCCGTCGCACCGAAGCAGGACCGGTTCAGATGAGCTCGCGCGGGCGCGAGGGACTGATCGCGCGGATCAGGCAGATCCGTCGTAGTCTGCCGGCTCCGGCCGCCGCGTCGCCCGCCGCGCCGTTGGGCGCGGAGGTGCAACGGATCGAGACTCTCCAGGCACGGGTCGAGGACCTGGAGAAGATGGTGCAGGGGTTGCAGGACTCCGTCTACCGGGAGTCCCAGCGACAGGAGAAACGGCTGTCCGATCTCGAAGTCCGCCTCGATCCGGCGACGCTGGCCATCGCGCTGAGCAAGGACGCTCGCAAGCGCGGCCTGTAGAGCCGGAGCCGCCTGTAGAGCTGAGCTACAGCTCCTGTGCGGGCTGGATGACGACGGGAGCCTCAGGCGGCAGCGGCGGAGCGTTGCGCCGTGCCTCCTTCTTTGCCTCCTTCAGCATCCGGCGTTCGCGCAGTCGGCTCTCGCGAGAGAGCTTTGCCATGGTGGTCTTCTTCTTGCCGCGTGACGACATACCGTCTCCTTGGCGCGTATGGGGACCGATGTGAGCGGCGGGGACGCATGGCCCCCGTCGCTGTCAGTGTTCAGGCTCAGACCGGCGATACGTTCGCCGCCGCGGGACCCTTGGGTCCCTGCTCGGCGTCGTAGCTGACCTTCGCACCCTCGGCGAGCGACTTGTAGCCGTCGCCTTGGATCGCCGAGTGGTGCACGAACAGGTCCTTGCCGGCGTCATCGGGCGTGATGAACCCAAAGCCCTTCTCGTCGCTGAACCACTTCACGGTTCCTGTTGGCATATGTTGCTTCCTCCGGTTGTGTGCGCTGCGAGACACGGAGGGCGCTGACGAGCAACGAACTGGCGAAACGCGTGGCACTACGGTAACGGCCGAGCGGATGCCCGGCCCGCCGTCACCATAGCGCACATCCGGCCGACTCTGGGGACTTCCCCTTAACGCGCGCGTTTTGGTGGGGCGTCACAGTAGGTTGACCTCCAGCCTGCGAGTGCTACGGTCCGGGGGGACGGGTGCGCCGCGCCCGGGAGGTCGTGCTCGCCGACGCAGTCCAACCTTCTCGCATCGCCAGCGCCGGCGAGGACCGCCATGACCGTGGACGCCAGTGCCGCAACGCCCCCGTTCTTCTTGCCCGGCTGTCAGGGACGGTCGGCCGAAGACACGTACCAGAAGCTGCGCCAGCAGACCGAGCTGCGGATGGGGCGGGCGCCCAGCCGGCGCCGGATCGCCGAGATCTGGACCCGCCGGGGTAACGTCGACTGTGTGACCGCGGTGGGAGCGCCGGATCCGATCTCGGGAGATATCGTCACCGCGATCTTCGACATGGGTCCACACCAGCCGTTCGTCGTCTGCCGGCGACATCCCAGAAACCCTCACGATCAATCCTGCGAGGTGCTGGGCTGCAACGCGTACTCCATCTCGGAGTTCTCATCGTGACGGCGGTTCCGCGAGCCAAGCGATGGGCGAGGGTGAACCACGCTCACTGAGATAGTGCTCGTCGGCGGCGAGTGTCTGCGCATCGATGGAGACATCCGGGTGGTCGAGGCCGCCATTCTGTCCGCCGCGCGCGGCTCCATCATGGAATTCGCCTGGGTGACCGAGGTCCGCACCGGACAGCGCATCGGGATCAATCCAGACCATGTGCTGATGCTGCGCAGCGTCACCGACACGAGCGCCGATCCGGCGTAGCGCCGCTCCGCACCGCGGCCCGGCCGTCGGTGCAAGCATTTGACCGATGTCCGGACCCACGCGGTGGCTGAGACTGTCGGTGCTGTTGGCGGTGATGCTGGCATTCGCCGACGCCTCCATCGTGGTGTTGGCGCTGCCGCAGATCGTCGACCGTCTGCATACCTCCATCTCCCACGTCGCCTGGGTCATCGTCGCCTACAACCTGTCCCTGATCGCCGGCGCGGCGACGGTGGTGCCATTCGCGCCGCGGCTGCCAAGGCAACGGACGCTGGTCGCCGGTCTGGCCGTATTCGGCCTGGCCTCGCTCGCCGCCGGCTCGGCGGGCTCGTTGGGGGTGCTGATCGTGGCGCGGTGTGCCCAGGGCGCCGGCGGCGCGTTGCTGTTGTGCTCATCGCTGCCACTGTTCGAGACGTCACGTGGAACCGACCAGTCACCGCTGGCCGGCTGGGCCGCGGCCGCCGCGCTGGGTGCCGCGATCGGACCCGCCATCGGCGGCCTGCTGACGCAGCTGTTCGACTGGCGCGCGATCTTCTTCGCGCAGGCCCCGGTCGCCGCACTGGCGGCATGGGCGGTGTCGGCCGCGTCCGGTGCGCCATCGCGCCGGTCGGCGCGTGCACAGCCCGCAGACGCGACACCCGCCGACGCCACCCCCGGGGAAGGTCGCTGGAACTGGGCGGCGGCAAGCCTGGCGCTGGCCTTGGTCTCCGCCGCTCTCATCGGCGCTTTGTTTCTCGTCACGGTCCTGATGATCGACGTGTGGCTCCTGACGCCGCTGGCCACGGCGGCGGTCGTCAGCGTTGTCCCCGCCGCCACGGTGGTCGCCGAGCGAGCCGGCCGCGGCCGCGTATCGCCGCTGCTGACCGGCGCCGGCGCGGTGACGCTCGCCGCCGGCCTCGCCGGCCTGGCACTGGTGTCCCACCGCCAGCTGGGGTGGGTCGTCGTCGCGCTCGCCCTGTGCGGCACGGGGCTGGGCCTGACCGTCCCGCCCCTCACCGCGGCCTCGTTGCGAAGCCCCGGCCTCCTTCTGCGGCGAGCGGCCCGCACCATCGCCGCGCACGACGCCGGGCTCGTCCTGGGTCTGTTGATCCTCACCCCCGTGTTCGTCAACAACCTGGACGCCGCACCCAAGCGGGCCATTCCACCCATCACCACCGATGTCCTGGCCGCACCGATACCGATCCTCCTCAAGCTCCAGATCGGAGCCGGTCTCCTCGCCGCCGACAAGCACGCCTCGCCGGGCCGGCTTCCTGACATCGCCCCGGCCTTCGACCGGGCGGCTTCATCCGCCAACGGCCCCACGGCCGCCCGCCTGGTCGTGCTCCAACAGCAGGTCCAAGACCTCATCGAGCGTGCCGCCACCCGCAGCTTCAGGCAGCCGCTGCTGTACTGCGCGCTGTTCGCCCTCATGGCCATTCCGGCGCTGGTCCTCGGCCGGTGGCCCGCAGCTCGCCGGTCCCTCTCCCGCGCCCCGACGGAGCCTGGATAGTCTCCTGGAGCGCTGACCGCCGTCAGCAGCCGGCAGCGGAGCCGGCCCGGGCTCGGGGATCGGTCGCACCCCGGAGGACGCCGTCGCCGACGTCGATCAACTGCGCGTGGCCAAAGGTGTCCGAGAACGCAACGTCACAGGCGACGGCGTGACCGATCGCCCGGAGTCCGTCCGCCCACGATGGCGAGGCGTGGCCCTCGATTCGGACCGTCACGTTGCCGTGTGCGCTCCAGGTCGAAAACCGGTCGTGGGTGGTGGCGATCCCACGGTCCGCCGGGGGTGCGAGCACGAAGCGCCCGGCGTGCATGGCGTCACCGGCTGACTGATCGGATCGGAGGAGACGCGCCAGGAGCTGAACGAGGATCTGTGGCTGACTGTCGCCGCCCATCGTTCCCAGCACCGCCCGCAGCTCACCGCCCAGGTCGGTCACGAGCGTTGGCGACAGGGTGTGGGGCGGCCGGCGACCCGGCCGGTACTCCGCCGGATGGCCCGGCCGGAGGCTGAAGCCCCGGCCCCGATTGTGGAGGAAGATCCCGAGGCCCGGCACGACGAGGCGGGACCCCCACACCCCGGCATTGGACTGGATGAGGCTGATGCCCTGCCGGTCGGCATCGACGGCGCAGACGGCGATCGTGTCACCGGAGGCGACGGGCACGGGCAGCACCGAGACGGCCCCGCGGTCGATGGCGGCTCGCCGCGGCGCGAGGCGACCCGGCGCGAGCAGCGTCGTTGCGTCGGCGTGCTCGTGGAGGACCTCGAGCCGGTCATATCCGGACTGCCGCGCCGACTCGATGAGTAGGTGCGCCCAGTCCGGGTCGGCGGGGTCCTGGAGGTCGAGCTCGTCGGCGATCCATGCCGTGGACAGCGTGAGGTACCCCTGGGAATTGGGCGGCGCGGTCCAGAGGCGGTGCCCCCACGCATCGGCCGAGATCGCGCCCACCCAGTCCGCCTGCGGGCGCGCGAGGTCGGACTCGGAGAATTCGCCGCCGCCCAGCGCAAGGAGCCCTTCGCCGAACTCACCGCCATAGAACGCGTCCCGTCCCCCGGCGGCGAGCGCCGTCAATGCGCGAGCCGCGCCGGGTCGCCGAATCATCGTCCCCGTCCTCACGCCCCCGGCGACGCGGTAGTCGGCGGCATCCTCGACGCCGGCCACCGCCTCGGTCGCACCCGCGAGCTCCGGAGAGGCCGGAAAGCCGTCACCGGCATACCGGGACGCCGCTCCGAGGACGTCGGGAAGCGCCATCCGGCCGAATCGCTCGTGAAGCGCCAACCAGCCATCGACGCACCCGGGCACGGTCACTGCCGCCACCTCGCCGTCCGGCATCTCACGCAGGCCGCGCCCTCGCAGGGCGTCCGGGTCGGCGCCGGAACCGGCTCGGCCGGAGGCGTTCAGGGCAACCGGCAAGCGGTCGCTGCCCGGGTGTATGACCGCCCACAGGTCACCGCCCATCCCGCACATGTGCTGGCTGGTGACCGCGAGCACCGCACTGGCGGCGATCGCGGCATCGACCGCGGAGCCGCCGTGGCGCAGGATCTCCGCCCCCGCGCCGGCCGCCAGGTGATCGATGGCGCACACCATGCCTTGGCCCGCAACGCGAACCGGCGCCGGCGAGAGGATGAGGCGATCGGCTATGCGAGCCGACTGTAGCGCCGCGGGGCGGACCTCGACGCCGTCGAGCAGACCTGCCGCCCGCTGAGCTGAGGCGCGGCAGCGAGGTCCGCCGGGATCATGGGCACGGTCACGCGCTGAGCGCGACCACTGAGAACACCGGTGGCAGTCGCGTCGCGACCGTCTCCCAGGTCGCACCTGCGTCGCCCGAGCCGAACAGATCGCCGGAGGTGGCTCCGAAGTACAGCTGGAGCTGCCTCCCCTTCCCGGCCCGGGTGAACGCCTGCCGCAGCACCGTCAGGTAGGCGTGCTCAGCCGGCAGGCCCTCCCCCCGCGCCGCCCAGTTGGAGCCCCCGTCGCGCGTCTCATACACGCGCACACGACCGCCGGGCGTCACTCGATCCATGTCGGCGACGAGGGGGATCACATAGGCACTGTCAGGATCGGAAGGGTCGATCGAGAGCGGGAAGCCGAAGTCTGACGGGAGGCCGCCGCCACCGATGTCCGTCCAGCTGTTCCCGGCGTCGTCGGACCGGTACACCCCTCCGTGAAACTGCATGTACATCCGGGCGGGTTGCCGCGGGGCCCGCTCCACGTGGTGCACACACCGGCCCGCGTTCTGGTCCTTGAGCGCCTCCTCGGGCAGGTAGCGCGGCTTGAGCCCGTCGTTGCCCCGCTGCCAGGTCTGGCCCCGGTCCTCCGTGAGCCACATCCCTGCGGCGGACACGGCGACGGCCAGCCTGTCCGGGTCTCCCGGCCACGTGCAGATCGAGTGCAGGCACAGCCCCCCACCGCCCGGCTGCCACTGCAAACGCGACGGCTGCTCCCACAGCCCGGCGTTGATCTCCCAACTCGCCCCGCCGTCGTGGCTCTCGAACAGGACCCCGGGATCTCCCCCGGCGTACAGCGTCCCATCCGCCTCGCCAGAGGCGATGACCCAGATCCGCTCCAGCGCCTGATCGCCCCCGTCAGGCAGGGCAACCCCCTCGGCCTGCTCCCAGTCGGCACCCGCGCCGTCGTCGCTGTAGTAGATCTTTGGGCCATAGAACGGCGACGTCACCGTCGCCAGCAACCGCCTGCTCCGCGGATCGCGCATCGCAAAGTCCACCGGCTGGCCGGCAAACGCCCGCGTCCTGACGTCAAAGCCGCGATCCGGCTCGCCCTCCAACAGGAACAGCCCCTTCTTCGTGCCCACCACCAGCTCAGTCAACGTCTCAGCCTCCTGTTATCGCCGGTACCACGTCGATGCGGTCCCCAGACCGTACGGCTGTCGCCTCGTTCCCGCGCTCACCGTTGACGAACACATTGATGTGACGGCGGATTCGGCCACGCTCGTCGAGCAGCCATCCGCCGATGCCCGGATGGCGGACCTCGAGGGCCCGGAGCAGCTCGATTATCGACGCCCCCTGTAGTTCGTGCTCGGCGCGGTCGCCGGCGAGCTTGCGCAGCGGCGCCCGGAGGCACAGCACGGCACTCGGGAGAACCCTGGATTCGGTCATCGAAGCCATAGACCACGTCACCGGGCGTTTCTCATCGGCCGGCGGGGATTCCGGTCCCGGCAAGCTCGCCCGCGCGCGGTCCGTTGGCCGTTGGACGCTGGCACGTCGGCCAGGTCTGCCGGAATCGAGCCCGGAGACGATTGGATGATGGGCCCGGCCCCCAGAGACGACCCGCTCTCCACCCGGTTTGAGGTACCCGTGTCCGGAGGCCTGCTGCACGTCGCGCGCGCCGGGCCTCCGCTGGCGGAAGCCGACTGCATCGTGCTCGCCGTGCACGGCGTGACGGCGTCGCTCATGACGTGGCGGTCGGTTGCACGCGAGCTGGGCGACCGTATCTGTCTCCTGGCGCCGGACTGCCGCGGCCGGGGACGGAGCGCGGCGCTGCCGGGTCCATACGGTCTGGCGTCCCACGTCGCTGATCTGGTCGCGGTGCTCGACCACGTCGGCGCAGAGTCAGCGGTCCTCGTCGGCCACTCCATGGGCGCCTATCTGGTGGAACGGATCGCCGCCGAGCACCCGGAGCGCGCTGCGGGCATCGTGCTGCTCGATGCGGGACTGCCGTTCCCACCTCCTGACGATCCTGAGGAGATGCTCGATTCCGCGGTCGCCAGCGCCGTCGTCCGTCTGGCGTTCACCTTCCCCTCGGCCGAGCATTACGTCCGGGGCTGGCGGGCGCACCCGGCCTTCTCCAAAGCATGGGACGACGACCTGGAGGCGTACGCCCGCTACGACCTGGTTGAGGACGGCCGGGTCGTGCGCTGCGGCGCGTCGCCCGCGGCCGTACGAACCGACAGTAGCGAGATGGTGCTTGACGAGGTGACCCGGACCGCCCTCGAGCGGGTACGGGCTCCTGTCCAGCTGCTTCGTGCCGAGCGCGGCCTGTTCGATGCTGACCCGCTCATCCCGGTGGACATCCTGCACAGCTTCGCCGCCGGCCATCCGTCGGTCCGCGTCGAGGAGGTGGCGGACGTCAACCACTACACCCTGGTCATGGGCCACAGCGCGGGCCCCCGCCGGGTCGCCGCAGCGATCGAGACATGCTGCGGGTGCAGCGCCGGCGTTACCCACTGGTCGCCGTAGCTCAGGCGAACTGACGAACCGCTCGCGCGCTCGTCCGTGCCCAGGACGCATGAGCGTGGAAGGAGCCACATCCAGGCGACTTGCCGGGCGCGGACGACGGTTCACAACCGCTGAGCAGCACGGCTGCAGGGATTGGGTTATATGGTCGATACATGAAGCCAAGACCACCAAGGAGCAACGATGACTTCTGCAATGAAGCCTGAGGCCGACCAGTCCGAGGTCGCCGACCATCTCGCCGAGCTGATCCAACGCCGTGGCGAGCTACTACCGGCAGCGGACGATGCCCACGTTCTGAGCGAACTGACGAGCATCGAGCGGCGGATCAAGGCAGCCAGGACGGGCGCACCTGCGTACGACCTGGCCGCCTGATCTTTCGCGGGACGGTCAGACCCGCCTCCCAACCCTCACGGGTGCGGAGGCGGGTACTTCGCCGGCGTTTCGGTCGTGAGTCTGGACCGGCTAGCGTTCTCGGCGCGAGTTCTCGACGGGGGTGGCCAATGGATTGTGCGGACGAGTTGCTGGGACTGGACGCCACCGCGATGGCGGAGCTGGTGTCGCGCGGCGACGTCACCGCCACCGAGCTGGTCGACACGGCGGCCGCACGACTCGCCGCCACCAACCCGGCTCTGAACGCCGTGATCCACCCCAGCATCGCCCGGGCGCGGCAATCGGCGGCAACGCGCGTGCCGGAGGGGCCGTTCACGGGCGTCCCATTCCTGGTCAAGGACCTGATAGCCCACGCGGCGGGCGAGCCGTTTCACGAAGGCGTCGGTGCGCTGGCGAAGGCCGAATTTCGCGAGGACGCCGACAGCAGGCTGGTCCAGCTGTTCGCCGCAGCCGGGCTGCTGAGCATCGGTCGCACCAACACCTCGGAGCTGGGGTTGCTCCCGACGACCGAGCCGCTCTCGTACGGGCCGACGCGCAATCCCTGGGATGTCTCGCGGTCGCCCCTCGGGTCAGGAGGCGGTTCTGCGGCGGCGGTCGCCGCCGGAGTCGTCCCGCTCGCGCACACCAACGACGGCGGCGGATCGATCCGCCTTCCAGCGTCCGCCTGCGGGCTGATCGGACTGAAGCCCACGCGGGGGAGGGTGAGCCTGGGACCGGTCTACGGCGACCTGATCTCCGGCACGATCTGCGAGTTCGCCGTCACTCGCTCGGTGCGCGACACCGCCACGCTCCTGGCGGCGGTGTCCGGGGCCGATGTTGGTGATCCGTACGCGCCGCCCACAGGGTCCCGCGGCGCCGGCAGCCCGGTGCACGTCGGTGTCATGACCACGTCCCCGCGGGGCGAGTTTGCGGTGCATGCCGCCTGCCGCGAGGCCGTCGAGCTGACGGCGGACGTGTTGGAACAACTGGGCTACGCCGTCGAAATTGCCCACCCGCCCGCGCTTGACGATTCGCGGTTTGCCGCCGAATCGGTGATGATCATGCCGTACGCGTTCGCCGCGTTCGCGTTGGCCTGGTGGGAGCGACGCACGGGCCGATCCTTTGGGCCCGACGACGTCGAGTCGTGGACGTGGGTGTGCGCCGAGCGCGGCCGGAGGCTGTCCGCCGTCGACTATCTGAGCGCGGTGGAATACGTGCAGGCGTGGACGCGACGGCTGAGTCGCTGGTGGCACGACGGCTACGACCTGTTGCTGACGCCGACCGTCGCCGAGCCGCCTCCACTGCTCGGCAGCTTCGCGGCACCCCGGACCGGCGTTCGGTCCGCTCAGGTCTCCACCTTCACCTATCCGTTCAACCTGAGCGGCCAGCCGGCCATCTCCCTCCCCTGTCACCGTCACGGGGGCCTACCGATCGGTGTGCAGCTGGTGGCCGCCCACGGCCAGGAAGACCTGTTGCTGCGCGTCAGCTCGGAGTTGGAGCAGGCGATGGCTTGGACGACGCAGATGCCGCCGCCGGCTCAGCGGTCGTAGGTGGCGATCGCCCGGAGCGAGAGGACCGTCAGAATCAGACCCATGCCGGCGATCACGCCGATGCATACGCCGATCTTCCCGGCGCTCCAGCCGTCGATGACGAGCGACCGCAGCCCCACGATGACGTAGCTGACGGGATTGATCCGGGCCAGCGTCTCCATCAACGGGGACAGCCGGTTGAACGGTACGAAGTTCGGCGTCAGAAACAGCAACGGGAAGAACAGCAGGAAGCTCGACTGCGTCGCCTGCACGTTGCGCGTACGCAGGGCGACGAGAATCCCGAAGCCGGCGTAGGCAACGCCGAACGCCGCCGATAGGAGCACGATCACCACGGCGCCGAGCACGCCACTCTGCACCCGTGCGCCGAGGGCGATCCCCACCGCCAGCACGAGCGCCGAGGCCGCTACGCCCCGGACCAGGTCGGCCGACAGGCGCCCGAAGATGATGGAGGACCGGCGGATCGGGGCGACCAGCAGCTTGTCGAAGTAACCGACGTCGATCTCGGTCACGAGGGCCAGGCCGGTCGTCGCGGTCGCCACCGCGAACATCAGCGACACCGGCAGCTGAAACGCGACATAGCCCTGGCCTTTGAGGAAGGGAGTGCTACTGGGGAATGTCCGGGAGACCTGTCCGATGTTGACGACCAGGAAGAACAGCGGAATGAACAGCGTGGGGATCGTTGCCTCTGGATACCGAACGACCTCGCGCACGGCTCGGCGGCCGAGCAGGGCCACCTCGGTCATCGCGTCACCTCCTCGTTACCAGCGGGGGGTTCGTCTCCCTCCAGCCGACGGCCGGTGGCCTGGAGAAACACGTCGTCGAGCGAGGGCCGGGCGACGGAGATGGCGCCGGCGCGGATCCGCTCGCCCTCCAAGCGGCGCACGATCTCGGCGATCGAGCGCGCGCCGTCCTCTAGGTACAGGGCCAGCGCCTCGGACTCGGCGACAACTCGCTCGAGTCCGGGCAGACCGGCCAGCGCCGCCTCGGTCGCCGCCAGATCCGCGCCGTCGAGCGAGACCGACACCACATCGTGGCCCATCTGGGCCTTCAGCCGCGCCGGGGTGCCCTCGGCCACGATGCGCCCACCGTCGATGATCGCGACCCGGTCGCAGAGCTTGTCTGCCTCCTCGAGGTACTGCGTGGTCAGGAAGATCGTCGCGCCCTCGGCGTTGATGCGCCGGACCTCCTCCCAGATCGTCAGCCGCGACGCGGGATCGAGACCCGTTGTCGGCTCGTCCAGGAACAGCACGTCCGGCGAATGCACCAGCGCGCTGGCCAGGTCGAGCCGGCGCTTCATGCCACCGGAGTAGGTCTTTGTGCGGCGATCGGCCGCATCGACGAGTCCGACGAGCTCGAGCAGCTGGTCGCTGCGTGCACGAGCTCGCCGTCCGGTGATCCCGTACAGACCACATTGCAGCTCGAGCAGCTCGCGGCCGGTCTGCACCGGATCCAGCCCTATCTCCTGCAGCGCCACGCCGATCCGCCGCCTGACGGCGGCCGCGTCGTCGATGACGTCCAGCCCCAGCACCGCTGCTCGGCCGGCCGTGGGCGGAAGCAACGTGCACAGCATCCTGACGGTTGTCGTCTTGCCGGCGCCGTTCGGGCCAAGAAATCCGAACACCTCGCCCATGCCCACCGTCAGGTCGATATCGCTCACGGCCTCGATGCTGTCCTTGAAGACCCGCCGCAGGGAGCGTGTCTCGATGGCCGCCGCACCCGCGTCCTCTCCCCACACCTCCGCGAGGGCGTCGGTTCGATCCACTACTCGTCCGCTCGTCATACCGGTCACTGTCTCACTCATCCAGGTCCATTTCGGTCCGCAAGTCCTCCCCTCACATCAGGGCGCTGCAGATGAGACTCATCCCCTGTCGGAAACTCATCGCCACCTCGCAACCCGGCTCCGCAGCGGTCATCTGCCGACCCTGGCTCGCTTGCCATCGCTGCTCGTACCTCCGTCGGCCGCTGATCACCCGCCCCCGGCGGCGCCGATGGCGGAGGATCCGCTCGCTCGTCAGCAACCCGATGAGGATCGCCGCCGCGGCCCAGACGAGCGGATCGCTCGCCGACAGCGTCTGTGCCCGCGAGCCTACCGCAGCGCCCCGAACTCGCCCTGCCCAGCGAGCGAGACACAGTGGCGCAACGGCGGCACGACCACGATCACCGCCACCGCCAGCACGATCGCGCCAACCCCCGCCGCCAGCTCCATCCGCCGCGGGCCCGGCTCCTCGGTCTCGGCGCCGCTCATGATCACGAGGATGACAGCGAGGACGTGACCGCCTTGTGGACTCGGGAGATCCGAAGCGCCGTCTTCTCAGGGTCGCGCGCCGCCGCCGCCCGTGTCAGTCGTATGCCTCCGGGCTGTGTTTGAACTTCGGCCAGGCGTCTGGGTCGTGTCCGGTCACCACCGTGGCCGCACTGCGCCTGGCGATGCGGTGCAGCTTCTGGACCGAGCGGACGGTGTCGACCGCCGAGGCCAAGAATCCCGGCAGCGCCTTCTCCTCCCAATGATCCATCGTGTATGCCGCATCCACGGTCAGCAGCATCGCGCCTGAGTTCGGCAGCGTGACCTCGAACGACTGGTGGCCGGGAGCGTGCCCGGGGCTTCGCCAGCAGCGAATCGTGCCGTCGCCGAACACGTCGTAGCCATCCTCGGTGTCCTCGAGCAGCGCCCAGGGCACGCCCGGCTTGTTGAAGTCCTTCTGGATGTAGCCACCCGCCGCAAACCAGTCCGGCGAAAATGCGTACTCGTATTCGGTGCGCGTCGCGATGACCTCGGCGTTCGGGAACTCGTCGATCGCCCCCACCGCGCCGGTGTGATCCAGATGCAGGTGCGATTGCAGGACATAGCGCACATCGGCGGGATCGAACCCGGCGGCTCTCATCGCCGGCACGCACGCCTGCTCGGCCGTCATGACCGGCCAGTAGACGTCGCAGATCTGACCCCAGTGGGCCTGCGGATCATCCGCACACTCGGCCGCGCTGCCGCCGTCGATCACCACCAGTCCCGCCGGGTGCTCGATGAGGAACCACGGCACGGGGATCTCGTACTCCTCGCCGAGGCCCTGGTTCATCTTGATGTTCTCGACGTGACACTTCAGCGTGCCGCATTCGAACATGTGGAGCTTCACACCCTGGGGTACGTGCGCGGAGGCGGATGTCCGATGGTCGCGCAGCTCGGTGCCGGTTGACATGTGACCCTCTCCTTTTCACTACCAGCTGGCCATGGAGGCCGTGATGATATGGCGGAGGTCGTCCTCGCCGACCGCCTTGGGTGCGATGGTCAGGAGTCGCTGTTGCTTCATGGCGCCCTCGACCAGCGTCGGGATGTCATCCTCGGTGTAGCCGAACTCGGCCACGCCGCGCGGCGCGTCCACATCCTTCATGAGCTGGCGCAGGACATCCGGAAGCGTGTCCGGCCCCGGGTCGCCGATCAGCTCGCCGGCCAGCATCTCGGCCACCTCATGGTGCCGCTCGGGCATCGCGTCATACGTGAAGCGGAACGCCGCCGGCGCGGTGACGATCACCGAGTGTCCGTGCGGTACGAAGGGATGGTCGTCGGGATAGCCGGATGGCTGATACTCGTGCTTGACCGAGGCGATCGGATAGGCGCAGGAGTGCGGGATGTGGACACCGGCCGAGCCGAAGCCCACCCCCGCCATCGTCGCCGCGAGCATCATGAAGCCGCGCGCCTCGACGTCGTCGCCGTCGGCGACCGCGCGACGCAGGTAGCGGCCGCCGAACTGCAGCGCCTTCGCCGACCACACATCGGCGATGGGATTGGACCCTTGGTAGGGCGGCCGGTCGTCCGGCGACTCAGGCCGGGGCCGGGCGGCAAACGGCTTTGAGAGAAACGACTCGGCCGCGTGGCAGACGACATCGAGGCCGGTCGACGAGGTCACCTCCGCCGCGAGCGAGCGCGTGAGGTCCGGGTCGACGATGGCCTGGGTGGCCCGCAGATACCGATGAGAGATCCCCGTCTTGACCTTCATGTCCGGGATGTCCAGCACGGCCACGGTCGTGGCCTCGGATCCGGTGCCGGACGTCGTCGGGATCGCCAGGTGCGGCTTGAGCGGCGACGGCGGCTTCTTCCCTTCGCCGATCGGCGGGTTGACGTAGTCCATCACCGGGGCCGGGTGGGTCGAGACGAGGTTCGCGACCTTGGCCGTGTCCATGCTTGATCCACCCCCCACCGAGACAAAGCCGTCCACGTCGTGCTCCAGGGCGAAGTCGGCCGCGTCCTGGAAGGAGTCGATGGTCGGCTCCACGCGCGCGCGGTCATAGAGGACCACCTCGATCCCCTCTGCCTCGATGAGTTTGCCGATGCGCTCGGGATGTCCGAGCGCGGCGACGCCCGGATCGGTCACGAGCATCGCCCGCTTGACGCCCAGTCGCTTGAGCTCCCACCCGGCTTCGCCGGCAGCACCGACTCCGAACTTCACAGGCGTGGCCTCCATCGTGAAAATGGTCTCGTGCTCGGAAGCCATCGCTGTCCCTCCTGTTGCCTTCGTTCCCCGCCTGGGTAGGTGCTTACCCGCGATGGATCTCGAGCATGCCCTCGCTGACGTTGTCGGGGCTCCGCAGGTATTGACCGATCCGGAGCTCAAGTCCGCCTACGAGCGCGACTACACCGGGCGCTATCAGGGGGAGGCACGCCTGGTTGTCCGCCCCGCCGACACCGCGCAGGTGGCGGGGGTCGTGGCCGCGTGCGCTCGCCACGGCGACGCCATCGTGGCGCAGGGTGGGAACACCGGGCTCGTGGGCGCGAGCGTCCCCCGCGGCGGAGAGGTGGTGATCTCGCTGGAGCGCCTCACCGAGGTTGGGGAGGTCGACACCGCTGTGGGTCAGGTGACGGTCGGTGCCGGCGCCTCCCTCGCGACGCTTCAGGGGGCGGCGCGCGCGGCCGGTCTCGACGCCGGGCTCGACTTCGGCGCCCGGGATTCATGCACGGTGGGCGGCGTCGTGGCCTGCGACGCGGGGGGCGCCCGCGCTCTACGCCACGGCACCGCGCGGGTCCACGTGGCCGGGCTCGAGGCGGTGCTGGCCGACGGCTCGGTCATCTCACGCCTGACCGGTCTGACCAAGGACAATGCCGGCTACGACCTCCCGGCGCTCCTCGTCGGCTCTGAGGGGACGCTCGGCATCGTCACCCGCGTCCGCTGGAGGCTCGTGCCGCTCCTCAGCTCCCGGGTCGCGGTGCTGGTTCCCCTCGGCTCCGCCCGTGAGGCGGCCGAGCTGCTCGCCGCGCTGCGCGCTCGTGCGCCATCTCTGGAGAGCTGCGATTTCTTCCTTGACGAGGGCCTGCGGCTGGTGCTCGAGCACCAGCACCGGCAGTCGCCTCTGCGCAGGCACGCCCCCGTCTACGTGCTGGCCGAGTGCGCGGCCCCGGCGGATCCGACCGAGGAGCTGGCCGCGGCGCTCGAGAGCGCCGGCGTCGACGACGCCATCGTGGCCGACGACACCGCAAGCCGCGAGGGCCTGTGGCAGCTCCGCGAGGGCCTTCCCGATGCCATCAATGCCGTGGGCATCCCCCACAAGCTTGATGTCGGCGTCCCACTCGGCCGGCTCGACCGGTTTCTGGAGGCCGTTCCGGAGGTCGTCAGGGCAGCAGGGGGCGAGCGCACGATCCTGTTCGGCCACCTCGGCGACGGCAACGTACACGTCAACGTGCTGGGGGCCGCTCCTGGCGACGCGCGCGTCGATGACGCGGTGCTGGAACTGGCCCTTGAGTGCGGCGGGACGATCAGCGCCGAGCACGGCGTGGGGATGGAGAAGGCGCACTGGCTCGAGCGCGCCCGGGGGGTCGCGGAGGTGGCGGCGATGCGGGCGGTGAAGGATGCGCTTGACCCGGCTCACCTGCTCAACCCCGGTGCGGTCCTCGTCAGCCCGCAGGGTTAGCTGGTCTCAGCCGCATCACCGGGTGATCATGTGATCACCGACACACTCCCGTGCCGAGCGAGTAGTAGGCCCCGCGGACGACCAGCTTCCCGTGGGCGATGAGTTCGTGGATCAGCGGATCGGTTCTGAGGCGGCGTACGCGAGTATCGTCTGCGCTCTCACCATGTTGTCGACCAGGTCGCCCGGCTGCTTGACCGCCACGGCGTATGCCGGGCGAAGGGCGTCGACGACCGACTGAATATGGCCCTGGCGCCGTGCTCCCGGACTGGATCACCCGGATGGCCGCTTCGACTGCGCCGCAGCGCTGATGTCCCATGATCGGAACAAGCGGCGTGTGGAGGTGATCGCAGGAGAACTCGACGCTACCCAGCACCACGCCGTCGTCGAGCACCTGGGCGCCGGTGCGGATGACGGCCATGTCGCCGATGCCGCGGTCGAAGACCAGCTCCGGCGGTACTCGCGAGTCGATACGCGAGACGATGGTCGCGAATGGGTGCTGGACGTGGCGCAGCGCCTCGCGGCGCCCGACGGACTGATGGGGATGCGTGACCGTGCCCGTCACCCACCGGCGGTTGCCGGCGATCAGCAGCTGCAGAGCCTGACCGGGCGCCATAGCCATCCTGGGCCGCGGCTCAGGCACGGATGCCGCCGAGGCGATGGCCGGTTCGGCCGCGGCGACCGCCATCCCGAGCCCGGCGGACTTCAGGAACCCACGACGAGACAGCTGCTTGGACATCAGGACCCCCTGGTCCGGTTTGGCAGCGTCTGCACATTCTGCTCCCCTGCGTTGCTCGTCACGTGATGCGCAGCATTTTTGACCGTGCGTCCAGTACCGATATGGACAACCCGCTCCTCTTCAGATCCTCACCGCCTGAGCCGGCGCGCCCGTCTGGGGCCAGTCAGCCCTGTTTGCCTCTGTGCCGCCCACCATCGAGCTCTCGGAGCTGTGGGTGCTAGCGGCGACTCCGTACATGGGCGTTGACAGCTGGTACGCCTACGGCGCTCACATCGCCGACGCGGTTGTTCGTGAGATGGCCGACCTCGTGGTTTCGACCCGAATGCGTGACGCCGGCTACCGCTACGTCTGGCTGGACGCGGGATGGCCTGCCGGACGCAATGCCGACGGGAGCCTGGCGCTGAACAGCAGCCAATGGCCGCACGGATTGAGCGGGGTGTGCGACTACATCCACTCTCGAGGGCTATTGGCCGGCATCTACATCGACGCCGGGCCGAGCACGAGCCAGGCGTTCGGAAGCTATGGCCACTATCAGCAGGACGCCGACACCTTCGCAGAGTGGGGGTTTGACGCGCTGAAGGCCGACTTCGTCTCCGGCGGTCCGGCGGGCTTGGACCCGCGCGACGCCTACCCACAATTCGCCGGCGCCGTCAGAGCCAACGCCAGCGGCCGCCCGATGCTTTTCAACGTCTGCAACTTCTGGGTCCCCGGGCAGATCGACGGGACCCGCCCTACGCCCGTCACTTCCAGCTACTGCAACCACCGGTGGGCGGCGCCGATCGCGCAGAGCTGGCGCACCGACACCGACATCGGCATGGAACGACAGACCACATGGTCTTGGATCATGCGTAACTTCGACCACAACTGCACGCACCCGGAGGCGGCAGGGCCCGGCCATTGGAACGACCCGGACTACATCGTCCCGTCGTCGAACCTCACCTACGACCAGGTCAAGGCATATGTCTCGCTGTGGATTGTGATGGCAGCGCCACTGATGATCAGCGCAGACCTCGGCACCCAGCCCAACGCCAACCTTGAGCTGCTCACCAACCGCGAGGCGCTTCGCATCAACCAAGACTCCCTCGGTGCGCAGGCCACCAGCGCGTATCGCACAGGCGCCCAGCAAGTCCTGGTCAAGCCCCTGGCGGACGCGTCCAGGGCCGTCTGCGTGCTCAACCGCGGAGCTATCCACCACACGATGACGGTCACCAGTGCGATGATCGGGCTGCCATCGCACCCCATGAGCGTGCACAACGTCTGGCAACAGACAACACAGATCACGCGGACGATCTCGCTCAGGATGGCGCCGACCAGCTGCTGCCTGTTCAGGATCTCCCGCGCCTGAGGGTCTGGCGGCGCATCTCAGAGATACGTCCGTCACATGCGGACGGGCCGTTCAGGCGATGAACGCAGGACGGCCGGGACAACACATTGGCCCCGGGCTCGCACCCGCACACACTGCAGTCCGTGGTGAAGGCGTGCAGGTCCACACAGCAGGCTCGGATCGCGATCAAGCTGCCGAAGCGGGCTCGCGGCGCCGCCACCGTTCCCTGAGCCGGCCCCGCGACCCGCCCGTCTGCTGCTGTCATGAGTTGTGGATTCCGAACGCAGCCGAGAGCTCGATGAGGAAGGCGCGCATCGCCGAGCCGGAAGCCGTCGCGACGGTACCGGGATGGCTGAGCGGATTGCCCGAGGCGTCGGAGAAGCCGATCTCGATGTGCCCGTGGCCGAGGCTGGCGGCATCGCCGGTGTGTCCCATCACGGCGATCGGCTGGCCGGCCGTGACCTTCTGCCCCACGTGCACGAGGCTGGTGGCAACGTGGCCGTAGTAGATGAAATGCCCCGCCAGCGGCCCGGAGGTGACGCGAATCACCGGATAGTTGGGACCGAACCCGCTCGGGTCGCTGGCAACCGCGGTGACCACGCCCGGCGTGATCGAATACACGGCCGCGCCGTCAGGAGCGGTTTCGATGTCCACTCCTTCGTCCGTGCGGCCGAGCTGGTCCAGGTACTTGGCGTCGAGCGGCAGCGCGTAGCCGGTGCCGTTCCGAGGCTGGTCCTTGGCCGCCCAGTCACTGATGACCTGGCCGCGCCAGATGACGGCGTCCACGTACCAGCTGGCGTGGTTGTAGGCAAAGACGGCTCCCCGGATGTCCTGCGCGCCGCCGTTGGCTGCGAGCAGTCGTGCGGCGGCGTAGATGGCATCGCGCGGGTTGTACGGGTTCGGCTTGCTGGTGCCGTCGACACTGACCGCGTACTTGCTCCAGGTCGCCGGCAGGAACTGCATCCAGCCGATCGCACCCGCCGAGGAGACGCTGAGGTTACGGCCATAGTCGGTCTCGACAGCGTTGATCGCTGCCAGGATCTGCCAGGGAATGTCATAGCGCCGCCCGGCGGCCTTGTAGATCGGGATCAGGTAGGACGGCGGGAAGTCGCCGCCGCCGATCACCTGGGCGAGATTTCCGAGCGCAGAGCCTGAGGAGGTGCTCCAGCCGAGGACGGAGCTGACGGCGCTCGCCGCCGCGGGCGGGGCGGCGCCCGTGACCGTGGTTGACGACGCAGCCTTCGGCGTGGGCGCGGTCTGTGAGCTGGTCGAACTCGTCGACGGACTCGGGCTGGCGGCCCGGGGGCTCGAAGCTGCGGACGGGCTGTGGCGCCCGCGAGCCGTCGCGGAGGACTTGCGATGGGCGGACTTGCCGGCTGCACGATGCTTCCCGCCGGCTGCACGATGCTTCCCGCCGGCCGCCGAGCAGCTGGTCGGCGTCGCCGCGCTGCCTGTCCCCGGCGCGGGATCCCTGGTGGTTGGCGACTTCTTCTTCGGCGGGCACGTTGGGGTCGTACTGCCGGCCGATGACACCGGGGCCTGGGCGGCCCCGGTCGTCGTGGTGGGCGGTGCGGCTCCCGTGCCGGCGGGGGCCGGAGCCGGAGTGGCAGTGCTGGGCATCGTGGCGGACGCCGGGAGTGTCGTGTCCGCCGACGTCGCCGTGGTTGAGGTCGCTGCGGGGGCGGTGGCCGTGGTTGAGGTCGGTGCGGGGGCGGTGGCTGTGGTTGCGGTTGTTGCCGTGCCCGTGTCTGCGGTCGTTGACGGCGCGGTTGTGGTGGCAGTCGTGGTGGCGCCCGCCGGCGGCGGGGTCGCCGCCGGTGGTCCGTCCGCAGCCGTGGCGCCGGCCGGCCACGTCGGCAGCGCGGTTGACAGTGCGATGGTGCTTGCGAGGATCGACAGGCGCGGTCGTCGCGCGCCGCGTCGGCGGAGTGTTCGGAAAATCAGGCCCATGCGCAACGAGCCTGGGCGTCCCCCCTGAGGCCGGGCAGTGAGGACACTGAGAAGTTCCTGGGCGAAGACGCCTCCCGTCAGGTCCGGCCGCCTGGCCGCCGGACCACTTCGAACCGGCCCCTGACACGGGGACCTGTGACCTGACCGGCGAGAGCATCTGGGCGTGAGCCTCCATCCGTCTCCTCAGGGGCTGCCCGCAGAGGTCGTCCTGACCTTCGACAACCTCGGCGAGGCCGCCGATGAAGAACTCGGGCTCCCCGTCGATGCCCTGCCCCACTTCTCCGTCGTCGAAGCCCTGCCGAGGATCCTTTCGCTGCTCGACCGCGCCCGGCTCCGGGCGACGTTCTTCGTCGAGGCGATCAACATGAGCCGCTACCCGGAGGCGGTGGCCACCATCTGCGACCGGGGTCATGAGCTCGGCTGTCACGCGTGGCGCCATGAGTCCTGGCACCGATTGGACATCAGCGCCCGGCGCGATCTCCTGCGCCGTGCGCTGGGAGCGCTGCGCTCCTGCGACGCCGAGGTGCATGGCTTTCGCCCACCCGGCGGTCTGCTCGAGGAGCCGGACTTCGCTCTGCTCGGCGAGGCGGGCATTCGGTGGGCCTCGCCAGCCGGCCGGCATGCCGGCGTCCTCGAGGACGTCGTGTGCTTGCCGTTCATGTGGCGCGTTATCGACGCCTACTTCTTCGCCCCCGCTCTCGCCCCGCTCCGCCAGGCCGACACCCACACCAGCGAGCCGCTTTCGGCGGCGCAGTTTGCCGACGCGGTCCAGGGCCGCATCGATGCAACGCTCGCCTCGCCCGGCGAGGACCCGCTGTGCCTCGTCTTTCACCCGTTCCTATACACGAGCGAGCAGCGCTTGGAGGTACTGGCCGACCTGCTCGACCGGCTGGCGCTCCTTCAGGTGTCAGGCGCCGCCCAGGTCGGAACCGGGCGCGCGGCCGCCGACCGGCTCCGCGATCGCAGTGACCAAGCACCGCCGGTGTTTGACCGCTCCACGTGGGCATGAAGCCGTGAAACGCGCAGCTCCGCACGGCGCCTAGCGCCGCTCGTACCAGTCCTCCATCTCAACCTCCAGCGGCAAGATCATCCGGGCGACGGCGTTGTACCACGCCACCGCCATGACGACATCCATGGCCTCCCGCTCGGAGAAATGCCTGCGCAGCTCGGACCAGCTCTCGTCGGACACCCCTAGCGACAGTGTCGCCTCCCGGGCGTAGCGGACGATCGCGCGCTCGCCGACGTCGAAGGCATCCGAGCTGTCTGTCTCGGCGAGCTGCTCGAGCTGCTCGAGCTGCTCGCGGCGCACGCCGGCCGCAAGCGCCGAGTTCCAGTGATGGTTGAACTCGTACTCCACTCCGGCGGTAGCCGCGACAGTCATGATGGCGAGCTCGCGCAGCCGCGCCTCGATGGCGGCGCCCTCCCGCATCTCGCGCGTGAAGCTCAGGAGCGGGTCAAGCAGGTTAGGGACGTTGGCCAGCGCCAGGAAGATGTTCGGTGGCGGGTCGCCGCGCTCGCGCAGCATTCGGTCATAGGCCTCGCGGTACGCGGACGGATATTGCTCTCGCGTGGGGTAGCGAACCCGTGCCACCGTCATGCTCCCGTAGCCGTCGCCGCGGCCAATGCGGTGCTACCGAGGTATTGCTCGAGCGTCGGCTGGGCCGGGTCGCTCCCGGGCAGCTCGATGATCTCTCGACCGAGGAAGGGCGAAGCCTCCAGGACCCAGGAGGCGCGCGGCGGCAAGCCCCAGGCCTGCACCGGGCTCTCGATCTTTCCCACGTCGTGGACCACCGGCGGGTCGTCGCCATCCATGTACACGATCGGAGGCAGCAGGAGTTCGACACGGTGCCCGTCCGGATCTCGTAGGTAGACGTAATAGGAGTGGCCGAGGGTGTGCTTCCCTGGCCCAAACTCGACCTGCTCGCCCCACCCGAGCTCGCCCAGGGTGTCGCACGCTCGCAGGATCGACTGGACGTCGGCCACGATGTAGCCGAAATGGTGCATCGCCGGACCATCCCGCTTGATGACAACCAGGTCGTAGGGCGAGTTCTTGACGTGGAAGAACACTCCGACCGGCTCGTCTCCCACCGTCATGTAGTCGGCGATGCGGAATCCGAGCGAGGTATAGAACGGGACGGCCTTGGCCACGTCCGGCACAGTGACCTGGTAGTGGTCGAAGCGCCGGGAGGCCGCGCCCTTATGCACCTGCACCTGCGTGTCCACACGGGGCTCACGCGTCATCGAGGCGACGACCTCCAACGGAGTGCCCACCACGTCAACGGTATGCAGGGCGCGGCCCTGAAACGGGTCGTCTGCCCAGCGACACGGCAGCCCATGCTGCTCAAATGCATGCTGGGCGCGGTCGAGCTCGTCCTCGTCGCGAACGCGCATGCCGACGCTCACGCACGCCGGCTCGTCCTCGGTGCGCTTGATCGTCAGGCTATGGTGTGCGCGCTCCTCCAGCCCGCGCAGATAGAGGCTGTCCTTGTCCTCGTCGCTCACCACGAGTCCGAGTACCTCCGTGTAGTACACCCGGCTCTTGGCAACGTCGCGCGAGGTGAAGGTCGCGTGGCTCGCGCGCACGAACCGGCACGGCGGGTCCGGGTTCGTCGTAGGTACGGACATTCGGCTCTCCTGTTCTGGTTCTTGTGTCCTGCCGACGCGACTCCCCCGGCTCAGCAAGCCCCCGCGCCGGTCTCAGCAGATCCACGCTGCATCTCGCGCTCCGCCGGCCACGGGCAACGGTCGAGCCTACCGGCGACGCGTCGCTCGACAGACGACCGTTTCGTCAGGTCCTTGCTGGTCTCGAGGTCAGGTCGCGAAAGACGCTGGTGGGCGGCTCGCTTCGACACGCCGAGCGTGGTCGCGATGTCGCTCCATGAGGGTCTGCGGCAACCGCTTCGTCGAGCTGGCGGATGTAAACCCGCTGACCTCGGCCCCAAAAGTCGCCGCGCATCCTGCATACTTTGGCGTTGTGCGTCGCACAATCGCCTTGTCCGGGCTGATTGGCGCCGTTCTAGCGGCCACGGCGCTGGCAGCCCCCGCGGACACGGTCTCGCTCACGCTGAGCCCGAGCAAGGCCGGCCGGCGATCGACTGTGCATGTGCTGGCCCAAGGGCCATTTCCCGGTGTGTCGGGCGGCGCGACATCGGTCGTGGTTGACGCTGCCCGCGGATTCAAGGCCGACCCACGCGCCGTCTCGGTCCTGTGCAGCGCCGCCCAGGCGTCTGCTCGAGCGTGCCCGGCCGCCAGCCAGATCGGCCACGGCACGATCGCAACCCACGTAACCACGTCGATCGGCGCCGGTAGCGGCGACTACAACATCACTGCGGACAGCTATCTGGCGCCGAAGCAGCAGGCGGGCGACATCGCGGGAGTGGTGCTGTTGGCCAGCACGCAGACAGCGACCGGACCGCAATACTTCGATACGACCGGCCGTCTTCTGAAGCCGGCGTCCGGTCCCTATGGCGTGGAGCTGCGGTTTGACAACTTCCCGGCCGTGCAATCTCCCGTCCCCGGCGTCACGTTGACGGCGACCGTGAACTCCATCGAGCTGTTCGCCGGCGCATCGCGGAAAGTGACGACCGGGACGGGCAAGCACCGCAGGACGAAGACCTATTCGCTGTTCACCAATCCGCCCACCTGCCGCCGGACCTGGACCGGCAGGTTCATGGCCGTGTTCACAACGGGAACGGTCACCCGCACGCTGACAACCGCCTGCACGAGGAGATAGCCCGTAGCCCCGCCGTCGTTCCGACGCCGGAGCAACGCGGTGCTTCTGCGATCTCCCCTGGCTCCGCTCCCTCCCCTTCGAGTCGGCGCAGCTCGGCAACCTGCCCGCGTAGGTGGCCGATCAGCCGGTCGAGCGTCGCTTCGTCGGTCATGAGCCGGCCTCGTAGGCGGGCTCGAGCGGCAGCACGGGACCTGACCCCGACTCGGCCTCGATCGTCACCCTGGGCATGCGCCGCTCCAGCCAGCGTGGGAGGGCCCAGGTCGCCCGGCCGAGCAACTCGAGGACAGCCGGCAGCAGCAGCATCCTGATCACGACGGCGTCGAGGAATACCGCACTGGCCATCGCGAGCCCGAACATCTCGAGCACCCGATTACCGCTGATCGCGAATGCGCCGAACACCGCAACCATTACCGCAGCCGCGGCTGTGATCACGCGCCCGGTCCGAGCGAGCCCCTCGGTGACCGCCGCACTGGCGTCCCGGCGGGCGGTCCACTCTTCATGGATGCGGGAAACCAAGAACACCTCGTAGTCCATGGATAGCCCGAACACGATCGCGAACGCGAGCACGGGGATGAACGCGTCGATGGGTCCCCGCTGGGCCCCAAACAGGCCCGAAAGCCAGCCCCGCTCGAACACCGCCTGCACCACGCCGAGAGAAGCCCCGATGGAGAGCAGGTTCATGAGGGCGGCCTGCACGGGGATCACCAGCGACCGGAAAACGAGCACCAGGAGCAGCGCGGCGACGGCGATGACGATCCCGATGAACAGGGGCAGCTTGCTCGAGAGAACGTGGGAGAAGTCGACCTGTGCCGCAGTCGCTCCGCCAACGTACACCCGCGCGCCGGTGCCTTGCTCAACCTTCGGAATCACGCTGTTGCGCAGCCTGGTGACGAGGCTCGACGTCAGAGCGCTCTGCGGCGAAGTCCTGGGGTACGCCACGATGGCGGCCGCTGTTCCCGCCGCGTTCGATCGAGGCGCGGCAACCGAGGCGACGTCCGGTGTCGTTCTCACGGCAGCGGTCAGTTGCGCGACGGCAGCCGTGTCGCCGCCGTTGGGGAGCGCCACGGCGACCAGGAGCGGTCCGTTGAAGCCCGGACCAAAGCCTTGTGCGAGCAGGTCATACGCCTGGCGGGTCGTCTGGCCACCCGGATCGTTGCCGGCATCGCTCGAAGCCAGCCGCAGGCCGAGCGCCGGAGCCGCGAACGCGAGCATCAGGACGGTGGCGGCGATCGCAGTCGCCGCCGGGCGCCGCTGCACCTGGCGCACCCACCGCAACCAGAAGCCGGGTTGCTCGGCCGCCGACTCTTGAGCCGACCGGCCTCCGCGGCGGCCCTCGCCAATCTGGCGCCCGGCGAAGCTCAGCAGCGCGGGCAGCAGCGTGAGCGACGCGCTCAGGACGAGCACTACGCCGATCGCCGCCGCCACCGCCGCGCCGTTGAGCACGCTCACCCCCAGCGCGAACATGCCCAGGAGGGCGATGACAACGGTCGCGCCGGCGAACACGACGGCGCGACCTGACGTGTTCATCGCCGCTTCGACCGCCTGCTCCACGTCCCCCCCATTTCTGCGGTAGTTCTCCCGGAAGCGTGTGACGATGAACAGCGCGTAGTCGACACCGACCCCTAGTCCGATCATCAACGCCAGCTCCGAGGCGAAGTTCGGCATAGCCACCACATGGCTGGCCAAGGTGATCACCCCCACTCCGGCACCAAGACCGACCAGCGCTGTCGCAATCGGCAGACCCATCGCGCTGAAGGATCCGAAGCTGATCAGAAGGATCAGGATTGCCGCGGCGATGCCGACGACCGTTGCGAACCCGAGCGAGGTCTGCTGGGCCTGCTCGATCGCCTGGCCACCGAGCTCCACCTGGAGGCCCGCCGAGCGGGCGGACTCGGCTGTCGTGATGACCCGGTCGACCGCCACCTTGGGGAGCGCGTCGGCACGTTTGTCGAAGTTCACGGTGGCGAACGCGATGGTGCCGTCATGCGAGATGCTCTGCGCGCCGGCGGAGTACGGGCTCACGACGCTGGTGACATGCGGGAGATGAGCGACACGTGTGAGCGTCGTGACGATCGTCGCCCGGTCAGCGGCACTCTGAAGCGTGCCCGTCCGCGCGCGGAAGACGATCTGGTCGGCGTCACCGGCCTGTGCCGGGAAACGGCTTCGGAGCAGGTCGGCAGCGTGTTGGGAGCCGGTGCCGGGAAGCGTGAAATTGCTGGCGTCTCTCTTCCCCACCGAGCTGGAGACCGCCAGGATCGCGACCGCGGCGGCGATCCAGGCGACTACGACGACCCGGCGGCGGGCCATGGTCCAGCGAGCGATTCGAAGCATGAGGACAGTCCGCTTTCACTAGTAGCAATTCTGCAAGCCGTGCATTTATATAACAGCTGCAGCGCTGCGTCAACACAGATTGCAAAATTTCCTGGTGTGCAGATTGGTGCTAAACTTTCGCTAAATGCGACTGAGCGAGACAGGCACCGCGAGACCCGGGCTCAGGGAGCGCAAGAAGCAGCAAACCCGTGAGAAGATCGAGCGCGTGGCGCTGCAGCTGTTCAGCGAGCGCGGCTACCACGAGACGACGCTGGCCGAGATCGCGGCGGCCGCCGACGTCGCCCCACGCACGATCTTCGCCTACTTCCAGAGCAAGGAAGACATCCTCTTCTGCGACGAGCCGGTGGTGTATGAACGGCTCGAGCAAACTCTCAGGCATCGGCCGCCGGGGGCGACGACGGTCGACGCCCTGCGGGATTTCGTCTCCTCGATGAGCGCCGCCGATGAGCACACAATGCTCCGCAAGCGGATCACCGCCGCAGACGAAGGGCTCCGCCGGCGCGAACGCGCACACTCGGCGCCGTTGGAGCGACTGGTCGCCGAGTCAATCGCGAGAGACCTCGGCACAGCCCCCGACGATGACGACGTCCGCCCCTTGCTGATCGCCGCCTCGGTGACCGCCGCCTTCAACTCGGTCCGGGATCGCCTCGACCCAGGCTCGGCCGATCCGATCTCGCACGAGGAGGCGCTGGCCATTCTCGACCAGGTGCTCGAGTTCCTGCGCGGCGGTCTCGAAGCCCTCCAGCGCAACCAGTAGCCGTCGGAGCGCCTCATCAGAATCTTTCAGACGAGCTCGAGCTCGGTCCGCACCTCGATTGCTCCACTGAGGCTACGAGCCACTGGGCAGAACCGGGCATGGAAGTCATGGACGCGCTCGGCATCAGCACGCTGATCTTCGGCAACGGCGAGTCGGTAATGGACGGTGATCCGCTTGATCACCAGCACGCGATCCTCGGTTTCGATCTCGCCGACCGCTTCTACCTCAAACCGCTCACGCTCGACGTCGATCTGACGCGCTTCCAGCGCGCCGGCGAAGGTGCCGGCCAGTCAGCCGCCGGCCGCGGCGACCACGTAGTCAAGCGTGGTGGCGTGTGGCGGAAACTGCTCCGGGGATACGCCGTAGTGCTGGGCGACCTCTGAGTGGACGCCGAAGATCACCGGCTTGCTCTCGGCAGGAAGGTGCGCCAGGCGCTGGGGCCCGCCGAGCCGTTCGATGCGAACGCGGGAGAGGTACGTGACATCGCCCATGCCAGATATAGGTTACTGCTCAGGAACGTTGACGGCACCCGGGAGTGAGGCAGCCACGCCGTCCAGCGCCTGGAGCAGCAATCGTGTTGGCCGCGACGCGCTTGTGGCAGCACCCGGGCGGCGATACGATCCGCCGCGGTCGGATGAGGGCGCAACTTCGCGAGCTGAACGGCACTCGTGCTGCCGCGGCAGCGGGGTCCGTGCTGCTCATCGTCGTCGCCCTGGCGGCGAGCGAAGTCGCAGCGGCGCCAGCGCGGGGGAGCGGCTCCGCCGCAGCGGTCCACCGGCTACCGGGGGGCATCCTGGGAGCGGCTCCGCCGCAGGCTCAAAAGCAATTGCGGCTGACCCCCCCGACGCTGGCCCAGTGCCTGAAGGCCACCGGCGACGCGTGCTACTCGCCCAGTCAGCTCCAGCACGCCTACGACCTGGGTCCGCTGTACGCGCAGGGGTTCGACGGCCGCGGCAGCACGATCGTGATCGTCGATCCCTTCGGCTCGCCGACGATCGGTCACGATCTGGGCGTGTTCGACAGCGAGCTGGGGCTGCCAAACCCGCCGGCGTTTCGCGTCCTGCAGCCGGTCGGGCCGGTTCCCCCCTTCGACCCCAACAACCCGGAGATGGTCGAGAAGGCCGGTGAGACCACCCTGGATGTGGAGTGGTCACACGCGGTTGCTCCGAAGGCGAACATCCTGCTTGTCGAGACAGCGACAAAGGAGACGGCGTCCGGCGGCGGCTTTCCGCAGATGCTCGCGGCCGAGACCTACGTCATCGACCACAACCTCGGCGACGTCATCAGCCAGAGCTTCAGCCTCCCGGAGCAGAACTTCCCGAGCCGGGCGTTCATCATGCGCCTCCGCCGCACCTACATCAACGCCGACCGCAACCGGGTCACGATGCTCGCTGCCTCCAACGACAACGGTGTCACCGGGCCGACGCCACCGGGGCCCTTCTACACACACCGCGTCGTCGAGTGGCCGGCGTCCGACCCGCTCGTCGCCGCAGTGGGCGGAACCCAGCTACATCTCACCTCCGCCGGCCGGAGAACGTCACCTGACAGCGCCTGGAACGACACCTGGAACCGGTCGGTCGCGAAGTTGACCCAGATGCCGGTGCCGTTCCCGTGGGCCGGCAACGGGGGGGTGTCGGCGATCTTCGCGCGCCCCTCCTACCAGAACTCGGTGCGCCGGTCGGTCGGCAACCGCCGCGGTGTGCCCGATGTGGCGATGAGCGGCTCCTTCAGCGGAGCTGTGTTGGTGTTCTCGTCGTACCTGGGAAGCGCGCGCTGGGGGCAGGCGGGCGGCACGAGCGAGGCCACGCCGGAGTTTGCCGGGATTGTGGCGATCGCCGACCAGTACGCGCGGACCCGGCTCCATCGCGGGCGGCTGGGCCTGATCAATCCCGCCCTCTACCGGCTGCATCGTCGCCCCGCGGGCGGGATCGTCGAGGTCAAGCAGGGCAACTCCACCGTGACTTTCCCCGTTCCGCCCAGTGGCAGGCAAACGTTCACGCTGCGCGGGTACCGGGCGCACGCCGGCTACAACCTGGTCACCGGGGTGGGAACGATCGACGCCGCCCGGTTTGTGCCTGCGCTCGCGCGAGCCGGTTGACCGGGTTCTGCACCGCTCGGCTCTGGACGAAGGTGAGCCGAACCTCGGCGGCGTCAACCACGAACCCGGGCAGGCCGCCGGAGTCGGTCCCAGGCCGTTCGCGCGAGCGGCAGCCTCACACTCCCCGCCCGCGCGCATCTCGTAAGCTGCTCGGACGCGAGAGCTGCCGGTGAGTTGATAAGGAGCGGGTTCAATGTTCCCAGACAGCAGGTCATCAGGTGACAGACGGCCGGTGACACTCTTCACCGGACAGTGGGCCGATCTGCCACTGGAGGAGCTGACGCCGATGGCCTCCACGTGGGGCTTTGATGGGCTGGAACTGGCCTGCTGGGGGGATCACTTCGAGATCGACCGCGCGCTGTCCGAGCCCGGCTACACCAAGCAGGTGCGCGAAAAGCTGGACTCGCAGGGACTGGGGTGCTGGGCGCTCGGCACTCACCTGATTGGCCAGGCGGTGTGCGACCCAATCGACGACCGGCACCGCAGCGTGCTCCCGCCGGAGATCTGGGGCGACGGCGAGCCGGAGGGGGTGCGCGTCCGCGCCGCGGAACGCATGAAGGACGCAGCGCGGGCCGCGGCCGCCTTCGGGGTCTCTGTGGTCACCGGATTCACCGGATCAAGCATCTGGCACAAGCTGTACTCGTTTCCACCCAACGACTGGAGCGACATCGAGCACGGCTACGAGGATTTCGCGAGTCGCTGGGGCCCGATCATGGACGTGTTCGACGCCGAGGGCGTGCGGTTCGCGCTCGAGGTCCATCCCACCGAGATCGCCTATGACTTCGTCACCACCCGTCGGACGCTCGACGCGCTGGATTGGCGCGAGGGTTTTGGGATCAACCTGGATCCGAGCCACTTCATCCCCCAGTTCCTGGATCCAGCGGCCTTCGCGCTGGAGTTCGGCGCGCGCATCTACCACGTGCACATCAAAGACGCGGTGCGCAGCCTGAACGGGCGCACCAGCATCCTCGGCTCGCACCTGGACTTCGGCGAAACCGAGCGCGGGTGGACATTCGTATCCCCCGGGCACGGCGACGTCGACTTCGAGGCCCTGCTCCGAGCGCTCCACCGAGCCGGCTATACCGGTCCCCTCTCGATCGAGTGGGAGGACTCCGGGATGGACCGCGAATACGGCGCGCGGGACGCGCTGGCGTTCACGCGCCGCAGCGACTTTCCTCCGTCGGCCGTGGCCTTCGATGCCGCCTTCGAGCGGCCGCGGCCGTGAACGGCCGGATCGGCGTCGGAATGCTCGGCTACGCCTTCATGGGCCGCGCCCACGCCAATGCCTACAAGACCCTGTCCTACATGATGTGGCCCCCGCCGCTGGATCCGGACCTGATCACGATCGCCGGGCGGGACGAGCAGGCGGTCGCCGCGGCGGCGCGTCGCTTCGGGTTCGACGACTACACCACCGACTGGCGTCAGCTGATCTCCGACGAGCGGATTGGGCTGTTCGACAACGCCGGTCCCAACCAGATGCATGCCGCGCCAACGATCGCCGCAGCCGAGGCCGGTAAGCACGTCATCTGCGAGAAGCCGCTCGGCCGGACCGCCGACGAGGCCCACGAGAGCTGGCAGCGCGTCGCCGCCACCGGCGTCGCGCACATGTGCGCCTTCAACTACCGCTTCCTCCCGGCCGTCCGGCTCGCGCGGGAGATCGTGCTCAGCGGCGACCTCGGCGAGGCCCATCATTTCCGAGGCAGTTACCTGCAGGACTGGGGAGCCGCCGACAGCGACGCGTGGCGCTTCGATCGCGACGCCGCGGGGTCCGGCGCGCTCGGCGACCTGGGCGCCCACGTGATCGACCTGGCCCGCTACCTCGTCGGCGAGATCGCCGACGTGTCCGCGCATGTCGCCACCTTCTGGCCGGAGCGGACTGTCGACGATGCGTTCGAGGCAGCCGTCAGCTTCCAGAACGGCGCGGTGGGCACGATCGAGGCCAGCCGGTTTGCGACCGGGCGCAAGAATTCGCTGCGGTGGGAGATCAACGGGTCACGCGGATCCGTGGCCTTCGATCTCGAGCGGCTCAACGAGCTGGAGGTGCACTTCACCGGCTCCGAGCCCGGCCGCCGCGCACAGGGGTTTCGCCGCGTGCTCGTCTCAGAGCCGGATCACCCGTTCATCGCCAACTGGTGGCCGCCGGGCCACATCATCGGCTGGGAGCACACGTTCGTCCACGAACTTCACCATCTGCTGACCGCCATCAGAGACGGGACCCCGGTGTCGCCTGACGGTGCCGATCTGGAGGATGGCTATCGCGCAGCCGAGGTGTGCGATGCCATCCTGCACTCCGCACGGGACGGCGGCCGGGTGACCGTGAGCTACCGCTGAGCAGCAGCGAGCGCCGTTTCCAGAAACCGGAGACCGGCGGCCGCCAGCTCGTCTCCGGACGCGTCCAGTGGTCGCCACAGCGATACGGCCCGGGCGATCTCCGTGACCGCCGGAGTGAACGACTCAATGACGACGTGACCGGTGTACCCGATGTCGGACAGCGCCTCAAACGCGTCGGCCCAGGGAATGTGGCCGGTGCCCGGCGTCCCGCGGTCGTTCTCGCAGGCATGGAAGTGAAAGAGGCGACCGGCCGCGGTGCGGATCGCATCCCCCATCGACTTCTCCTCAATGTTCATGTGGTAGGTGTCGAGCAGAAGTCCCACGTTCTCGGCGTCGACGGCGGCACACAACTCCAACCCCTGCTCGACCGTATTGATCATGTCGGTCTCATAGCGGTTGAGCGGCTCGATCGCCAATCGCACGCCCCAGGCAGCGGCCCCGTCGGCGGCCCGCTTCAGGTTCTCCACCGAACGCCGTCGCTCGGCAGCGCGGTCATCGGGATCCTCAAGCCTGGCCTTGCCCACAGCTGAGTACATGGGGCCGCACACATGGGGCGAGCCCACCGCCGCGGCCAGAGCGACCAGCCGGGCGATGTACTGCAGTCCATTGCTCTGCGGCCCGGGGTCTCGGTGGGCGAGGTCGCGGTCCGGGCCAAAAGCGCCGCAGACCGAGAGCGCCACGCCGGCGGCGCCGCCGGCAGCGACCAATGCCTCGGCGCTGACGAGGTCAGCCTGTTCGACGCAGACCTCCAGGACGCCGAAGCCGAGGCCGGCCACCCGCTCGGCCAGGGCGACGTCGGCGTCCGAGAACGGGGCGGTCCAGAGCCACGTGCAGGCGCCGAGGAGGTTGGGAACCGTCTCGGTCACCTGCACGCGCTCTGATCGCCGGACTTCGGGTTAGGAGGTGGCCGTCGGCTTGAGCAGCGGCGCGCTCATCCAGTGGTTGACCTGGGCCGGGTCCTGGAAGAACGTCCACCCCACGGCCTTGTTGACCGTGCTCTTGTCGACGAACACGTTGTAGCTGTTGTACAGCTTGCCGCCGGGAATCTGCTTCTTGATGTAGGCATCGATCAGGCGCACGGAGTACAGGCCCTCGAGCGACGGTGAGGCGGTGCTGCTCGCGGCCAACCAGCCGGCCTTGATGCCCGTGATGCCATACGGAGCGCCGTTGGAGGAGACGATCATCACGTTCTTATGAGCCGCCACGAGCGCCGTGTGCACGCCAACCGCCATGTCCTCGTTCTCGACATACAGACCCTTGAGGTTCGGGAACTTCCCGATGATGTCCTGTGCCGCCGTGTACGCAGCGGGTCGCAGCCAGTGTCCGGTCTCTGTCGCCACGTACTTGATGCCGTTGGCGCAGGTCAGCGGCGGGTTGCCGGCAGTCGTGTCCCCCTGACAGCCGAGACCCTGCAGGAAGCCCGTCCGGTAGCCCTCGGCGTCGCCCCGGCCCAGCTGACCGGTGATGATGCCCACCTGGCTACCGGGGGCAAGGTGCGCCTTCATGTAGGCCCCGGGGCCCGTGCCGTAGGGAATGAGGGGCACCTGCTCGAAGCCGACGACGTCCTTCATCCCAACGTACTTGGGCGAGTAGCCGTACATCAGGAAGATGGGGATGTTGGCCTGGCTGGCCTTGGCAATCGTCGCCGTCTCGGTCGACAGTCCGACCGAATAGCCGTCGATGGCCTTGGCGCCGGACGCGATCGCGTTCTGCACGTTGGCCAGCTCGACCGACGGGCTGATGTTGGGGTTGGGGTAGACCTTGACCGAATAGCCAAGCTTGGCCGCCGCCGCCTTGGCGCCGTCCAGGCCGTACTGGTAGTACAGATCAGGGCCAGACAGCAGGAACGCGATCGTCCCCTTGCCTCCGCCCCCACTGCTGGAGCCACCGCTGCTTCCGCCGCTTCCGCCGCCGCTGCCACCTGACGAGCTGCCGCACCCGGCCGCCACGGCGGCGACGGCCAGCGCGCAGGTCAAGGCGGCCGCAATCCGAAGCCGCACTCTGCTTTTCCTCACGTTTGTTTCCTCCTCTGGAGAGCCGCGCTTAGCGGCTGGCCCGGGCGACCATCACCGCGATGACGATGATCACGCCCAGTGCCATCTGTTGATAGTTGCTTGAGAGACCGGCGAAGCTGATCGCGTTCTGCACCACCCCGTACAGGGCGACCCCCTGCAGTGAGCGCAACGCGCCACCGCGCCCGCCGAAAAGCGCGGTTCCGCCGATCACCGCGGTGGCGATCGACTCCAGTTCGTAGTTCTGGCCGAGATTGAACGAGGCCTCGTTGATCTGGCCGGCGAGCACCATCCCGGCAACGCCGACGATAAGCCCCATCAGCGTGTACAGGTAGATCTTCGTGCGCTTGACCCGGATACCGGCCAGGTACGTCGCCTCTTCGTTGCCGCCGATCGCGTAGGCCTGTCTGCCCAACCGTGACCATCGCAGGAACACGTAGGTGATGATCACGACGACGACCAGCGGGATGGCCACTGTCGGTATCCCGCCCCAGAACGTCCCCCCGAACGTGGTGTACAGACCGCCCATGTCGTTGACGGGAGCGCCACCGGTCATCTGGGTATCGAGTCCGAACAGGAAGATCGACATGCCCAGCGTGATGATGAACGGGTGGGCTCGGTTCTGGGCGGCGAGGACGCCGTTCACGAATCCGACCAGCGTCGCCGCCGCCACGCCGGCGAGGATGTCGAGGCCGAGCGGATGATGGTGCTCCAACAGCAGGCCGGTGACGATGCTGGCGAACGACGCGTTGTAACCGACCGAGAGATCGATGCCGCCGGAGATGAGGAGGATGGCCTGACCCATGGTCACGATGCCCAGCGGGGCGATCTGGCTGATCACGTTCTCCAGGTTGGAGACACTCAGGTAGTTACTGGCCCGGAGCGACGTGATGATGATGATCAGGATCATCACGACGATCGGCCACAGCGAATAGAGATCGAGGCCGCCGATGGTGATCGATGTCCACGTGCGGCGACGCCTGGGACCGACCTCGGATTCGGCCGCCGCCGGCGACCCCAGCGCTCCCGAGGTCGCCGAGACCTGGGTTTCTGGATCGACGCTCACGCCGCCGTCCCCACGTCCGCCCCGACCGTCACATCGAGGATTTCGGCAAAGCTCGTGTCGGCCGCAGGGACGTCGCGTGCCACCCGGCCGCGACGCAGCGCGATCACTCGGTCGGCGAACTCGAGCAGGTCCTGCACGTCGGTCGAGATCACGATGGCCGCCTTCCCTTCCGTTGCCAGATTTCTGATGATCCGGTGGATCTCTCGCTTGGCATTGATGTCAACTCCCTGTGTCGGCTCTTCCAGCAGCAGCACCCGGGCGTTGGCGGCGAGTGCCCGGGCCAGCAGGACCTTCTGCTGGTTGCCGCCGCTCAGGTTGCGCACGAGGGTGTCGACACTCGCCGTGGCGATGCCGAGCTGGTTGACGTAGTCGCGCGCCGTCGTGCGCTCGCGGCGCAGGGACAGGAACCCCCGGCGCTCGAAGCGCGGCAGATCGACCATCGAGATGTTGGCGGCGACCGACATCTCCGGGACCATCCCCTCCCGAGCCGGGTCCTCGGGCACGAGGCACACGCCCTTCTTCAGCGCGTCCCGCGGCCCGTGCGGACGGTATGGAGCATCCCCCAGCGTGAGGCTCCCCGTCTCCGGTGTGGTCAGCCCAAACAGCACGCGCGCGATCTCATGACCGCCGGCGCCGATGACACCGGTGATCCCCACGACCTCGCCGGCGTCGATCGAGAGGCTGACGTCGCGCAGCACGTCCGTGCTGACGCCGTCCAGCCGAACCGACGCGGCTCCGCGGACGTCCGGAGCGGGCAGCGAGCTGCGCTCGACGTCGGCGCCGACGGACGGCCGGTGTCCGGCCATCAGCGTCACGATCTCAGTCTCGTTCGTGTCTGACGTACGAGTGGTCCTCACCAGGCGCCCGTCACGCAGGACGGTGATCCGGTCGGCGAGGGCGAAGATCTCCTCCAGATAATGCGAGACGTAGAGCACGGCGACGTTCTCGCGGCGCAGGTTCTCGACGACCGCGAACAGCCGCTGGCTCTGCGCCGCATCGAGCGCGGCCGTCGGCTCGTCGAGGACGAGCAGTTGCGCGGCCCGGAACAAGGCGCGGGCGATTGCCACCTCCTGACGCTCGGAGACAGTCAGCGAGCCCACCGGCGCCTCCGGGTCGACATCCAGCTTGAAGCGGCCCAGCAGCTCACGGGTGCGCCGGTTGGCCGCGCCGCGGTCCAGGAATCCCGCGCGCGTGGGCAGCCGGCCGAGATGGACATTCTCGGCCACCGAGAGTTCAGGCAGGAGCGGCATGCGCTGGTGCACGACGGCAATGCCGGCGTCGGCGGCGTGCTTCGGAGAGAAGGCGTCGATGCGGTTGCCGGAGAAGTCGATCTCGCCCGTGTCCGGTGGATGGACCCCGGTGATGCACTTGACGAGCGTCGACTTGCCGGCGCCGTTCTGACCCACGAGCGCGTGCACCTCGCCGGGCAAAATCGAGCAGCTGACGTTGGTCAGCGCCTGGACGCCGGGGAAGGCCTTGCTGACGGCCCTGACGTCGAGCAGCGGCTGGCTGCTTGAATTGCTCGGCTTGTGCGCAGCGCCACGAGGCGCCGATCCGGCCCCCGGCCGATCGCCAGACTGATCTTGGAAAGTAGCCATGCCCTCCTCCCCGCCGACTGTAACACACCGAATCTCATTTGACGATGCCGTACGGCTTTGCCATAGGGTTTACCTATGAGGAGCTCGTGGTGAACCTTCGTCAGATCAATTACCTCCTGGCCGTCGTCGAGGAAGGCTCGTTCACTCGTGCCGCCCAACGCCTGTCCGTCGCGCAGCCGTCCCTGTCACAGCAGATCCGGGCGCTGGAGCGAGAACTCGGCGGTCCTCTCCTGGAGCGAATGCCGAACGGGGTTCAGCTCACGGCCGCCGGGCGGGCGTTCCTGCCGGAGGCCAAGTCGGCCGCGGCGCATGCGACGCGCGCCGCCGAGGCCGTCCGCCAGACGCTCGGCGTACCCGGCGGACAACTTGAGATCGCCACCGTCACCTCCCTGGCCGTGGGGCTGCTGCCGGATGTCCTGGCGCGCTGGCATCGGCTTCACGCCGACACAACGGTCCACCTGCAGGAGTTCCAGCATCGCCGCGATCTCTATGAGGCGGTTCGCGGCGGCTTGGGAGATGTGGCCCTCGGCCCGCGGCCGGCGAACTGGCCGGGGCCCATCACTCCGCTGGGTTGGGAGGAGTTCGTCGTCGTGCTCCCGTCGTATGACCCCCTGGCGCGGGGCGACGGCAGCCGGATCGCGCTCAAACAGCTGGCGGACCGCGACTGGGTCCTGCTGGACCCCGGCCACGGACTGCATGATGTCGTCCAGCGCGCCTGCGCCGGTGCCGGGTTCGTGCCGCGGGCGGCGGTGCGCACCGGGCAGGTCGCCGCCGCCGCTCAACTGGCCGCCGCCGGCCTGGGCCCGACGCTGCTCGGCAGCCATGCGATTCCGTCAGGACTTGACGCCGCCCTTCTGCACGTTCGCCCACGTCTGGTGCGCGAGGTCGTCGCCTTCACGCGCAGCGTCTGGTCACCCGCCGCAGAGGAGTTCCTGAAGCTGTTCGGCGAGCTGCCCATGCGTTCGCGGCCGCGCGGGTCTGAGCTCATCAGCTGAGGGACGGGCGCCGCGCCCTCCGCCCATCGCTGACGGCGCGGCGCCGTGCCGCCGGAGCGCAGCGCTTCACCAATGAGATAACCTATGCCAACCGATGGCGCTAGAGGAAACAGCTATCGAGCTTCGTGACGGCGGACTGGCTCGGGACCGTGCCTTCATCGACGGCGAGTGGTGTGACGCCGACAACGGCGCCACGTTTCCGGTAACGAATCCCGCCACCGGTGACGTGCTGGCCACCGTCCCGCGGATGGGCTCGGACGAAACCAGGCGAGCGATCGAGGCAGCGCAGAGCGCCCAGGAGGCGTGGAGCCGACGACCGGCGGCCGAGCGCGCGGCAATCCTGCGGCGCCTGCGCGATCTCATGATCGAAAACCAGGAGGACCTGGCGTTGCTGCTCACCCTGGAACAGGGCAAGCCCCTGGCCGAGTCGCGCGCCGAGATCGCCTACGCGGCGTCGTTCTGCGAGTGGTTCGGCGAGGAGGCCAAGCGCGTCTACGGCGACACCATCCCCTCACCCCAACGTGACAAGCGGATTCTGGTGACGAAGCATCCGATCGGCGTCTGCGGCGGGATCACCCCGTGGAACTTTCCTTCGGCGATGGTCACGCGTAAGGCGGCACCGGCCCTGGCCGTTGGCTGCACCATGGTCCTCAAGCCCGCGGAGCAGACACCACTGTCGGCGCTGGCTATCGCGGAGCTGGCCCGTCGCGCCGGGCTGCCCAATGGCGTCCTGTCGATCGTGACCGGTGACGCTGACGACGCCCCGGCGATCGGCTTGGAGCTGACGTCGAACCCGATTGTCCGCAAAGTCGGGTTCACCGGCTCCAACCAGGTAGGCAAGCTGATCATGCGTCAATGCTCCGATCAGGTGAAAAACGTCTCTCTGGAGCTTGGCGGCAACGCCCCGTTCATCGTCTTCGCAGACGCCGACATGGAGCAAGCCGTCGCCGGTGCTCTGCTGTCCAAGTTCCGCAATTCCGGCCAGACCTGCATCACCGCCAACCGGATGCTGGTGCACGAGTCCCGCCACCAGGAGTTCCTCGACCGACTAAAGGCTGCCGTCGACGGCCTTGTCGTCGGCGACGGCACCGACGGGCGCTCCAACGTGGGACCGCTGATCGACCGGCCGGCATTCGACAAGGTCTGCCACCACGTCATCGACGCGGTGGACGCCGGGGCGCGTCTGCTCCAGGGCGGCCGCCCTCATGAGCGTGGCGGCACGTTCTACGCCCCCACCGTTCTCGACGGCCTGTCCCCCGGCTGCGCCATCTGGCACGAGGAGACCTTCGGCCCCGTCGCCGCCGTCCGCCCCTTTGGTTCCGAGCGTGAGGCCATCGAACTGGCCAACGACACGCCGTACGGACTGGCGGCCTACATGTACAGCCAGGATGTGAGCCGTATCTTCCGGGTCTCCGAGCAGCTGGAGACCGGCATCCTCGGCATCAACACCGGCTTCATCTCCGTGGAGGTTGCGCCGTTCGGCGGGGTCAAGGAATCCGGCATCGGCCGCGAGGGATCCAAGTACGGCGTCGACGACTGGATCGAGACCCGTTACCTATCCCTGGGAGGGATCTGAAGACGTGATCGTCGAGATGCGCGAGTACACCCTCCACCCGGGCAAGGTTCCCGACTACCTCAAGCTCTACGAGCACGAGGGCATGGAGATCCAGCGCAGGATCCTGGGGCGGATGGTCGGCTACTACTCGACCGAGATCGGTCCGTCGATCAACCAGATCGTCCACCTGTGGGCCTATGACAGCCTGGATGATCGGCTGGAGCGGCGCAAGCGCCTCCAGGCCGATCCGGGATGGCAGGCCTACGTCCGGAAGATGCGTCCGATGCTGGCCGCGCAGACCAACCGGATCCTCAATCCGGCGCCATTCTTCGACACGGAGGAGACGCGATGAACTCGCTGGAGAACCGGGTGGCGATCGTCACCGGTGCCGCGCAGGGAATCGGCCGCACGATCGCCGAGGGTCTCGCCGCCGAGGGCGCGAAGGTGGTGATCGCCGACGTTCGCGCCGCCGAGGATGTCGCCGAGACGTTGGGGGGGATCGCCGTCGAGGTCGACGTCGCCGACCAGCAGGCGTGTGAGCGGATGGCCCAGGCCGCCCTCGACGCCTACGGGCAGATCGACATCCTGGTCAACAACGCCGGCATCTACTCGTCGCTGGTGCCGACGCCATTCGAGCAGCTGTCGGTGGACGAGTGGCGGCGGGTATTCGACGTCAACGTCCTCGGCATGTACCTGGCCACCCGTGCCGTTGCGCCGGCGATGCGCGCCGCCCAGGGCGGCCGGATCATCAACCTCGCCTCCGGCACCCCGTACAAGGGCGTGCCCTTCCTCCTCCACTACGTCGCCAGCAAGGGGGCGGTCATCGCGATGACGCGGTCGCTGGCCAAGGAACTGGGGTCGGACAACGTGCTCGTCAACACAATCGCCCCCGGCTTCACCATGTCTGACGGAGTTCTGGCCAACGAAGTCCAGATCGAGAAGCTGCAAGAGGTTTCGGCGAAGGCCCGGGTGCTCGTACGAGACCAGTACCCGGAGGACATCGTCGGCGCCGTCGTCTTCTTTGCCGGCGACGCCTCCTCGTTCATCACCGGGCAGTCGCTCGTCGTCGACGGCGGCGCCTACTTCAACTAGTCAGGGGGAAGAGGGAGTGGAGCTACAGGTACTCGAGTACGAGGTGTCTGACGGTCAATCGACGGAGCTCGAGCCCGCGCACCGGGTCGTGTACAGGATCGCCGACGAGACGGCCGAATACACCACCGGCGCCCTGACGCTCACCGGGCCGGCGCACGTGCTCTCATTCGAGCTCGTGGCGGTGGCCTCGCCCGGGGCCAAGCTGAGCGCGCCGGTGGAGATGGACTCCTCCGATGGTGACCGTTTGATCCGGCTGGACCGCGTCAGCTTCCCTCCCGGCGGCGTCGCCTACCTCCACGTCCACAAGGGTCCCGGTATCCGGGTGCTGCTGGAGGGCGAGATCCGGATCGACACCGACGGCCGGTCACACAGCTACGGCCCGCTCGAGGCTTGGTTCGAGTCCGGTCCGGTCCCCGTGTTCGCCGCCGCCTCGGAGAGCGCGCCGACCGCATTCGTGCGCTGCATGGTGCTTCCGGCCGATCTCCAGGGCAAGCGCTCCATCACCTATGTACGCGACGCGGACGCTGACAAGCCCAAGCCCCAGCAGTACCGCATCCTCGTCGACGAGCCGCTGGTCTCGAGCTCGGTCTCGACGTGAGCCCGCAGCGCACCGGCGGCCGGCTGCTCGCCGACCAGCTGACACGGCAGGGGTGCCAGATCTGCTTTTGCGTGCCGGGCGAAAGCTATCTCCCACTGCTTGACGGACTCCACGACCATCGTGAGCGGATCCGCGTCATCACGTGCCGCCATGAGTCGGCGGCGGCGAACGCCGCCGAGGCGTACGGGAAGCTGACTGGACGTCCCGGCGTCTGCCTCGTCACCCGCGGACCCGGCGCAACGCAGGCGGCGGTCGGCGTGCATACCGCCCGCCAGGACTCGACGCCGCTGATCCTGATGGTCGGACAGGTGGCGCGCGGCCATCGCGGCCGGGAGGCGTTCCAGGAGATCGACTGCGACCGTGTGTTCGGATCGATGGCGAAGGCCGTGTTCGACGTCGATGATCCGGATCGGCTTCCGGAGATCGTCGCCGCCGCCTTCTCGATCGCCGCGAGTGGGCGTCAGGGACCGGTGGTGATCTCGCTGCCCGAGGACGTTCTGGCCGCGGCCACCGATGCGGCCGACGCACCACGGGCCGGCGCACGCGAGCCGACGGCCGATCCGGGCGAGATCGATCAGCTCCGCGAGCGGCTCGCTGCCGCCGAACGCCCGCTCGTCCTGGTCGGCGGGGGGCCGTGGGATGACACCGCCTGCGTCCAGCTGGCCGGCTGGGCGACCTCCGCGCACCTACCGGTTGCGGCCTCCTTCCGGCGCCAGGATCTCGTCGACAACGAGCTGGCCTGCTACGTGGGCGACGTCGGCCTCGGCGTCAATCCCAAGCTCGCCCGCCGCATCGCCGACTCCGACCTGCTGCTCGCCATCGGACCGCGTCTGACCGAGACCGAGACGCAGGGATACACGCTCCCTTCATCGCCACCGGCCGCCCCGTCGCTTGTCCACGTGCATCCGGACCCGGTCGAGCTCGGCCGTGTCTATCAGCCGGGCCAGGCGATTCTCTCCGGGATGCGGTCGTTCGCCGCAGCCCTCGGGCAGTCGGTCTCGGTCTCCGGCGAGCGCTGGCGAGAATGGTCGGCGCAGGCGCGCGCTGAATACGAGGCATGGTCGACTCCGGCGGCACGCCCGGGGGCCGGCGTCGATCTGGCCCGGGTCATGCAGACGCTGCGGGCCGAGCTGCCGGAGGATGCCATCGTCTGCAACGGCGCAGGCAACTACACGGTGTGGATCCACCGGTTCCTGCGCTACCGGCGCCGCGCCACCCAGCTCGCGCCCCAGAGCGGCGCGATGGGATACGGAATTCCGGCTGCCATCGCCGCGCAGCTCCTCCATCCGGACCGGGCGGTCGTCGCGCTCGCCGGCGATGGCTGTTTTCAGATGTGCGCTCAGGAGCTGGCGACGATCGTCCAGGAGCGGCTACCGATCCTCGTCATCGTCGCCAACAACCGCATGTTGGGAACGATTCGCATGCACCAGGAGCGCCGGTTCCCCGGGCGCGTCATCGCCACCGACCTGGTCAACCCTGACTTCGCCGCGTACGCGCGCTCCTTCGGCATCCATGCCGAGCGCGTCGAGGATGCCGACGCGTTTCCGGCGGCGCTCGCCCGCGCCCGGGCCACGGTGGGTCCGGCCCTCATCGAGGTTCTGACCGATCCGGAGGCGCTGACGCCGGCCGCCTCCCTCTCCCAGACTCGCGAGCAGGCGCTGGCGGCGATCCGTCGGTAACGTGATCGTCATGGTCTCCCGGTTCGTGTCCTTCGGTGAGGTTCCGTCCTTCGCACTGGCGGCGGGAGCCGGGGCCCGGGCACTGTTCGGCGAGCGGGCGATGCTCAATCTCGTCGAGATGGAGCCGGGTGCGACCGTGCCCGTCCACGCGCACCCGCACGAGCAGCTCGGTCTGATCCTGCGCGGATCGATGACGATGACGATCGCGGATGAGCAGCGGGAGATGCGCCACCTCGACGCGTACCTCGCGCCTCCGGGCGTCGATCACGGCGGTACCGCCGGGCCCGAGGGAGCCCTGATCCTCGACGTGTTCGCGCCGGTGCGCGAGGACTACCGCCACGCCGCCGAGGACGCGGCCGGCTAAGCCGCCAGATATCCCCCGTCGACGCGCAGGACCTCGCCGGTGATGAACCGCGCCGCGCCGGAGCAGAGAAACAACGTCGGTCCGACCACATCCTCAGGCTCACCCCAGCGCGCCATCGGCGTGCGGGCGAGGATCGCCTGGCTACTGCCGCCCGGCGCCCGCAGGGCCGCTGTCAGCGGGGTGGCGATCCACCCCGGGGCGATCCCGTTGACCCGCACCTCCGGCGCCCATGCCAGCGCCAGCGACCTGACGAGGGCAACCGTGCCGCCCTTGCTGGCCGCGTAGGCCGGAACACGCGGTCCGCCCACGTAGGAGAGCATGCTCGCAGTGGCAACCGCGGAACCGCGTGACGAACGCAGCAGCTCGCGGCAGGAGCTCAGCGTGCGCATCGTTCCGGTCAGGTTGACGTCGAGGACACTGGCGAACACGTCCGGATCATGCTCATCGTCACGGCGGATGATCCCGGCGCAGCAGACCGCGGCATCGAGCCGATCAAGACCGGCCACGAGACCCGCGATGGCCGCTCCATCGGTGACGTCGGCCTCGACGAAGCGCACGCCAACCGGCGGGGTGAGCTCGGCCGCCCGCAGCCCCACGGCCGTCACCTGCGCGCCGGCGGCCGCGAACCCCGTCGCCACCGCCAGTCCAATCCCGCTCGTCGCTCCGGTCACGAGCACGCGGCGGCCGGAGAAGTCGAAGCCGATGTGACTCACCGGATGAACTGATCGACGTACCCGGCGCCCAGGCCCACCTTCTCGTAGTGCGCCCGGCACATCTCGATCTTGGTGAACACATCCTCGTAGCCGGTGGTCGCGCCCCACGGGTCGACGTAGATCATGGCCGCATTGACGGTGAACAGCGTGATCATCTCGATCTCGCCCTCCGGGACGACGAGGGTGTGGGTCTCGCCGGGTGGCTCGAAGAGAAACGCTCCGGGCTCGGCGACCCAGTCGTGCTCCAGGTAATGCCAGCGACCCTTGATCACGTACCCGGTGACGGGCATCGGATGGCGGTGACGACTGACGATCCCGGTCCGCCGCACCCGCAGCAGATTGCACCAGTAGCCCTGGCGCGTGTGCAGAAGCAGCGGCCGGAAGTCGAGGCCCTCCGCCTGGGGAACCCAGAGCCGTTCGTCTTCGGGCACCGCCGGGTACACCAGCACCTCCTCCGCCGCCTCCGCCGGAAACGGCGGTTGGTAGGGCATCCGTGACGTGTCGGTGGGCTCGGCCGGCTGGTTCGGCCCGGGCTCGGTGGTGTCCAATGTGTCCCCTCTCGTCGCTGGACCACGTGCTCAACCGCCGCCGTCAGACATCCTGGTAGACCGTGATCTCCTCGGTGTAGAACTCATGGGCCGCGCTGCCCTGCTCGTGCGGACCAAATCCTGACTCCTTCGTGCCGCCGAAGGGCACATGCACCTCAGCCCCCGCCGTCTGGGAGTTGACGTGAAGGATGCCTGACTGCAGCTCCTCGACGCACCGCTGCGCGGTACGCAGGCTCCCGGTGTACACCGATGCGGAGAGCCCAAAGCGCACGGCGTTGGCGCGCTCGATGGCCTCGTCAATCGTGTCGAAGCGATACAGGGAGCTGACCGGTCCGAACACCTCCTCGCGCGAGAGGAAGGCGTCGTCGGGCAGCCCCTCAAACAGCGTGGGCGCGATGAGATAGCTCTCCTCGTCGGCGCGCTCGCCGCCGGCCAGCACCGTTCCGCCCTCGTCACGGCCCCGCTGGATCCCGGCCAGCACCTCCTGGAACTGCTTCTCGTTGACAAGGGGGCCGACCTCGGTCTGCGGGTCCGCCGGATCGCCGACATGCCCGGCGGCAATCCGCGCCAGCAGCCGTTCGCGAAACTCGTCGTAGACCCCGGCTTCGACGTACATGCGCCGGGTCGCTGTGCATTTCTGACCCGCCGACCAGTACGCGCCGGCGTACGCTGCCGTCACGGCCGCGTCGAGCGCGGCGTCGTCGGCGACGATCAGCGGGTTATGGCCGCCCAACTCCAACTGCACCCGCTTGCCGGCGGCCGTTGCCTTCTCGCGGACGCCGACGCCAACGGACACCGAGCCGGTGAACGACACCGCGCTCACCTCCGGTGCGGCCACGAGCGGCTCGCCGGCCGCCGACCCTCGGCCGACGATGACATTGAGCACACCCGGGGGCAGCCCCGCCTGCTCGAACGCGGCCGCCAGATGCAGTCCGGTGAGCGGCGAGTCCTGCGCGAGCTTCATGACCACGGTGTTGCCGTAGGCGAGCGCCGGGGCCGTCTTCCAGGTGGGAATTGCAAGGGGAAAGTTCCACGGGGTGATGAGGCCCACCACCCCAACCGGCCGTCGGCGCGTGTAGACGAGCGCGCCGCTGGCCGATTGCTCGAACAGTTTGCCGACCGGCCGCAGGCCCTCGCCGGCGAAGAAGCGCACGATGGCAGCCGCTCGGGCGGCCTCCCCGCGGGACTCGCGCAGCGGCTTGCCCATCTCCCGCGTCATATCCTGGGCGATCTCCTCGGCGCGAGCCTCGATCGCATCGGCCGCCTTGCTCAGGTAGGCCCCGCGTGCGGCAGCGGAGAGCTTGGCCCAGCCGCGCCGGGCGTCGTGCGCGGCCGCCACCGCGGCGGCGACGTCATCGGCGTCGGAGGACGGAAACTCACCGACGACCTCGCTCGGCCGCCATGGGTTGTGCCGCACGTACATCGAGCCGCTGTGGCTCGGCTTCCACTCGCCACCGATGAAGTTGGCGGCCGGAGCACCCTTGATCGTGTCTGACAACTCAAACGCTCCTATCAGTAAGTGGTTCGGCCGCCGGGGACGTCGAACCCGCCTGCGGTCGAGAACGTGCAGTCGTCGCCGGCGCCGCCCGTCACCTGGTCCGTGCGGCCCGCGAAGCGATTGCTCGTCACCCCAGCGGCTTGCCGCCGAGGCCCCACTGCTTGGGGGGCAGGCCCTGGACCACGACCCACGTCTCGCCGCGGATCGCCTCGCTCGTGCACTCCACCACCGCATCCGTGACCTTCTGGATGAGCTGCGGCACGGTCTCGTTGTTGATGCGGCTGTCGAAGAGCTTGATCTCCACAATCGGCACGGCGCCTCCTTCTCGTTGTTGGGTGTCTACGGTACTCAGTGCTCGACGTAGCGGCTGTCGCCGCCAGCGCCGAGGACGAGGTCACGCTCCGGGTCGGCCACATGATCGCGCGGAACCGGCGACATGGCCTCCAGGAAGGTGCACCCCGAGTCCGTCTGCAGCGAGTGCTCGACCCCGCGGTTGATGACAATGCAATCTCCCTCGCCGACCGTCTGCGTCACTTCGCCGACGGTCATCTTCAACGAGCCGCCGGTGATCCACATGACCTGCTCCGAGTCGGCATGGCGGTGGGCGGGCACGTCGGCGCCCGGCTCGTACTGCACCTGGCAGAAGAGGATCTGCTCGCCGGCGATCGACTGGAGGTTGACCTTGGGAAACAGCGACAGCGACCGGCGGCCAGACCAGGAGAGAAAGGGCGAGTTGCTCACGATTGTCACCTTTGATGAGTCAGGGATTCAGGGGGTGTCAAGAAAGCCGGCGCCACCGTTCGCGGTCACGCTCCGCAGCGACAGCTCCTCATCGAAGATGACGTGCTTGCCGTCCCGGCGCGGCTGCGCCTGTGCCCGGATGGCCCGCAGCACGCGCTCCGGCGATGCCGGCATCTCTGTCACCCACACGCCGACAGCGTCGTGGATGGCCGCAGTGATCGCCGGCGGCTGCGCGTTGTTGGCCATCTCGCCGATTGCCTTGGCGCCGAACGGCCCGTCGGCCGACGGGTTCTCCAGGATCACGTTGTCAAGCTCCGGCAGCTTCTCGATCCCCGGGGCCAGATACGCCCCAAACTCCTCGCCCCGGTGCTCGGCCGACGGGTAGTGCGGGTAGGACTCCTCCAGCAATCCCAGGCCGATGCCCATCATCGCTCCACCCTCGATCTGACCCTCGACGAGCAGTGGGTTGATGGCGCGTCCGACGTCGTAGACGGAGATCAGCCTCGTCACCTCGACGTCGCCCGTCTCGTCGTCGACGATGACATCGGCCACGCAGGCGGCATAGGAGATCGCCGAATGGGGTTCCTTGGTGACCGAGCCGTCGTCGTCGGAGACCTCGGCCAGCGGCTTGAGCGCCGTCCCCTGTCCGGAGATCAGCTCGCCATACTTGTACGTGGCCGCCTCGGCAATCTCGCTCAGGGAGATCCTGCGGCCGGGGGCGCCCTTGGGGACGATGTCGCCGTCGACGATTTCCAGATCGGCCGGCGCGATCTCCATCTCCTCTGAGGCGACTGCGAGCACCCGCTCGCGCACGCGCTGAGCGGCGAAGCGCACGGCATTGCCGCCGATGAACGTCCCGCGCGAGGCGAAGGTCCCGGTACAGACCGCCGAGGAGTCGGTATTGCTGTTGTCCATCGTCACCCAGTCATACGGGACACCGAGCGTGTCGGCGACGATCTGGGTGTGGACGGTCTTGGAGCCCTGGCCGATGTCGACCGTCCCCGCGAAGACATCGACGCGGCCGTCCGGCTTGAGCTTGATCCAGGCCTGGCTGGGGTCGCCGTTCTGGTTCATGCCGGTGGGGTACTCGATCGTGGCAAAGCCGCGGCCTCGGTGCTTGGCCATCAGCGTCCTCCTCCGTCAACGGTGCTCTCCCGGCTGAGCACGTGGGCTCCCTCCGGCGCCTGCTGGGCGACCAGGTGGTCCGGCAGGAGGTCGGCGGTGCGCCGGTCGCTGGTCATCTCCCGGTACTCAGAAGCAAGCTCGAGGCCCACCCGGTCGGCTGCCGCCAGGGTGACCGGAACCGTCGACGGATCCTGCATCACGACGAGGTTGCCCGTCGTGTCACCGATCCGGTTGGCGTTCTTGAGCCGGATCTCCCAGGGATCGAGGCCGAGGATCTCGGCGGTGCGCGTCATGTGGGTCTCAGTCGCCATGGAGACCGAGGTCACGCCGAACCCGCGCATGGCGGTGGTGGGAACACGGTTCGTGAACACGACGAACCCGTCGAACTTCAGGTTGGGGATCGTGTAGGCGCCGGTGTGATGGAAGGCATGCTTGGTAAGCCCGTAGGGCGACATGCGGGCGTAGGCGCCGGAGTCGTGCAGCGTCGTCATCCGCCGTCCCAGAATCCAGCCGTCGCTGGTCACCGCATCTGACAGTTCGATGTGCCACGCCGCCCGCGTCGATGACACGAGGAACTCCTCCTCGCGTGTCCAGCGCCATTTCACCGGCCGCTGGGACTTGAGCGCCAGCAGCGAGGCGATGGTCTCCGAGGCCGAGTCGACCTTGCCGCCGAAGCCGCCGCCCACCGTCCCGCCGATGAGCTTGATGCGGTTCATCGGCAGCTGAAGATGGGTGGCGACGATGCTCAGCGAGAAGTACATCGCCTGCGTGCACGAGTAGATCGTCAGCCGGCCGTCGGGTTCAGGGACGGCCAGCGACGCCTGCGTCTCCATCGGCACGTGCTCGATCGCCTGGGGGCGATAGACGCCGGAGACGATCACGTCAGCCCGCTCGAAGGCCCACGCGATGTCACCCTTGCGCACGCGCCGGTGATTATGCGAGCCGAAGTGCGGATACACGGTGCCCCATTCGTGGGGCTGGGGCGCGTCGGGCTCGAAGGCGAGGCGAATGTCGAACAGCGCCGGGCGCTCCTCATACTCCACGTCGATGAGGTTGAGCGCCTCCATCGCGGTCTCGACGTCCTCGGCAGCCACCGCGGCGACCGGCTGTCCCCGATAGCGCACCACGTCCGAGGCCAGCTGGGGCTCGTCCGCCGGCACACCCTGAGGCTCGAGCAAACCAACGACGTTCCGGGGAACGTCTTTGTGCGTGATGACCGCCCGCACACCGCGGAGCTTCTCGGCCTTGCTGGTGTCCAGTCTGACGATCGAGGCGTGGTGGTGGGGCGAGCGCAGGGCCTTGGCCTGCAGCAGGCCGGGAGCCTTGACGTCGTCGACGTACATGGTGCGCCCGGTGACGTGCCCGATGCCGTCGTAGCGCGGGAGCCGGGCGCCGACCGCCTTCATGCCGCTGACCCCCTGATCTGTACTTCCGGCTCGTTGTCTTGCGGCGTCAGCCGTTCGTCCGTCTCCGCGTTGTCGAATTCGCCCACCGAGGCGGCGATCACCGCGTCCACGATCTTCACGTAGCCCGTGCACCGGCACACATGGCCACTCAGCGCCTCCAGAACCTGATCCCGGGTCACCGGGCTCTCGCTGCGGTTCAGGAGCGCCTGGCCGGCCATCAGCATTCCGGACGTGCAGTAGCCGCACTGGGCCGCGTAGCGGTCGTTGAACGTGGCCTGAATGGGCGCCAGCTCCTGAGGAGTGCCGAGACCCTCGACCGTGGTGATCTCCGCGTCGCCGATCATTCCGATCGCCAGCAGGCAGGACCGCCGCGGCTCGCCGTCGACGAGCACCGTGCACGCGCCGCAGCCACCCTGCTCGCAGCCGGGCTTGGCCCCGGTGATGTTGAACTCCTCGCGGAGGACCGTCAGCAGCGGCGTGACCGGCGAGCTGGCGGTGGCGCGAGGCGCGCCATTGACTGTCAGTTCCACGACTGCGCCTCCTCGACCTGCTGTAGCACTCGCGCGATGAGAACGGGAAGGATCTCCCGGCGGTACCAGGCCGATGCCAGGGCATCATCCTGGGGCCGGGTTTCGTGCGCCGCGCGTCCCGCCGCCTTCTCCGCCGGCTGTCCATCGGCCAGAGCGGCCTCCACGGCGCGAAGCCGCACGGCGCTTGACCCCACGCCCCCGGCGGCGAGTCGGAGCACGCCGTCGTAGGTGGCCGCCGCAACCGAGATCACTGAATACGAGTGGGAATGCGGCCGCCGCTGGGTGACGTACGCCGCGCCGTCAGGTGGCGAGACCTCGACCGAGAGCACGAGCCGGGATTCATCAGCGGCGAGGTAATCCTCCACGGGCTCGGTGCGTTCGCCGCCGGCGCCCGCTGACCTGACCGTGGCCTTCATCACGAGCAGCGGGGTTTGGAGGTCACCGCGTGGGCTCTCGCGCCCGGGAGGCGCGCACAGATTGCCGCCGAAGGTCGCCTGATTGCGAATCTCCGCATCGGCCACCGCGGCCGCCGCAGAGGCCAGCGGCTCGATGCCGCGCGCGGCCACCTCGGCCAAGGGGGTCATCGCGCCGATCGTCACCGGACCATCACCGCGGATCCCGCTGAGCCCGGCGCGGTGCAGCATCAGCGTGCGACCACCGCGCGGATACCGGCCGTACGTCACCTCGGGCATGAGGATCGTGCCGCCGGCCAGGACGGTGACGCCCTCCCCATCGCCGAAGGCATCGATTGCCTCGGCTTCAGACGCCGGCTCGAGGGTCTCGGTATAGCTGCTTCGCACCTTCCTCCAACCTTTCGATGGGGCTCTAAGGCCAGAGCCAAAGTCTATGGTGACGGCCTGGGCCAGAGCATCAGTCTATAGCCTCGCCGCCGCCGTCGCGTCGCCGGGGAACCGGATCGGCGTCAGCGTTACGACAGTCATCGAGGAGGGCAGCGGATTAGTATGGCGTCCAGGGTGGAGGGGTTTGAGAGCATCGAGCGGATCCGGGCTGCCCGGCCCCACGTCGATCGCTTCCCGGCCGGCCACATCGTCGCGCGCCCGGAGGAGCTTGCCGCCGTCTTGGCGGACATCGAGCGCAGACACACATCGCATGAGGAGAGGAAGAGTTGGCGGTTGAGCTGAAGTCCGAGACGCTGGCAGAGCTGATCGACCCCCGGGCCGAAGTGGAGCGGCTTGCTACCGGTTTTGTGTTCACCGAGGGCCCGCTCTGGAACAAGGAGGGCGGGTTCCTCCTGTTCAGTGACATGCCCGGCGATGTCCGCCGGCGCTGGAGCGAGCGCGAAGGCGTCGTCGAGCTGCGCCGCCCCAACAACAAGGGCAACGGGATGGTGTACGACGCCGCGGGCAATTTGCTCGTCTGCGAGCACGTGACGTCGTCGCTGGTGCGCGAACGGCCTGACGGTGTGCGGGAGACGCTGGCTTTTCACTATCAGGGCAGGTACCTCAACAGCCCCAACGACGTGATCACCCGCTCCGATGGCACGATCTACTTCACCGACCCCGCCTATGGGCGCGTTGCCCACTTCGGTATCCCCAGGGAGCAGGAGCTCTCGTTTCAAGGCGTGTACATGATCCCGGCCGGCGGTGGAGATCCCCGGCTGGTGGTGGGCGAGGACGAGTTCGCACAGCCGAACGGACTGTGCTTCGCCCCCGGCGAGAAGCAGATGTACATCAACGACACCGAGCGGGCGCTGATCCGGAGCTACGACGTGCAGTCAGATGGCACGCTGACCGGCGGCCGGGTGTTCTTTGCGGGGATCGGCAGCGGCGTCATCGAGGAGGGGATTCCGGATGGCATGAAGGTGGATGAACGCGGCAACGTATGGGTCACGGGCCCGCGGGGAGTGTGGGTCATCTCATCTGACGGTGAGCACCTTGGAATCATCGAGGTGCCGGAGAACGTAGGCAACCTTGCGTGGGGCGGCCCGGAGTGGAAGGTGCTGTACGTCCCCAGTTCCACGTCGCTGTACCGCGTGGCGACGAAGGTCGCCTCCAGCCATCTGCCGTATCACTGAGGAGGAACCGCCGGTGAGCAACAACCCGGAGCCGCTCCGGCTCGATCCGCGACGTCTCGCGCTGATTGTCCAGGACATGCAGAACGACGTGATTGGGGAGCGCGGCGCATTCGCCAGCACCGGCGCGCCCGGCCACGCCGCGAGTCAGGAGGTCGTGGCCAATGTCGTCCGGCTCGCCGCCGTGGCCCGTCAGACCGGCGTCCCGGTGATCCACGTCCACTATGTGGTCGAGCCGGGAGCGGTGGGGCTGCGCCAGAACGCGCCCCTGTTCCGCGGGGTGAAGGACGGCAACGCCCTCGTCCGTGGCTCGTGGGGGGCAGCGCCGGTCGCGGGGCTCGAACCGCAGGACGGAGACCTCGTGATCGAGAAGCTGCGGATGAACGGTTTCTACGGCACTCGGCTCGATGGCCTCCTGCGCGGACTCGGCGCCGACACGCTCATCATCGCCGGTTGTTACACCAACATGTCGATTGAGCACACGGCTCGCCACGGGGCCGACGCCGGATACGAGATCGTGGTCGTCTCCGATGGCACGTCGACGATCAGCGACGAGTGGCAGCACGCGGCGCTCAACTACGCGATGACGAACGTCGGGGTCGTGGCGTCTGTCCAGGGGGTGATCGCCGCCCTGCTCGCCGGGTGACGGCGGTCACCGGGACCCAAGGCCGGACGACCCGTCGGAGCCCTTGCGCAGGCTGGACCCGGCATCAGCACGACCCGGCGAGGGCCTATATTCGGGCCCATGCGGGTCAGGAAGGTGCTGACGGCGATCGTCGTGCTCGTTGCGGCTGGGGCGGGGGCGATTGCGCTCGCCGGGCCCGCAGACAAACCGCGGGGGGGGCCGAACAAACACCCCACGCGCGTCGCCGTACCCAGGCGAGTGAATGCGCCTAGGTCGGTGGTGGTGACCAGACGGGCGGTTCGCGCCCACCCGGCCCACCCGTACTCGGCTCGCCCCAAGGCTGGGAACCGGTCCGCGAAGGGCTCACCGCCGGCTTCCGCGTCGCGCTGCACGACGCCGCCGCCTCCGGTCGAGCGGCGGATCACCCACCGGCAGTGGCTGAACGGCGTGGTCATCACCGAGTACTACCCGGCGCCGGAACGCTGGTTCGTGGGCCGGCGGATCGCGGCTCCCGGCCTGCCCGGCCGCCACCACGTGGACTGGCTGTACTCGGCGCGTGGGCTGGCCATGGAGGGCGACGGCGTCGACCTCCGGGACCACCCGGCCCACATCGCCGCGCTGGGCTCGACGGGATGGGTAAACGCGGCCGGCCGGCCGACGCTGCCGGTGTGTCTGGGGAAGTGGAGCGACGGCTTTCCGGCATGGCTGCGCGGCGGCTGGCGCAACGTCCGCGGCGCGGTGACCTACCCGCTGGCCGCTGGTGGCTGGTCGAACGGGCCCGGGGTGCGCGTGCTCGACTACCGCGGCGTGACCTTCGCCCCCGGCAACTCCCAGCCGCTCCGCTACTACCACAGCATCGCCGTCGATCCAAAGCTCATACCGGAGGGCAGCCGCGTGTACATCCCCGCCTACCGTGCGATCAGCGGTGGCTGGTTCGTCGCTCAGGACACCGGGGGCGCGATCCGCGGGCGCCACATCGACGTATACCGTCCCGCCCCCGCGACTCCTGATGACCTCGGCAGGTACATGACCCATCAACGCATTCTCGTGATCCCTCCGGCATGAGCGCCCGGCGCGGGTCGCCGCTGAGCGAGCTCGCTCGCGCCGACGACGGGCTATGCGCTCGCCGCCTCCGGATCGGGCCGCACCAGGACTGTATCGGCGACGGGGATGATCTCATCGATGGGAAGGTCCGCGCGTGAGGCATGCTCCCGTAAAGCCTCCGGACTGGTGGCCTGATAGATACAGACCGTGCCGACGGTGGCGCCATCCTCTTCCAAGACGTAGGACCGGATCCAGCGGATGTCCTGTGACATCTCGTCGTCCCCTACCGCCTTCGAGCGTTCGGCTGCCTGCTCAAGCTCCTCGGCTGACTTCCAGCCACTGCGTCGAAGGATGACGTACGTATTCATCTAACCCCCAGTGGGTCGAACGCATCAGCAGGCCTACCCTACGTGCGGCCGATCCGGCAGTCAAGGAGGTGATCCCTGTCCCGGGCAGCTTGAGCGGGCGATCCCGCTGAAATCGTGGCCTGGGATGCGGTCCCGGAGCTCACATGCGAAGGTGCGACGCTCCGTTGAGATCAAGGACGGTTCCGCTGGCCATCTCCGCCTGTGCCGAGGCAAGGTAGAGCACAGCCGCCGCGACGTCCTCAGGCGTGGCCACGCGCCCGAGCGGGCTTTCGGCTCGCCGCGCGCGGCCCTGCTCACCGACTAGCGCTTCCGCGGCCATGTCGGTTTCCGTGAATCCCGGCGCAACCGCGGTCACGGCGATACCGCGCGACCCAAGAGCCCGGGCGAGGGACTGGCCAAAGGCGACGAGTCCCGCCTTGCTTGCACCATAGGCTGGGTGGATTGGCTCACCTCGGAACGCTCCACGCGAGGCGACGTTGACGATCCGGCCGCCGCGGCCCATGTGCTGGAGAGCACACCACGTCACGTTTGCGGCTCCCACCAGGTTCACGCCGAGTGTACGGGCCCAGGCCTCTCGCCACTCTTCGTAGCTGGTCTGATCAATGGGGTGAGCTTCGAACACGCCCCCGTTGTTCACCAGCACGTCGATGCGCTTAAAGGCCTCCCCCACCTCCGCCACCATCCGCCGCACGGCCTCGGCGTCCCTGAGATCTGCGCCCGCCACGACGTGCCCGGTGCCGGGCAGCGATGCGGCGACATCGATCGCCTGCTCACGCCTGGCCCCATAGTGGACCGCGACTCGGTCTCCGCCCGCCGCGAAGGCACGGGCAATGGCGGCACCGATTCCTCGGGAGGCCCCCGTCACGAGCACTCGTCTGGCCTCGTTCGAGGACATCGCACAACACTAACCCCCAGCGTGCATCAAGCATCGGCTGATCCGATGCCTTCGCAGCCGGGATCATCGAAAGCCTGGTACTGCGCCATTCTCCGGAATCTTTTTGGTCCGTCTCAGGCGATTCTCAGCGTGTCGAAGCATTGTGGGAGCAATCCGCTAGTTCACGATCAATACCCGCCGGAAGGAATCAGTGCCACATGTTCTCTCGGAGATTCGCCAGGTCGATCGCCATCGGGACGGCCATCGCGACTGGGGGCGGTGCGTACGGCATCGCCAGCGCAACCGCCAGCGCCGGCTCAGGCACCGTGACAACAGCGACTTCCCCGGCGGCCACACCGGGGCAGCCCGTGCCGGGCCGCGGGGGATCCAACGCCCGGTCGGGACCGGCCGCAGGCGGATCAATCGGCAAGGTGAGCAGCGTGTCCACGTCGGGCTTCGGCTTGCTGACGTCGGCAGGTGAGAAGGTGACTGTCAAGGAGACGTCGTCCACCAAATACGCGAAAGGCGCCAAGTCGGGGACGGCGAGCGCCGTGATCAAAGGCAAGACAGTCCTGGCGCTGGGAACAACCGACAGCACGACGATCACGGCCACGCAGGTCATCGTGCAACCGACGAACAGCCGGTCCAAGACGTCGTCGAAGGTGATTCCCTTCAAGCCCGGTGCGCCGAGCACGGCAAAGAAGGTCGGCCAGGTCCCGGCGAACTACAAGGAGGGGTCAGGCACCATCGTCAGCGGAACCACGGCGAACAAGGCGACAAAGGCCGCATTGGCAGCCTACGCAGGCGGCATCGTCGATCGTGTTGTCAAGTTGAGCAACGGCGAGTATGAGGTCCACAACATCGGCGTCAACTGGCCCCACCACATCTTCGTCAAGCACGACTTCAAGGTCGTCGGCGCCGATTAGCCGCCACGGGAGGACGCATTCAGCTCGGACGGCTCTTGGCAGTGACCAGGGACGGTGGAGGAGGATCACCTGGTCTACGCCCGCGCCGACGCGCTGCACCGGCGCGGGTGCGAACTCGCGGCCGCCGCCTCGGTGGTCATGGGTCGCGCCGCGTCCACCGAGCGCGTCCCCGCTCGGCAGCTAGCCGAATCGGACCGGGACCGTCCGTTGCCGGCATGTAATCGCTCTGACGAGCGGAACGAGCTCGACAACCCTTGTAATACAGACCGGTGCCGCCGGGTATTTGGATTTGCGGAGGGCGACTCCATCCGCGGGATGCCCACCGATCTGATAGCGAAGGGCGACGGGTGGCCGCGGTCAGCGGACTCAACCGGATCTGGCGCCGTATCACCATCGAGCGAGGGATTCGGATGGCATTACCTACCAACACACTTGACCGACCCGCATTTGGCGCCGGGCCTGTGTTCGCGGTGGGGGCCGAAGAAGAGCTCCTGCTCGTGGACGCGATGAGCGGTGATATGTCCAATTCGGGGCCGCAGACGCTCAAGCGCGGAAATTGGTCCGCTGGCCGAGCCGTGCCGGAGATATGCCAGTCGGTGATCGAGTTCGTGACGCCGGTGTGCGAACGCGGCCGAGGCGGTCGACGTGCTCTCGACGTTGCGGTCGCAGGCTCGCCGGGCGGGTAGCACCCCGCTCGGCTCCGGGGTGCATCCGAACGGCCGGCTGGGCGACGTGCCCTTGATGCCCGGCGTGCGCTACGACGCGGTGGCCGCGTCGCTGCGGGGCCTCCTGCGTCGCACGCCCCACTGCGGCCTGCACGTGCACGTCGGGATGCCGGACGCCGAGACCAGCGTGCGCGCGCTCAACGGCATGCGCAAGTGGCTACCCATGCTGATAGCACTCGGGGCCAACTCCCCGTTCTGGCACGGCTGTGACTCCGGCCTGGCCAGTACGCGCACCGTCATTGCGAGGAGCCTCCCCCGCTCCGGACTCCCGCCCGTGTTCTGCGACTACGACGACTACCGCATGACCGTAAAGGCGCTCGTCTCAGCCGGCGAACTGATCGACTTCCGCGAGATGTGGTGGGACGCCCGTCTCCAGCCGGCATTCGGCACGCTCGAGGTGCGCGCGCTCGACGCCCAGTCCTCGCTGCGAGACCTCGCCGGGCTTGTCGCGCTCGTGCAGTGCCTTGCGGTGCACGAGGCCCACGGGCCGGGGGACCCGGGGCCCACGCGCGAGATCCTCGACGAGACCGTCTTCAGAGCCTTTCGCGACGGGCGTGCCGCGCGGCTCTACTTCGACGGCGAGCTACGGCCATTGCCCGAGATCGTCCGAGAGGCCGTCAAACGGACAGGCGCGCTCGCGCGCGACCTGAGCTGCGAGTCCGAAATCGCCGAGGCGCTCCGCATGGCCGACCACGGCAACGGTGCCGACCGCCAACGCCAGCGCTTTGCGCAGGGCGGCATGGCGGGACTGCTGCGCGCGCTGATGGAGGAGACCGCCGGATCCGCGTTCCCGGCAGCTCCGGTGGCGGCATGACGACCGCGCTTTCCCCCCGCGAGCCGTGGCCAGTATCCGGCCACGGCGCGGCGCTGCGGCCGTGGATCGACTCAGAGGTCGAGCCGCTGCGTCGCGTCCTGCTGCACCGGCCTGGACGCAAGCTGACCCGGCTCACTCCGTCGAACAAGGAAGCGCTGCTGTTCGCCGAGCTCCCGTGGGTCGAGCGGGCACAGGAGGATCATGACGCGTTCGCGAGCGTCCTGCGTAGCCGCGGCGCGGGAGTCTTCTACGTCGCGGACCTGCTGGCTGACGTGCTCGACGATCCCGCGGCGCGGGCTGACCTCTTGGGCCGCAGCCTCGCCACGGCTGAATTGGCGCCCACGCTTGCGCACGAAGTCGAGGAGTGGCTTGGCTCGCTGTCGTCTTCGGCGCTGACCGAGTGGCTCATTGGAGGCATCACCTTCAGCGAGCTTCCCGTGGGAGCCGACACCCTGTCTGCGCGCCTCGCGACAGGCCAGGACTTCGTACTACCGCCGCTGCCGAATCAGCTCTTCACACGCGACAGCTCGGTTGTGGATCGGCGACGGTGTTCGCGTGAATGCGATGGCGCGCCCGGCGCGGCGGCGCGACTCCGGTGCCGGTCCTCGGCCGCCGTTGTGGGCTGGAATCGAGAACGTGAGCAGATCGCGATCCCAATAAGCGCGGATCGCATCAGCGATCGGAACTGTCGACTGGTCTTTGCGCGCCGGGCTCTCATGCCGCTGCCTGAGAGCGTCCTTGACCCGGTTCAGCGTCTTCTTGGGCGTACTTTCCACCGCAAACGCACCTACCCGTTTCGCGCCGGCGCTACCAGCCCTCAAATCGCATGCCGAAGTCTCGCCGCCGTATCCGGAGGAGTTGCGTCGTGAGGCGGTCCAGATGGTTCGCTGTGGCCGGGAAGGTCAGCGATGTCGCGACGGGGCTCGGGGTCCCCGAACAGCAGGCGCCGGCTGTGAGGGCTGATCGTATGTTCGCGCCGCGCCTCGTGGGTAAGTATCGGACCGAGCTGCCAGGGCCCCGACCGACCATCGAATCAAGGAGAAGATATGTCCTCGACCGCCCACCGCCCAGTCGCTCTAGTCACCGGCGCCTCGAGCGGCATCGGCTTTGAGCTCGCCAAGCAGTTCGCCGAGAACGGCTTCGATCTGATTCTCGCCGCCGAGGACGACGAGCTGGCCTTGGCCGCACGCGAGCTCGACGCCGGCGAGACGCAGGTGCACGCGGTGCGGGTCGATCTCGCGACCGAGGAGGGTGTCGAGGAGCTTTATCGTCAGCTGACCGACACGGGGCGGCCGCTCGACGCCGCCGCGCTGAATGCGGGGCGCGGCGCCGGGGGCGCGTTCGCCACCGATACGCGCCTCGAGGACGAGCTCGAGATCGTGGACCTCAACGTGCGATCGGTCGTGCAGCTTTCCAAGTACATCGTTCGAGACATGGTCTCCCGGGGTCAGGGTCGCATCCTCTACACCTCGTCGATCGCCTCAACCATGCCCGGGTCGTTTCAGGCCGTATACAACGCGTCGAAGTCATTTGTCCAGTCGTTCGCGCTGGCCCTGCGCAACGAGCTCAAGGACACCGGCGTGACGATCACCTCGCTGATGCCAGGTCCGGTCGAAACCGAGTTCTTCGAGCGCGCGAACATGGACCACGACACGAAGGTCGGAACCAGTGACAAGGATGATCCCGCCGATGTCGCCCGCGATGGGTTCACCGCCCTGATGAACGGAGACGAGCGAGTTGTGTCTCACTCCTTGTCCTCCAAGCTGCAGGGCGTCGGGAGCCGGGTTTTGCCGGATAGCCTCAAGGCCGAGCTGCACCGCAAGATGGCTGAACCCGGGACGGACTGAGGAATACTGCGGTCGCAGTCGTCATCCCGGGCGGCCGTCGGCGGACGACCGGTTCGCTTGGATTTCAGGCGCTGCTCGCCGGTGTCAGTCCGCCGCCCCGTCCGCTTCACGGCTCGAGGTGTGAGCACGCCCAGCGGTCCATTCCGACCTCCCGGCGCTTATCGCCTTTGCCGTGGCGTATGAGCAGCGCGCCGCGCGATCCAGCAAGCCAATCCTTGCCGCGCGACATCCCGGCTGGTCGATCCCGGCTACCTGAAGTTAGGACGTTCGCCGGCGCGTGCGGTCGGTCTGCGTACCGGAGGCACGACGGCGAGAACTCGGTGTCTTTGACTTCGGCTTCGGGCGAGCGAGGGACTCCGGTGCCGACTTCGGTGTCGACTTGGTCCCTCGTAGCGACTTCGCTGCCGAGTTGGTGTGTCGCTTCGCAGGCCCGGGGTCCTGCTTGGCCTTCTGAACCGGCTCGTCTTGAACCGGCGCGTCGGCGAGGGGCGGTCCGGCTTGCCGGAGGCGCACGAGCCCCGCGCGAGCCAAGAACGCGCCGGCACCGGCATATGCCCCAGTCACTCCGAGCGCGGCCGCCGACGCCCCTGGGCGGCGAGCAAGCAAGAGAATCAACGCGGCGGTGCCGGTTCCCGAAGCGAGCGCAGCGAGAAGGGCACCCCCACCGACCATGGCGGCTCCCGGGCCCGCCTGACTTGCCCTCGCAGTCAGCTCGCGCCGCGCAACATCCACCTGCTCGCGGGCTAAGACCACAGCCTGCTGGGATGCGGACTGGACCAGCTCTTCGATCGGACGCTCGCCCACCTGGTCAAGTCCCGGCATAGATCTAGGCTACCCACTGCGGTTTGCCCGTAAGCGAGCCACGCTGCCGCAAGAGGCGACGACGGCGGTCTGCGCGGAACGCGATCCGCGGACGAGCAGCACCCAGCCGACGGCCGAGTTCGCGCCTCAGCGCTTGATTGCAGGCCGCCGGCTCCCGCTCAGAAGCACGGGCGTCGTCGGAGGCTTCGAGAAAGCGCAGGGCTCGACCTGGGGCATCCGCATCGGCGGCTTCCGGGTTATGTCAGCACGCTGACGGGTGA
>DASZMK010000212.1:0-12422 GCA_035551855.1 Solirubrobacteraceae bacterium
GTGGCGAGGAGCGGGAGCAGGTCGCGCACCTCGCCGGCGAACAGGAGCTCGTCGGCGACGCGGCGTGTGTACAGCTGCCGGGTGGCGAGCACGTCGGTGGCCAGCAGCCCGCACCCGGAGGCAGCATCCCAGATGACGACCGCGAAGCGCCCCCGCAGGGTCGCCAGCGCGTCGACGCCGTGACGGCGATACGCCTGGGCGGCGAGCCCGGCGCCGTCGCAGCCGGCGACGATGCCCAGGCGGTGGGCGAGCGCATCCGGCCCGTACAGCGCACCGGCGAACACGCACGCCAGGTCGCCGGTGCGTGCGGTCGTCACCTCCGGGCCGGTGGTCGCGACCGCGAGGGCGCCGTGCACGGCCAGCTCACCGTCGCCCGCGGTCGCCCGCAGCCGGCTGAACGCCCCGAGGTCACGCGCCGGGCCCCCGGCCAGGTTGAGCGCCCCGCAGATCACCACGCGTCCCGCTCGCGCAGATGCGCTTCGATGGCGTCGAGCGTCTCGGCGTCGAGGCCGTCGCGCGGCGTCTGGAGGCGGAACTGCTCGACGCGGTCGTTGACGAGCTGTCCGATCTGCAGATGCCGGAGCAGCCGCTCCGGCGTCGTCAGGTACGGCACGAACGCCTGCCCCAGGATCGCGCGGCGGGCGTCCTCGCCGAGGCGGGTGATCTGGCAACCGTCGCCACGGGCCAGGTAATACAGAACACGCAACGGCACCGGCTCGTCCGGCACGCGACGGGTGACGTGGAGCTTGTCGCTGGAGCCGATGGCGCGCCCCACCTGCTCCTCGCCCACCATCCACACGTCCTCGGTCCGGATGGCCATGAACGGGGGCCCGGGATGAGCGACCGCGTCCGGACCGCTCGTCGCCAACGACAGCACGTCGTCGGTCATGAAGCTCGCGCCCCGGAGCACGAGCCGGCCGGTGATGGTCGTCTTGCCACTGCCGGACGGTCCGAGGAACGCGGCCGCTCCCGCCGGACCGCACACGGCGCCGGCGTGCAGCACCTCGAAGCCCTGGAGCACGGCGGCGATCGGCAACGCCTGGGCGAAGACGAACCGCTCCTGGATGTCGCCTGGGGCCGCGTCCTGCTCACAGCCGACCCACGTTCCGTCGGTCGAGACCAGGTACCGGCCGAAGTCCTCCAGCCACAGCTGGAAGTGCTCGCGGCCGCGGTCGACGGTGAACCGTGTGCGGCCGTCGGCAAAGGGCGGTTCGAAGATGCGCTCGCCCGGCCCCGCCCAGGCAGCGCGGAACTCCTCGCCGGCAACCACCTCGACCGTCGTCGCCGGCGCGTCGTCCTCGGCCGCGACCGGCACCGAGCCCGCCAGGGGCCAGTCGCACTCGACGTCGAGGCCGAACGTGGTGAGGCGGAAGCGATCCCGGCGTCGCTCGCGCTCGGCGGCGGCGAGTCCGCTCACAGCGTCTCGACCTGGAGCTGCACCGCGTCGGCCAGGTCGGCGACCGGCGTCGTCAGGTCGGCCGTCAGCTCAAGGACCGGCGTCACGGCCGCGAGCTGGCCGAAGCGGTCAAACCGGCGCCGACCGCGGGCGGTCATGTGGGGCAGAGCGATGGCGAAGGGAAGCAGAGTCAGCGTGGTGGCCGGGATGAGCCGGCACTGCAGCGACTCGCCGGCGGACCGCCGGAGGAGGACGATGGCCGACAACGGTGCCGGTGGCTGGGCCACCGCCGGCAGCTGCACCCAGCGCTCGTCCTCGAACCTCGCCAGCACCGTGACGCTGCCGACCGTCGCCTCATCGACCGCCACCGGGAGGTTCATCACCGCCGGCCCGCAATGGCCGAGCACGGTGTCGCCGGTCGCCTCGAGCGCCACGACGTCGTCGGCGAACAATGTCGCTCCCCGGCGCAGGAACTCGGCGGCCAGCGTCGACTTGCCACCGCCCTGATCGGCGACCAAGGCGAGCACGCCGCCGTCAGTGGTGACCGCGCTGGCGTGCAGCAACTCGAACCCCAGCTGCAGGCTCGTTGTCCACAGCACCGTGTCCAGGAGCACGCGCTCACTGACGGGATCAGGGAAGGTGGTGAACGCGCAGCGGAGGCGCGCATGCTCAGGCTCCAGGTGAAAGAGAGCGCGCCGGCCAAAGTGAAACAGGATGTCTCCGGAGCGACCCTCCAGGGTGGCAAATGGACACCCCTCATACGCCACCAGATGCCTGAGGAATCGCGCGTCGGCGGTCAGTGGGAAGAGTGCACCGGGCTCCGCCCGGGTCAGTGCCACCGTCGGCTGTGTGGCGCTGGTCACAGCTCGTCCTCCGGGCAGCGGAAAATCCGGCTTTATGGTGAGCCCAAAGCCGCTGATCGACGCCCCATCACCTCCTGTCGGCATGTGATCCGGAAGCGGGGACGGCGTGACGTGTCCCGCGGGAGCGGTGTCTGTCACGCCGCCGCACGATGATGATCGGTGCGCAGTGATGTTGACATATGGTAACGTTGCGCGCTCCGGTGCGGCACCGATGGCCGGTTGGACTGCGCCCACCGACGAATCCTGGACGGCCATGACCATCGAACGTGATGACCTCTTGGACGCATGCCTCCGGCTCCCCGGTCACGTCGTCCACCGCAGCTTCATCGCCGAAACGGTGCTCCTCAACCTGCAGACCGGCAATTATCATGGCCTGAACCCGGTGGGGGGCGCCATGCTGGAGGCCGTCAACGACGCTCCGTCGGTGCGCGAGGCGATTGAGCGGGTGGCGGACCGGTACAGCGAGGACCCGGCGGTGGTGGAAGCCGATCTTCTCGCTCTGTGCTCAAGTCTCCTGGACCGGGGCCTGATGGAGGTCGTCACCACGTCGGCGGACGAATGAGCGCGTCGCCTCCACCTCTGAGGCTGCTGCGCGACGACGCCGGGCTGTGGCCTCGCGCGACCGATGTCCTGGGCCGGATTCCGCCGGACACCGGTGAGGAAGGCGGCGTGGGCGTCGTGACCTGGACCACGGCCACCCGCGAGGAGGTGGCCGAGCTCACGTCGCTCCGCGTGGAGCATCCGGGGCCGATCGTCGCGCTCCTGCGGGAGATGCCCTCGGCGCGCGGCGCCCGGGCCGTCAGTGCTCTCGTCGAGGGCACCGTCCTGGCAGATGATCTGGAACGCTCCCTCGCGGTCACGCTGGCCGCCGTCGCCGCCGGGCAATGCGTGGTCCCGCGCGCCCTCCGCCAGATGCTGGACCGCCCCCCGCTGTCCCCGCGGGAGCGTCAGGTGCTCGCGATGGTGGTGATGGACTTCTCCAACGCCGAGATCGCGCAGAAGCTGGTCGTGACCGAGAGCAACGTCAAGAGCCATCTGACCTCGGCATTCAGCAAGCTCGGCGTCACGTCACGCAACGCGGCGGCTGAGCTGATCCTGGACCACGAGAGCGGACTCGGCCCCGGGATCCTGCGCTTCTCCTCGGAGGATTCAGTCGGCGAGGATGGCGACCTGCCGGAGCCGGAGTACCGGCTGCTGACGGCTAGACGCCGCGCGCCCGGGTACGCGGAGGGCGCCCGGAGCTCTCACAACCGCGCCTGAACCGTCGCGCGCCTGTCGCCCCGCGGACGACGAGCGGCCGGCGATGAGGTTCGCCCGTCCAGAGCGCGGTCGCGCGGCGGCCGCGATCCAGGCGCTCACGTCGCACGTCCAGGGCCCACGCACCGGCCACGACCGCAGCCGGAATCACCACGACCCAGATGATCGCGATCAGGATCAGCACAGGGGCTGCCCTCGCGGCGAGCGGTGCTCTGACATACGCATCCGTTATCGGTCGGTTGCGTCCTCTCCTATAGGCATTGTCCGCGCCGGGTCGGTCAGACGTCCGCGGGCGGGCCGGCCCGCCCGCGTCTAGCGGTCTGGCCGTTGCGGGGAGGAGAGCCGGCCCATGTCACTCCGGGCGCCGTCGCCGGCGTCTCCGTCGAGCATGGCGGCCAGTTCGGCGCGCGAGCTGATTTCGAGCTTCTGGTAGATCTGGCGGAGGTGAAACTCGACGGTCTTCGGCGTGATGAACAGCGATTCGGCGATCATCCGCGTCGTCAGGCCCTGAGCGGCCAGGTCCGCCACCCGCCGCTGGCTCGGCGTCAGCGCGTCTGGTCCGGTGAGCATCGCGCGCCGGGCCCGGGCGCCTGAGGCCAGCAGCTCGGTGCGGGCGCGCTCGGCCAGCACCGACAGGCCGGCGGGCCGGGCCAACTCCAGCGCACGGGTGAGCGGCTCACGTGCGGCGGCGCGGCGGTTGGCCCGCCGGAGCGCCGCGCCGAGATCGATGAGCGCCTGGATGTGCTCCAGCCGCCGGCCGTAGCCGTCGCCCATTTCCACGGCCTCGGCCATGAGCGCGATCCCCTCCCGTCCCCGCAGCGTCAGACCCTGGACGCGGAGGTCGCGAATCACGACGCGCGTGACCCCTGCCCGCCGGGCCAGCTCCAGCTCCTCGGCGGCCAGATCCCACGCCCGGCTCGTCTCTCCCAGCGCCAGATGCGCGAGGGCGGCGCTGGAGCGCCACGGGATCACACCGGGGCTCACCGCACCAGAAATCGATTGCAAGAGGCGGCCTGCCTCCAGGGCATCGACCAGCGCCTCCTCCGGACGCATGTCGGCGAGGCGCAGCTGTGACCGCGCCTCGAGCAGGAACGGAGCGTTGATGCTCTCGCCGACGTTGGGATGGTCAAGCAGAGACAGAGCGGTCTCGGCCTCGTCCAGCCGACCCTGCTGGATGTGTCCGGAGGCGACCGCGCCATAGGCACTGCGCGCGTAGACCTCCCAGCGGTCCAGGCGCACGTCCAATGCCGCCTGGGCGTCGACCGCCGCCTCGGTGATCAGGCCCTGCTCATAGCGCGGCCACGCGCGCAGGTAGGACGCGGCGGCAAACGACGTCGGTGAACTGCGGGCACTGGCCATCTCCATCGCCGCCTCGCAGATCTCCACATCGCGCTCCAGCTCGTCGGCGAACATCAGGGCGCTCGTGACCAGCATCGCCGATCGCTCCCAGGAGATGTCGTCCTCGGCGAGGGCGCCGCTGTCCCACGCGAGCTCGGCCAGTTCGACGACCGTGTCGCGGGGCGCGCCACGGAACGCCGCCTGGATCGCCATGTGCGCCAGGACCTCCCGCTGCGGCGCCGTCGGCCGGCCGTCGATGCCCGCGCGCATCTCCGCAGCCCGCTGCGCCGCCCGGTCGACGAGCTCCGGAACACCGTAGGCCGCGGCGATATACGCGGCCTCCAGCTCGGCGGCGAGGTCCGGGTCCGGCTCGTCCAGACCGGCGCGGGCTGTCTCCAGCACGTTTACGGCCTCGCGATACCGCGTCGCGTCGATCAGCGCACGCCCCTGGGTCAGCGCCAGCCGGCTGCGCTTGGGCGAGGCCGCGGTGATGCTGATGGCGTCCTTCAGGCGTTCGACCGCGTGCGGGAGCCCGGCGGCCACCTCGGCCTCGGCGAGCTCGGACAGCAGCTCCGGGTACAGGCTGGGCGGCGGGTTCTCGGCGATCGCGCGCTCCAGCATGCGCACGGCGCTGTCGGCCGCCCCCTTGGCCAGTGCGCTGCGTGCGGCCAGCCGCAGGATCTCGATGGTCTGCGGGTCCGAGTCCGGGGGAGTGACGAGCAGATGCGCGGCGACGAGCTCCTTGGGGGCGCCGTCGTCGTGGAGGATGTCGGCGGCCCGCCGGTGCGCCCGGGCGCCGTCAAGCGGCGGGATCGCCTGCTTGACCGCGGCGCTGATGAGCGGGTGGACGAAGCTCAGCGGGCTGCCCGGATGAAGGAAATGCGCCGCGGCGAGCGCGTCGGCGGCCTGGGAGGTGGCGGCTGCATCCAGCTCGGCCAGCCGGGCCACCTGGCCCAGCGACGCGCCGTCGCCGAGCACGGCGAGCGCGGCGGCGACCGTGCGTGCGTCCCCGCTGAGCGGCGCCAGCCGGCTGCCCACCGATGCCAGCACCGGCTCCGGCGGGAGCTGGGCCAGCCGTTCTGCCACCAGTTCCTCCGGACGATCGCCGTTGGCCTGCATCTGAGCGAGCAGCTCCATCACCAGGAACGGGTTGCCGCCGGTGATTCGCGACGAGGCCTCGCAGAACGCGGGATCCGGATCCGCGAACCGGCTCCTGATGACGGTCGCAACGCCGTCCCGGCTCAGAGACTGCGGGCGGACGGCGGCGGCTATCTGGCTGCTGCGGATGGTGGCGAGCGCCGTGATGTCCGCGGTGGGGACGCCGGAGCGCAGCGCCAGGAGGATGCTGATCGGCAGGTCGTCGAGACGTTGGGTCAGATAGGCGAGAAAACGCAGGGACGGCGCGTCGGCCCAATGAACGTCGTCCACGAGCATTGCGACGGGGACGGTCTCGGCGCCCGGCGCGGAGGCGAGGGTCAGATTGCAGCAGAGCCAGAACAGCCCGTGGATGATGGAGTAGCCCTGGTCGGCCGCCCGCCCCGTTCCGTCTGAGATGCCGCCGGTCAGCAGCTCGTACGCCCGCCGAGCCGGGCCGCTGGCGAGAACGTCACGTTCGGCGTCGGTGGCGGCGTACCACAGCGGCTCGAACAGCTGCATCGCCACGCCGAACGGGAACGCCCGCTCCAGCTCCGCGCCGTGAGCCCCCAGCACGCGCATCCCGGCCCCGCGGGCCAGGTCCCCGGCAGCGTTCAGCAGCCGCGTCTTCCCACGGCCGGGGGGCGCCTCGATGACGACGATGTTCCCGCTGCCGGCTCGCCCCTCGGCAAGGTGGGCCTGGAGCGTTGTCAGCTCGCGCTCGCGTTCCACCAGCGCCTGCGCCGGCTGCGCCCGCCCATGTCTGCGTCCTCCGTTCCGCTGATCCACGAACCCGGCCCTTCCGTTGTGCTGCGGCCCTCTGGTATCTGCTTGCACCCGCGCCCCGGATGCGATGCACGAGTTTAGCCGAGTTTGACCATAGTTCATAGGTCACACAAGCGGTTCGGCGCGGCTGCGCGGCGATTCGCCGAAAACTTTCGTGGGCTGGGGGTGGAAAAAAGACTAGGGGGGGTCCCTGGTGCGCGGAAGCGGAGGGTTGGGTAGCTTTAGCGTCGCCGCTGGGTGATGGACGGATGTCTGAGCCTGGCGGGGGGCGTGTAAATCCAACTCCTTTGGGGGCTCATCATTTCTGGTTCTGGCTCGTGTGACGGGTCCGCGTGCGCGCGGATCCAGTCGTTGTCGGATGTTCGCTCTGCAGCCGGTGTCGACGAGACATCGCAGGCGAGCTTTCGCGTCAGGTCGTCGGTGGATCGCAACGATCACGACCCGGCGGTTGTGCGCGCTGTGGTTCGTGCTCAGGCTGGGGATATGGAGGCGGTGCGCTTTCTATATCTGCGTTACAAGGACAACGTCTATGGCTATGTGCTGTCGATCCTGCGCGACCAGTACGAGGCCGAGGACGTCACCCAGCAGGTGTTCATGAAGCTGATCAGGGTGATCGGCAAGTACGAGCCTCGCTCGGTGCCATTCACGTCGTGGATCCTGCGCGTCTCGCGCAACGTCGCGGTCGATCACCTACGTGTCCGGCGCGCGATCCCCGTCGACGAGGTGTACGGGCTCGATCACTCGGCCGATGATGGGGACCGGGAGCGGCATCGTGGGTTGCGAGATGCGCTGGAGGCGCTGCCCGAGGAGCAGCGTGAGGTGGTTGTGCTGCGACATCTGCTGGGGCTCTCGCCGTCGGAGATCGCGGATCGGCTGGGTCGCACCGAGGCCTCCATCCACGGGCTGCATCACCGTGCGCGCCGCGCTCTGCGGCGTGAGCTGTCCGACCGGGAGTGCGCGCCCGCCACCATGACCGCCGCCTGACACGCCCCGGCTCGCATCGCTCTTTCATCGAAGCGGCTCCCCGGTTTCAGTACGAAACTCCGCCGTCGGGTGGCAGGTTTGGTGCAAGAGTGGCGACCCCAGCACGTTCTTCGGTCATGCTCTCCCCTGGATTTTTGTCCTCCGCCAACGCCGGCGCCGAACCGGAAGTCATGGCCGCCCAGGCGGCGGTATCAGGCCAGCTGGTGTCGGCCTTGACGCTGCTGCGCCAGATGGTGGGCAGCAACATGAAGACGTTGCAGATCGCCAGACAGCTGATGCTCGCGCAGGACCTGGCCGAACGGCATCGGAGCCGTGTGGGCCCCGTGGTCGACGAGGCCGCTGCCTCCGGCGGTGAGCACGATGCGATCGAGCGCGCGGTTCGAACCGTCGCCGCTGCAGACGCCGCTGATGAGGAGGAGTGGGCACTGTCACAGGAGTGGGCATCCCACATCTACGAAGTGAACATGCTCACCGAGAAAACAGACAACCTTTTCGCTCAGTCGCTCATCGCACTCGAGCCCGAGGCTTGAGCGCGTTCGGGCCGGATCCGGTCGGTGAAGGGCACCAGCCGAGGCTCGCACTTGCCGCCGGTTGGGAGGCGGTTACCGCCGGCGGCCACGAGACGCCGCCTCAGCTGAACAGCATCTCAATGCCCTCACCCACATGCAGCCGCATGCCCCGGGGGAGGGCGAACTCGGTGCGGATGAACGCCCCGCGGCCGATGGTGCTGGCCTCGATTCGGTCGCGGACGTGGAGGATCTGCGCGCCCTCGAGGATGATGGAGCGCGAGATCTCGCTGCCCTCGACGACCGCGTCGCTGCCGACCGAGGTGTAGGGGCCGATATAGGCGTTCTCCACCCGTGCGCCGGCGCCGATGATGACCGGTCCGGCGATCAGGCTGGATCTGACCTCGGCCGAGGGATGGATGAGGACCCGGCCCTCGATCTGGTTCTCGCCCCCGTTGGCGATGGGGGTGGGGGCCGGCAACTGGTCGAGGACCATCCGGTTCATCTCCAGCAGATCACGCGGATCACCGCTGTAGCTCCGCCAGCTGACGCGCCCAGCCTGGACCTGGCCGCCGGCAGCGGCGACCCGCTCGGCGAGCCGGGTGATCTTGGTCTCCGTGGCTGTGCCTTCGTCAGGTGTGCACGTCAGGCCGAGTACCCCGCTGCCGAGCAGGCAGGCGCCGGCGAGTGCGGTGGGCGAGCTGAACCCGGTGATCTCGCTGATTCTCAGCAGCTGGAGGGCCTCCTGGTCCCGGGCATCATGGCGGCGGGCGCCGCCGTGCAGGAGCAGGAGGAGGTCCGGATGGCCGGGCCGCAGGCGATCGGCCAACGGGCCGAGCGGGTCCCCCAGCAGCCCATCGGCGCTGTGGACGATGCACTCGGCATCACCGATGAATGGAACGGCGGGGGCGAGCGTCTCCATCAGACCGCTCTCGTCCGGTACGGGCAGGAACGTGAGCGCGGACTCGCCGGGTCCTTCCTGGGCAATTGTCGCCTGGAGGTCGGCCACCGCCGCGGCCGGCCCCACCACGGCCGTCTCGGTCACCCCCGCCGCCTCCAGCGATTCGAGGACGTGGGAGACGATCGGACGATTGGCGACCCGCACCCAGGCCGGACCCTCATCCGGCCGCCGCTGCACCGGTATGTCGGCTTGCGCGAGGATGATTGCCTTCCGTCCCATTCTTGACAAACGTTCGGCCAACCGTCCACTCCCGCGCCTCGTTCTTTTGTCCGCCCCGCGGCGCGCCGCCGCCCGCAGCAGGCGCGGCGAACCGGGGGGCCCCTCGGTAGTCTCCCCGCGATGTTGCTGGATCAAATCCTTGCGGACGTTCCGGCGTCCGCGTCCGACGTCGAGATTACCGATCTCTGTTACGACAACCGTCTGGTGACGCCCGGAGCGCTGTTCTTCTGCGTCGTCGGCTTCACGCGCGATGGGCATGCATTTGCCGCCGACGCGGTGAGCCGCGGCGCCGCGGCGCTCGTCGTTGAGCGTCCGCTCAAACTGGATGTTCCCCAGGTGCAGGTGCCCTCGGTGCGGACGGCGATGCCCCCGGCGGCCGCGGCCTTCTTCGGCGATCCGACCGCGCAGCTGACAACGTCCGGGGTTACCGGCACGAATGGCAAGACGACGACCGCGTTCCTGCTCCGGGCCCTCCAGGAAGCCGACGGCCGGCAGACGGGGCTGCTGGGGACGGTCAAGAGCGTGATCGGCGGGCGCGAGCACGAAGTCCAGCGAACGACGCCGGAGGCGATCGATCTTCAGCGCACGTTCCGGCAGATGGCCGATGGGGGCGACAGGGCGTGCGTGATGGAGGTCTCGTCGCATGCGCTCGCCCTGCACCGGGCCGACGCCATCCACTTCGCCGCCGCCATCTTCACCAACCTCACCCAGGATCACCTTGATTTCCATCCCACGATGGAGGACTACTTCGCGGCCAAGCGCATGCTGTTCACCGATACCCAACCGGCGGCCGCGGTCATCAACATCGACGACCTCTACGGCCGGCGGCTCGCTGCCGAGAACCCCGCAGCCATCACCTTCGCCGTCCACAGCGAGGCGACGTACCGCGCGACGCGGGTGGCGACCGAGCTGCAGGGGTCGCGCTTCATCGCCGAGACACCGGACGGGAGTGTCGAACTGCACTCGCCGCTCCGGGGGGAGTTCAACGTGTACAACGTCCTCGGAGCGCTGACGGCAGCCCGGGCGCTGGAGGTTCCCACCGACGTCTGCCAGCGCGCGATCGCCACCGCCGGCCAGGTCCCGGGCCGGTTTGAGACCGTCGACGAGGGCCAGCCGTTCGCCGTGCTCGTCGATTACGCCCACACGCCGGACTCGCTGGAGAACGTGCTGCGCGCCGCCGGCTCCCTGACCGGCGGTCGTCTGCACGTCGTGTTTGGCTGCGGCGGTGACCGGGACCGCGGCAAGCGGCCGCTGATGGGCGAGATCGCGCGCCGCCTCGCCGACCGCGTGATCGTGACCTCGGACAATCCCCGCTCCGAGGATCCGGAGGCGATCATCGCCGAGATCCTGACCGGCTCCGGCAGCGACGTCGTCCACGATGCCGACCGGCGTGCCGCCATCGGCCGGGCGCTCGAGGATGCCGCGCCCGGAGACGTGGTGGTGATCGCCGGCAAGGGCCATGAGCAGGGCCAGGAGTTTGAGAATGGTCGCAGGATCCCCTTCGACGACGTGACCGTCGCTCGTGAGATCCTGCGGGGCTCGGCCGTCAGCGCCGCCTCCCCGGGCACATGAAGCATTGGACAGCCCAGCAGGTGGCCGACGCGGCCGGCGCGACCCTGATCTCGGCCCCGTGGGACGATCGGGGCCCCACGACCGCGACCGTCGACTCCCGCCAGACCGGCGACGGGAGCCTGTTCGTCGGTCTGACCGGCGTCAACGCCGACGGGGGACAGTTCGCCTCGGCCGCCCTCGGCAAGGGCGCGTGGGGCGTACTCGTCACACCGCAGCACGCGCAGCATGCGGCGGTGGCGGGGACCGGCGCGGTGCTCGCCGCCGCTGACCCGCTCGGCGGGCTCCAGCGGCTGGCCACCGCCTGGCGGCGTGAGCTGGGGCAGGGTGGAGCACGAGTGATCGGCGTCACCGGCTCGACCGGCAAGACCTCCACCAAGGACCTGCTGCTCGCCGTGCTCGGACCCCACCGGCGGACGGTTGCCTCGCGCGCCAACTTCAACACCGAGATCGGCCTGCCGCTGGAGATCCTCAACGCCCCGGCGGAGACCGAGGTGCTGGTGCTGGAGATGGGGATGCGCGGCGCCGGGCAGATCGCCGAGCTGGCCCGGATCGCCGAGCCGGACGTGGGGGTGATCGTCAGCATCGGCCCGGTCCATCTCGAGCTGCTGGGGAGCATCGAGGCGATCGCCGCCGCCAAGGCGGAGCTGATCGGCGGGCTGCCGGGGGGCGGCACGGCCGTCATCCCGGCCGACGAGCCGCTGCTCGAGCCCCACCTGCGCGATGACGTGACGATCGTCACCTTCGGCGAGGGAGGTGATGTGCGCCTCGTCGCGGGCGATGAGCACCACGTGGAGGTCGCCGTCGCCGGGGAGCGAATGAGCCTGGAAGTGCCCTTCACGCAGGCACATCAGCGCTCCAACCTGCTGGCGGCGGTCGCCGCGGCCATGGCGGTCGGCGTGACCCCGGCAGGGCGCGTCGAGCCGACTCTGACGTCCGGTCGCGGACAGCGCCGGGAGCTCCCGGGGGGCTTAACGGTCATCGACGACTGCTACAACGCGAACCCGATGTCGATGCTCGCCGCGCTCAGCGACCTCCAGTCGGCCACCGCTGCCCGCACGGGCACGCGGCGGATCGCCGTGCTCGGCGACATGCTCGAGCTGGGGCCCCGGGAACGCGAATTTCACGCCGAGCTGGGGGCGCAGGCGGCGGCCGCCGGGGTTGACGTGCTGGTGACGGTGGGGCCGCTCGCGGCCGCCGGCGCGGAGCGGTTCGGCGGCGAGAGCCACTCGGTCGCCGACGCCGGCGAGGCGGCGGCGCTCGTTCCGGGGCTCCTGCAGCCGGGCGATGTCGTATTGGTCAAGGGCTCCCGGGGCGTGGGGCTGGAGCTGGTCTGCACAGCGCTGGGTGCCCGGGACAACACGTGACCGCCACCTCCTCTGGGCGCATCCTCATCGCGGGGACGGCCT
>DASZMK010000213.1:0-2812 GCA_035551855.1 Solirubrobacteraceae bacterium
CCCGGGATGATCATCCCCACCGGGCCGGAGACCTGCCGGTTCATCTCGGACATGTTCGTGCATCCGGACTGCGACGAGACGACCGTGAGTCAGTGGACGGAGATGTGGAACCAGACACTCGAGGAGGACACCGAGGCGGTAGGGCTCCAGCAGCCCGGGCTGCGTTCGCAGATGGTTCCCCATGGCCGGCTCATGCCGGCGAGCGAGAGCGCCATCGCGCGCTTTCACCGGATGGTGTGGGAGGAGGTCGCGCACGCTCTTGACGCGACGTAGCTCGTCCACCGGCGTCCACACCTCGTGAGGGCACAGCGCCTGGTCGCGTTCGGCGATCCTCCCCGCTTCGAGCTTTGGGACATGGCCGATCCGGCTGCCGGGCCGGGTCAGGCGGTCGTCGCGCTCAGGGCAGCGGCGCTGAACCGGCGGGACCCGTGGGTCTGGACGACGCCGGGATACTGTGCACTCCCCGTGACGCTGGGTTCCGACGGCGCCGGCGTCGTCAGTGCCGTCGGTCAGGACGTCGACACCTTTGCTCCGGGCGACGAGGTGGTCATCGACCCCACGCTCAATTGGGGGCCGAACGAAGAGCATCCGCTCCCGGAGTTCGACATCTTGGGGGCGCCCATGGATGGCACCTTCGCCGAGCAGGTCGTGGTGCCCGCCGCCAACCTGGCCCGCAAGCCGGTACGCCTCACGTGGCCCGAAGCCGCCGCGATCAACCTCGGCGGTCTCGCTGCCTGGCGCGCCGCGGTGACCTGCGCCGGCGCCGCGCCGGGGCGGACGCTGCTGGTCACCGGCGCCGGAAGCGGGGTCTCCAGCTTCGTCATCCAGATCGCAGCCGCGTGCGGCGCCCGGGTGTTCGTGACCACGTCCACCGAGGAGAAGCTCGACAGGGCCAGATCTCTCGGCGCGGCCGGCGGTGCGAGCTACCGGGACCCGGAGTGGCCGGAGCTGATCCTGAGCCTCGCCGCAGGGGAGCTCGATGCCGCAGTCGACAGCTACGGCGGACCGTCCTGGGAGGGGGCCGTGCGGACGCTGCGGACCGGCGGAACCCTCGTCTCCTTCGGCGACACCTCCGGTCCGGAGACGACGCTGACCACTGCGGAGGTGTACTGGCGCTGGCGGACCGTGCGCGGGACATCGATGGGCAGCCCGCGCGAATACCGGGCGATGCTCGCCCATGTTGAATCCGCGACGTGGCGCCCGGCGATCGACAGTGTGTTTGCCCTGGAGGAGATCGCCGACGCCGCGCGGCGCCTGGACGCGCCGGACCGCTTCGGCAAGGTCGTGCTCTCGATTGGCTGAGCTCAGGAGCGCCGATGAGCCACAGGATCCTCAAACGCCTGGGCCGCGAACACCGCAGCGGGGTGGATCGTGACGATCTTTCGCGTCTGCGGCCACGCGTCGATGTAGGCGTCCAGTTCGTGCGGCGCCAGATAGCGTGCTGAGATCCGGCGGATCTCAGCACGGGCCTCGTCAGCAGCGAGCGCCTCAAGCTTCGCACGCCCTCGGATCGAGACCGACGTCCACGGCCGACGGGCTTCGTGCACGGAAAAGGCCACCTCCGGAGCGCGCCGGAGGTTGGCGACCCAACGGCGAGCGTCGTCGGTCCAGATGCGAATGTGATCGGAGTCGTCGAGCCGAAACCAGACGGGGTTGGCCTGCGGCGAGCCGTCAGCGCGGCACGTGCAGACAACTCCCAGCAGACCGGGACGATCGAGCAGATGCCGGACGTGCTCGTCGAGCATGGGATGAATCTACCCGCGTCCTGCTCCCGCTCCGCGTTGTGGGACGGTGAGACCATATGCCCGCCCTCAGCGTCGAGCGGCTGGACGGTGGAGCGCTCGTGCTCCAGAGCCGGCTGTGGGCCACGAATTCGGTGCTCGTGCCGGCGGGCGAGGACTGCCTGGTGTGCGACCCCTCCATCTTCCCGGATGAGATCGACCAGATCCGGGCCGCGGCAAGCCGCTACGGGCACGTCCACCTGCCCGTCACCCACACCGACTTCGACCACGTCTGCGGGATCCCGGCGTTTGCCGGCGCGACGGTGGTCGCCGGCGCGACCACGGCCGCCGCGATCGGCGAGGGACGGGCGCGACGCAAGCTGGACCAGAGCGGGCGCGAGTGGGGCACCCGCTGGGACGGCGATCTACGCGTCGACGTCGTGGTCGGTCGCCAGCCGGTGCGCTGCGGCGACGTGTCTGTCTGTGCCATCGAGTGCTCGGGGCACATCGCCGACGGGTCGGCATTCGTGGTTCCCGAGCGCCGGCTGCTGCTTGCCGGCGACTATCTCTCGGCCGCCTGCCATCCAATCGTCTTCGGCTCACTAGACGGAGCGGTGGCCGCGATCGAACGGCTGCTCGGGGCCATCGGGGAGGAGGGGATCGAGACGGTCGTGCCCGGGCACGGCCCGGTTCTCGACGGGCGCCGGGCGCGGCGGATCGGCCGGAACGACATCGATTACCTGCGCTCGCTCCAGCGCGCCGCCGCAGAGGCCGTGCGTGTCGGGGCGAGCGTCAACGCCGCCCTGCTGATGGTTCGCGCGGTGGCGCCGCCGCGCCGCGCCCGCCCGGACTTCGAGGCGTTCGATTGGCTGTCGGCGAACGCTCGGCGAGCGCTGGCCGAGGCGGGGCACCCGGCCTACAGCGGCTCAGGCCCCGGCTCGGGTGCGCCGGTGACGTCGTGAGCCATCGCCCGGTCCGCCGCTGGAGATGCCCGCGCGAATACGGAGCAGCAGAGCGCGCAGATCCTCCTCGGGCAGGTTGGGGTTGTAGAGCGGGCTCTCGACCGGCCGAGTGATGAGCCGGCGGCACGC
>DASZMK010000214.1:0-6915 GCA_035551855.1 Solirubrobacteraceae bacterium
TCGCCGCCGCCACCCGGTCGGAGGCCACCCCGCTGAGCGCGGGGGACGCGCCACCGGAGTCGTCCGGGGGCGACGGGGGTGTGGCGGTGCCGACGTCGGCGTAGGCCCTTCGGCGCCGTCGGCGCCGTCGACGGTCGAGCTTCTGGCACTTGCCGGGGAGGTGGGTGGGCTCCGGGCGCCTGCGGACTGCGTGGGACGTGCACGATGCGCCAAATCGGGGCTCGGCCGGGGGATTTGGCACAGGACGCAGGCTGAGCCGCGATTTTGCGCCAGACGGCCCGTACGGGTGCGGATTTGTCGCGTGGTGCACGCCGAGGTCCGGTGCGTGGCGGTTGGACCGCCTGGGGTGGCGGGAGACCGGCGACGCAACATGCTCCTCCTGCGCATGCCCGTCGTCGACCTTCGAGAGCCACCGCCGTGGACGGCGGACCGGCCGCGTAAGGGGTCGAGGCTCGCAGCGTAAGGGATCCCGCCCACCAATCGCCTCCGTTCTGCCGATGTGCCACCACCGGGCGCAGCTCATCCTCCAAAGCACGTTGTCGGCACCAGAGAGGAATCGAAATGCACCCCCAGTTCAGCGCAATCATGGCCGCCACCCGCGCCGATGAGCTCCGGCGCGCCGCCGAGCGCCGGCGGGGCATCCGGCGGGGCCCCGGATCAGGACTTCCGGCGGCGCTCACGCGATACTTCCGTCATGCGGTCGAGGTTGACGAGCAGCCACTTCGTGGGACGGGTCGGCGAGCTGGCCGAGCTGGAGCTCGCCGCCCGGGAGGCCGGGTCCGGGCGGCCCGCGCTCGTCCTGCTCGGCGGTGACTCCGGCGTCGGCAAGACGCGGCTGGTCAGCGAGTTCGAGCAGCGCCTCGCGGCCACGGCCGACCCCGACGTGGAACCCCCGCTGTTCCTCCACGGCGGAGGAGTGGAGCAGGGCGACGGCGAGCTCCCGTACGCGCCGCTGCTGAGCGCGCTGCGCCCACTCGTGCGCGACCGGCATCCTGCCCTGGCGGCGCTGAGCGCCGGCAGCCGGTCGCAGCTGGCCACCATCCTGCCCGGCCTCGAGGACGAGAGCCGCCCCGGCGCGGAGCGGCCGAGGGGGAGCGAGCAGGTGCGGCTGTTCGAGGCGGCGCTCGAGCTGATCGACCGGCTGACGGAGTCGCGCCCGCTCATGCTGGTCCTGGAGGACATGCACTGGGCTGACCGCTCGACCCGGACGTTCGCCGCGTTCCTGGCCCGCAGTCTTCGGCAGGAGCGGATGTGCCTCATCCTCACCTACCGCGCCGACGAGCTGCACCGCCGCCACCCGCTCCGCCCGCTGCTGTCGGAGCTGGAGCGGCTCGAGCGGGCGCGGCGGGTCGAGCTGGAGCCGTTCGATCGCGAGGAGCTCGATGAGATCCTGACCGGGATCCTGGGGGCCAGGCCGGACGCTGCGCTGCTGGAGCGCCTGTTCAGGCGCAGCGAGGGCAACCCGCTGTACACCGAGGAGCTGCTGGCAGCCGGTCTCGACGGCCGGGGGACGGCCCCGCAGAGCCTCCGCGACGCCTTCCTGGTGCGGATCGAGCGTCTGGCGCCGGCGGCCCAGCGCGTGGCGCGGGCGGTCGCGGTTGCCCGTGCCGCCGATGAGCGGACGCTTGAGCTCGTGACCGGAATCGAGCACGAGGAGCTGCAGGCGGCGTTGCGTGACGCCGTCGCCGAGCAGGTGCTGATCGCCGGAGAGGATGCGCGGTTCTGCTTTCGCCACGCGCTGCTGCGTGAGGCGCTGTACGACGACCTGCTGCCCGGGGAGCGGGGCGAGCTGCACCTGGCGTTCGCCCGCCACCTGGAGGAGCTGTGCGGGAGCAATGATGACCGGGAGCTCGAACGCACCTCGGCCGTCGCCGGGCACTACGCCGCCGCCGGAGATCAGCCCCACGCCCTGCACAGCATGATCGCGGCTGCGCGCGCCGCCGCCAAGGTGGTTGCCTACGGTGAGGCCGCGGACTTCACCGAGCGGGCGCTGGAGCTGTGGCCGCGGGTCGACGGCGCCGAGGCGGTCGCGGGGCTCGATCACGTCGAGCTCCTGGTCACGGCCGCGGAGGCGCATCGCATCATCGATGACCGCGCCCGGAGCGTCGTGCTGATCAACGAGGCCCTGCGCGAGCTCGACCCGGAGCACGAGCCGTCCCGCTACGCCGAGCTGCTGGCCCGGCAGGCTCGCATGATCTGGGCGCTGAACCGGGGGGCGGAGGCGGTGGAGATCGCCGAGCGGGCGCTCGCGATGCTGCCGGACGAGGATACGCGTGGGGTTCGGCCTCGGGTGCTGGCGTGGCTGGCGCGCACCCGCTACCTGCGCGGGCGCTTCCGCGAGTCGGTGGCCGACGGGGAGGCCGCGCTGGAGACCGCGATCCGGGCCGGTGACGCGGTCGCCGAGACCGAGCTGCTCAACACGCTGGGGATGGCCCGGGTCTGCCTGGGCGATGTCGACACCGGCGTGTCGCTCCTGCGCCGCGCGCAGCGGATCGCCCGCGAGAATGGCGACTTCGACAGCCTGGCGACGGTGTACTCCAATCTCGCCGACATGCTCAGCGTCGCCGGCCGCACCGGCGAAGCGCTGTCCGTGGCCGAGGAGGGGCTGGCCGCCATCCCCAGCCACCACACTCGCAGCCGGGATTGGCAGCGGCTGACGGTGGCCGAGATGGCGCTCGAGGTGGGCGATTGGCAGCGGGCGCGCGAGTCGCTGTCGCCGATCCCGCAGCGCGCCACCGGCACGCTGTACATGTTCGCCCGGCTGCGCAGCGCCGACTACGCGCTGGTGGTCGGCGACGAGGACGCGGCCGAAGCCTGCCTGGATGCGGTGGCCGAGCTCGTCGACGTCTCCGCCGAGCCGCAGTGGATCGGCGCCTACGGCGCTCTGCGGGCGGAGCTGCGCCTGCGCCGGCGTGATCTGGAGGGTGCCCAGCGGGCGGTTCAGGCGGCGCTCGATCGGCTGGAGCTGTGTACCGACGACGTGATGCGGATCGCCCGGGTGACGGCGGTCGGCATGCAGGTGGAGGCCGACCGGGCACAGCGGGCGCGTGATTTGGCCGTCACCTCCGAGCGGCGGGACGCGCTGGCGCGAGCCCGCATCCACTTCGCGCGCCTGACGGCCGCCGCCCAGGAGGGCGGTCCGGTGGAGCGGGCGAGGCTGGCGCAGGGGCGGGCCGAGCTGGCGCGGGCCCGGGGCCGCCCCAGCCACCGCGAATGGGCGAAGGCGGCATCCGCCTGGGAGGCGATCGACCGGCCGTATCCGGTGGCGATCGCCCGCTGGCGCGAGGCCGAGTCCCTCGCCGGCGCGGGCGAGCGCGCCGCCGCCGCCGCGGCCGCGGCCACCGCGATGGCGACCGCCCGCACCCTCGGATCCGAGTGGTTGGCCGCCGAGGTCCGGGCGCTGGGCGAGCGGGCGCGGCTGGAGCTGGCCGCCGGGGACGGCGCGGCCGTCAACGGCGGCCCGGCGCCGGAGGCCTCCGATCCCTTCGGATTGACCCCGCGGGAGCGCCAGGTCCTCGCGCTGCTGGCCGAGGGCGCCACCAATCGCCAGATCGGCGCCGCGCTGTTCATGGCCGAGAAGACGGCCAGCGTGCACGTCTCCCGGATCCTGGCCAAGCTCGGCGTGCAGGGGCGGACCCAGGCGGCGGCGGTCGCGCACCGGCTGCATCTGGCCTGACGCGGGCGCCGGCTCATGCGCCGACCTGGCGTGCGCCTCACGGCGTATGTTTCGCCGATGCGCACACCCGCGGAATGGGAGCTCCACGAGCGGACGCTGATGGGCTGGCCGTGCCGGCTCGAGCTGTGGGGTGCGGCCATCGATCAGGCGTGCGCCGAGTACGCCGCGGTGGCCAACGCGATCGCGGCGTTCGAGCCCGTGACGATGATCGCCAACCCGGGCGCCGATGTCGCGGCGGCGCGCAGCGCCTGCACGGCGGCGGTGGAGACCGTTGAGCTTGCCCTCGATGACTCGTGGCTGCGCGACTGCGGGCCGATCTACGTCTATGACGACGACGGCACGCGCGTGGCCGTCCACTTCAGGTTCAACGCCTGGGGCGAGAAGTTCCCACCGTGGGACCGCGACGCGGCGGTTGGCCGGTTGATCGCCGAGGAGCTCGGCGACCCGGTCGTGGCCGCCGAGATGGTGCTCGAGGGCGGCTCGATCCTCACCGACGGCGATGGGACACTCCTGACCACGGAGCAGTGCCTGCTGCACCCCAACCGCAACCCCTCCCTCTCCCGGGAGGAGATCGAGGCCGAGCTGCGCCGGCTGCTCGGCGTGGAGCGGATCGTGTGGCTGGGGAAGGGCCTGGTCGAGGACCGTGACACCGACGGCCATGTCGACCTGATCGCCGCCTTCACCGCACCGGACGCGGTCCTGCTGCAGACCGTCCACGATGCAAACCCCAACGTCGAGAATTGCCAGGAGAACCGCCGCCGCCTCGTCGCGGCAGGGGTTCAGGTGACCGAGCTCCCGTTCCTCGCGTACGCCGAGGTCGCCGGTGAGCAGATCGCCGCCAGCTATCTGAACTTCTACATCTGCAATGGAGGTGTGATCGTGCCTGTCGCCGGAGCCGAGACAGACGCCGACGCGCTGGCGATCATCGCCCGCGCCTATCCGGACCATGAGGTCGTTGCCGTGCCCGGGCTCGTCCTCGCCTACGGAGGCGGCGGCCCGCACTGCATCACTCAGCAGGTGCCGGTGCATCATGGCTGAGGCGCCGCAGCTGCTCACGGCCTCTCCGCCGCCGCCCTCCCCGGCGCGCACGCGGCCCCCGGAGCGCGCGCCCGTGCGCGTCGGCCTCGTCCAGGAGCGCTGGCGCCCGGATCCGGACGAGCACCACGCGGCGCTGGCCACCGGCATCCGGATGGCCGCCGCCGAGGGCGCCCGGCTCGTCTGCCTGCAGGAGCTGACGCTGTCGCCGTACTTCGCCATCACCCCGGACGGACCGCTGGCCGCCGGCGCCACGCCGGAGGAGCTGGAGAGCGGTCCGACGGTCGCGTTCGCCCGTCGCCTGGCCCGGGAGACGGGGGTTCACGTGCACGCGTCGGTGTATGAACGGGCCGACCTGGCCACCGATGATCTCGGCTACAACACGGCGGTGGTCGTCGCGCCTGACGGACGCCTCGTATCCCGCACGCGCAAGCTCCACATCCCGGTCACGGCGGGGTATTACGAGGACCACTACTTCCGTCCCGGACCCGCCGATGGCGATCCGTTTCCGATCACGCCCTTGCCCACGCCGGACGGCGAGGCGCACCTGGGCTGCCCCACGTGCTGGGATCAGTGGTTCCCGGAGCTCGCGCGGGCCTACGCGCTGGAGGGCGCCGAGATCCTGATCTACCCAACGGCGATCGGCTCGGAGCCGGACCACCCGGACTTCGACACCCAGCCGCTCTGGCAGCAGGTGATCGTGGCCAACGGCGTCGCCAACGGGACGTTCATGGTCGCCATCAACCGGATTGGCTTCGAGGACCCGCTGACGTTCTACGGCTCCAGTTTCATCTCCGACCCCTACGGCCGCGTCCTCGTGCAGGCGCCGCGCGACCGGCCGGCGGTGCTGGTGGCCGACCTGGACCTCGATCAGCGTCGCGACTGGCTGGAGCTGTTCCCGTTCCTGCGCACCCGCCGACCGGACGCCTACGCGCTGTTGACCCAGAGGTAGATCAGCTCGCCTGGCGGTTGGGCCCGCTGGCGATCGGCAGGGCGTAGTACGCCGCGACCGCGGCGCAGATGGCGAGCGTGATGTACGGCGAGACGAACGCCAGGATCGTCGCCAGGAGGTACGGGATGAGCCCAATGGCCGCCCGGGAATAGATCCGGTGGCGTTCCCTCAAGGGCAGCTCCCAGGAGAGCAGGTGCGAGCGGTTCAGCAGGATGTGCCGGTTGAGCAGTCCAAAGAACAACGACATGACGAGGAACGCGCCGCTGTAGATCGCCGCGGCCACCGATTCCCCGTGGGACTCGCGCAGGTAGGTGGCCATCAGCGCGGTTGCGAACGGCAGGACGCCGATGCTCATCAGGAGCAGGGTGTTGAGGATGAGGATCGAGTGGTCGGCCTCGCGCAGGCGGCTGATCATCGCGTGGTGGTTGATCCAGATGATCCCGATCGTGAAGAAGGATGTGATGTACGCGGCGTAGCTCGGCCAGTGCTGACCGAGGAGCCAGACGAGGCTGTGGGGGTGCCGAGGGTCGATCTGCGGGACCCGAAGATCAAGCACCAGCAGCGTGATTGCCACCGCGATCACCCCATCGGAGAACGCCTCGAGCCGGTTGATTCCCACTGGCCGTCCCTTTCGTCGGTCGTGGCGGGGATCCTATGTGTGGACAAAGCCAGGCGACGGCGGGACACTGCCGGGATGCGCGCCGCCGGCAGCCTCCGCCACCGCATTGCCCGGACGCTCAACGCCGCCTACGGGGACGGGCTGCTCAGCGAGAGCACGTTCGCGCACCGTCTCGACCTGCTGTTCGGCAGTGCCGTCGTCAAGCCGGACCGGCTCGTGGGCGACCTGACGTTCCGCTCGCCCCGGCGCGCCTTCCCGCTCGATCTGCGCCGCACGATCGCCACCGTCAAGGAGGCGGTGGGTCTCGCGGGCCGGTCGTCGCGCGCGGAGCCGACGCTGCTCGCACTCGATTGGACCGGAGCGCAGACGCAGGTGCTCGTCGGCCGTCACCAAGCCTGCGACGTCATCCTGGAGGACCTCAGCGTCTCGCGCCGTCACGCTCAGCTGCGCTTCCGCGACGGCAGCTGGATCCTGCTCGATCTGGGGTCGACGAACGGGACCACCGTCAACGGGCGCCGGGTCGTTCGCTGCCGCCTGGAGCCCGGCGACCGCGTGACGCTGGGCGATGAGTCGCTCGTGGTGGACTGAGCGGGTCAGCTCGCCAGGCGGCTGCGCAGCGCCTTGCGGTCGATC
>DASZMK010000215.1:0-11021 GCA_035551855.1 Solirubrobacteraceae bacterium
AACGGGACCACCGTCAACGGGCGCCGGGTCGTTCGCTGCCGCCTGGAGCCCGGCGACCGCGTGACGCTGGGCGATGAGTCGCTCGTGGTGGACTGAGCGGGTCAGCTCGCCAGGCGGCTGCGCAGCGCCTTGCGGTCGATCTTGCCGACCGGCGTGAGCGGAACCGCGTCGACGAGGTGCAGCTCACGCGGGTACTTGTAGCCGCCGATGTGCTCCCGGGCCCACTGAATCAGCTCCTCAGCCGTGGCGTTCGCCTGCGGCGCGAGGCTGACGAAGGCAACGACCTCCTCGCCGTGGCGATCGCTGGAACGGCCGACGACGCCGGCCATCTGCACGGCCGGGTGCCTGACGAGCGCGTCCTCGACGTCACGGGGGTAGACGTTGAAGCCCCCGCGGATGATCAGGTCCTTCTTGCGGTCGACGATGAACAGGTATCCCTCGTCGTCGACGTACCCCACGTCGCCGGTGTGCATCCAGCCCCCGGCGAGGGCCTCGGCGGTGGTTTCCGGCGCGCGCCAGTAGCCGCGCATGACCCCCGGCGAGCGGCAGCAGATCTCGCCGATCTCCCCCGCCGGCAGTGGGCGGCCGTCCTCTGCGCGGATCTCCAGGTCGGTCCCGGGCACGGGACGGCCGACCGACCCGGGCTTTGCGTGGTTGACCGGACTGGCCGAGATGAGCGCTGCCGTCTCGGTCATGCCGTACCCCTGGCGGATCGAGACCGCGGGCAGGCGCCGGGAGAGCTCGGCCTGGACCTCCGGGGGCAGCGGGGCTCCGCCGGACGTCAGATACCGCAGCGAGGACAGGTCGTGCTCCTCGAGCGGCTTGGACAACAGCAGCTGGAGCATGGTGGGCACGACGGCGCTCTGCTGGAGCCGGTGCTCGGCGATCATCGCCAGGAACGCGTCGGTATCGAACCAGCGCAGGAGGACGCCGACCGTCTGCTCCGGGTGGTTGAGGCCGGCAAGGGTGACGAGCAGTCCGTAGGCGTGGGACAGCGGCAGGCTCGTCAGCCCTCGGTTGACACCGGGGACGTACGCGGACTGGTGGGAGGCGCGTCCGGTGAAATGCAGGTTGGCGTGCGAGAGCATCACGCCCTTCGCGCGTCCGGTGGTGCCGCCGGTGTACAGGAGCGCGGCGAGGTCGTCGTCGGCGCGGGCGACGATTGGCTCCGGCTCCGCCTGCTCGACGGCTGCGAGTGCGAGAACGTCATCGCCATCCTCCGTGCAGATGACGTGGCGGACCGTGCCCAGGCCAGCGATCGCCTCGCGGACCTTGGGAATGAACTCCGGGGTGCTGATGACGACGCCGGCCTCGGAATCGGCGATGACGTGACGAAGCTCGGCCGCCGGCAGGAGAAACGTGGCCGGGGTGACGACGGCGCCGGCGCGCCAGAGCGCCTGATAGGCGATCCCCACCTCGGGACAATTGGCCATCGTGACGACGACGCGGTCGCCCGGCCGCACTCCCAGGTCGGTGAACCCGGCGGCCAGCCGCAGCGAGCGCTCAAAGAGCTCGCCGGAGCGGTGCCAGCGCCCGTCGAAGAGCAGCGACGGGTAGTCGCCCCGGCGCTCGAAGGACGCCTCGGCGAGGCGGCCGAGATGGTGTTCGCCGACGGGGCGGCGGGATGTCGATGGGACGGTCACGGCAGGCAGGGAGGCTATCGGGCGGGGCGGGGTCCGGCGACGCCGGTCCGGCGGGGCGAGCTGACAGGATGAAGGGGTGCTCGACGTCGCCCTCCAGTCCTTTGCTCCCGCGGCGCTGGCCCGGTTGCGCGCGCTGACCGCCGATGCGGCGGCCCAGTTCCGTGACGGGCAGCTCGAGGCGATCCGCGACGTCGTCGTCGACCGGGCCCGGGTGCTCTGCGTCCAGCGCACCGGCTGGGGCAAGTCGGCTGTCTACTTCGTGGCGACGGCCCTTCTGCGCGAGGCCGACGCCGGGCCGACGCTGATCGTCAGCCCGCTCCTGGCGCTGATGCGCAACCAGATCGCGGCGGCCCAGCGATTGGGCCTGCGTGCCCACACCGTCAACAGCACGAACCGCGACGATTGGGATCAGGTCGCCGCCGCGCTCGCCGGCGGCGAGATCGACCTGCTCCTGATCAGCCCGGAGCGTCTCAACAACCCCCGCTTCCGCGAACAGATGCTGCCGCTGTTCGCGTCGTCGGTGGGGCTGCTCGTGATCGACGAGGCCCACTGCATCTCGGACTGGGGGCACGATTTTCGCCCGGATTACCGTCGCGTCAAGGACATCCTGGGGGCGCTGGCGCCCGATGTCGCGGTGCTGGGGACGACGGCGACCGCCAATGACCGCGTCGTCGCCGATGTCACCGAGCAGCTGGCCGCTGCGGATGGAACGCCCCTGCGGACGTACCGGGGCCCGCTCGCCCGGACGAGCCTGCGGATGGAGGTCGTCACCCTGCCCCGGCCGGCGCAGCGGCTGGCCTGGCTGGCCGAGCACCTGCCGGACCTGCCGGGCTCCGGGATCGTCTACACCCTGACCCGCCGCGACGCCGAGCAGGTGGCTGCATTCCTCGACGCCCGCGGCATCTCCGCCGTCGCCTACAGCGGCGACCAGGACACCGAGCTGCGGGTCAGCTCCGAGGACCGGCTGCTGGCCAACGAGGTCAAGGCGATCGTGGCCACGAGCGCGCTGGGGATGGGCTATGACAAGCCGGACCTGGGGTTCGTCGTCCACTACCAGGCGCCCGGCTCGGTCGTCGCCTACTACCAGCAGGTGGGGCGCGCCGGCCGCGCCGTGCCCCACGCCGACGTCGTGCTGCTCCGCGGCGGCGAGGACCGGCGCATCCAGGACTTCTTCATCGAGCAGTCGTTTCCGTCGCGCGAGCGGGTCACCGCGATGCTGGAGGACCTGCGCGAGGCGGGTCCGGCCGGCCGCAGCACCCAGGAGCTGATGGCGGCCGTCAACCTCGGCCGGGGCCGGCTGGAGGCGATGCTCAAGATCCTCGACGTCGAGGGGGCGGTCAGGCGCGACGGCTCGCGCTGGCAGCTCGCCGAGGAGTCCGCGTGGAGCTATGACGCCGACCGCTACGCGCGCGTCACCGCCCTGCGTCGTGACGAGCAGCGGGCGATGGAGCGGTTCGGGGCCGACGGGCGCTGTCTGATGCGCACCCTGCAGGAGGAGCTCGATGATCCGGAGCCGCAGGATTGCGGGCGGTGCTCGGTGTGCACGGCGCCTCGCTTCGCCGCGCCGCCGGACCCCGGGCTGGTGGAGCTCGCCGGCCGCCATCTGCGGTCGACGCCGATCGAGCTCGAGGTCAAGAAGATGGCGCCGAATACCAGCGGCCAGATGCGCAAGATCGCCGACGACGTCCGCACCGAGCCGGGGTGGGCGCTGGCCCGCTTCGGCGACGGCGGCTGGTGGCCGGCGGTGGAGCGCAGCCTCCGCGCCGGCGTGCCGGAGGAGGAGGTCGTCGCCGGACTCGCCGATTTGGTGCGCGGCGTCGGAATCCGTCCGGCGTGGGTGACGCCGGTGCCGTCGGCGCGGGTGGACGAGTTGCTGGGGCGGCTGGCGCAGGCGCTGGCCTCCCAGCTGGGCGTGCCCGCCGTCGCGCTGTTGGCGCGCGTCGAGGCCCGCCCGCCGCAGTCGGAGATGGCCAATGCCTTTCAACAGGCGGCCAACGTCCGCGGCGCCTTCCGGATCGTGGCCACGCCCCCGCCGGGGGCCGGGCTGTTGCTCGACGACCGCCGTTCGTCCGGGTGGACGCTGGCGATGGTCGGCGGCCAGTTGCGGATGGCGGGCGCGGAGCGGGTGGTGCCGCTCGTGCTGGCCAGCGCGTTCTGAGCCTCGGTTGGTGAGGGCTGTCGCTGTGGCGGCCGTGGGTGTCGAACGGGGAACCGGCGCACCGAAGGGGGCGCTACCGGCTGTCCGGGCGCTGGGCGCGTCCGCCGGGGCCGTTGCACCGGTTTTCAGCGTGCAGATCGCGCCAAATCTCCCACCCCCTCGCGCGATTTGCCGCCAGATGCATGAACAGCCCCGGGAATGCGCCAAATCGCCCCACGCCACCCTGATTTGGCGCATCGTGCAGGTCGCGGGCCGTGGATTCGGCGGCGACGCCTCGCCCCTCACTCCTTCGTTGCCAGATGTTCGTCCCCCGCGGCCCTTCGGAGTCGCAAGACGGCGGCTGCGCCCCTCAGGCGGCCAGCTCCCGCCCGCCCGCGCCCGTCCGAGACGTGGTCCGGCCGGCAGGTGCGCGGCGGCGGCGAGACCGTGGTCGCGGCGCCGATCGAGCTGATCCCCGTGTGGGTCCGCGCCGGCTCGATCATCGTCAGCTATCCGGCCGAGCACGTCGCGGCGGGGGTCGGCGACGTGCCTGAGGCGGAGCGGCCACTGGTGGCGACGCTCTGGGGCAGGCCTTCGCTCGGTCACACCGCGGCGCGGCTGCCGGACGGCGGCCGGATCGGCTGGCGCAACGGCGAGTGGGAGCTGCCCCCGGGGCGGTCGGTGACTGTCGCGGAGCGTTAATCTCGCCACGTGCACTTCAGCGAGCTCACGCCGGTCGAGCAGCGGGTCCTCGGATGCCTGATCGAGAAGCGGTGGACGACCCCGGACCAGTACCCGCTCTCGCTCAACGCCCTGCGGCTGGCGTGCAACCAGTCGACCAACCGCGACCCGGTCACCGATTACGGCGAGTCGGCCGTGCGGGAGGCGGCCGAGCGCCTGTCACGGTACGGCCTGGCTCGCCTGGCCAGCGGAGCCGGCTCGCGCGCGACCAAGTACCGGCATCTGGCGGAGGAGGGGCTCGGGCTCGACCGCGAGCAGCTCGCCGTCCTGGCCGTCCTGTTGCTGCGGGGCCCGCAGACGCTGGGCGAGCTGAAGGGCCGCACCGAGCGCCTGGCGCGACTCGACACCCTCGCAGACGTCTCGCGCGTGCTCGACGAGCTGGGTGACCGCGGGTACGCCCAGCGCCTCGACCGCCGGCCCGGGCAGAAGGAGGAGCGCTTCCACCACCGGCTGGGAGGGTCCGAGGAGCCCGCCGGCGCATTTCCCCCGCCGGTCGCGGCCGCCGGCTTCGACGAGCCGGTGAGCGTGGCCGCCGTCGCGGCGACCGACGGCGACCTGGAGGCGCGGGTGGCGGCGCTCGAGGACGAGGTGGCCCGGCTGCGCGCGCAGCTCGCCGATCTACTCGAGTGAGTCGGCGTCAGCTGGGCAGCACGAGTCCGATCAGGTACAGCGCGCCGCCGACGATGACGCCCGCGAGGGTCATCTCGAGCCCCGCCGACCACCACGTCCGCAGCGTCACCAGCGACTTGGCAGCGCCGACCAGGAAATGCGCGATGAGTGAAACGACGGCCGCCGCAACGAACGCCGTCGTGCCGGTGGTGAAGAAGAACGGGATCACCGGGACGATGGCGCCGATCCCGGTGGACAGGCCGGCGGCGAGCGCCGCCTGGCCGGCATGGTGATCGGCTCCCGTGGCTCCGCCGAGCTCCTCGGCGGCGAGCGCCTGGAGCATCGCGTCCGGACTGCGCGCCATCTGCTCGGCCAGGTGGTCCGCGGTCTGCTCGTCGATCCCCTTGAGCTGGTAGAAGAGCGACAGCTCCTCCTTCTCCTCCTCCGGGTGGTCGGTGATCTCCTGGCGTTCCCGCTCCACGTTCGCCGCCGCCACCTCCGCCTCGGAGCGCTCGGCCAGGAACGCCCCCGTGGCCATCGACAGAGCCGAGGCGATCGCTCCGGCCAGGCCGGCCGTCAGCACCGTCTTGGACCCGCCGGTCGCGCCCGAGACGCCGGCCACGATCCCGAACACGGCGGCCAGCCCGTCGTTCGCTCCGTAGATGGCCCCGGAGATCCAGCCTCCGCCGGACCGGTGCCACTTCTCGCGGCCGAGGATCCGGTCGAGGCGGGCCTGGGCGGGGATGGGTGAGGTCGGTCTCCCCCCCACCGGCCCATCGCCGCGATCCGCCGGCGGGACGCCCGGCGGGGCGCCCGGCGGCCCGGTGGGGTCGTCTCCGCCGCCCCCGGAGCGCAGCTCGGCGACGGCCATCGAATGCGACCGCTCCTCCTTGCGGATGTCGCGCAGGAGCCGGTCGGTCTGCGGATCGCCCGTCGACCGCTTGTACAGGTCGTCGACCTCCTCGTCCTCGGCGGCCTCGCGGGCGGCCAGCAGGCGGTCGATCGGCGCCACCCGGGCCTGCAGGCGCAGCCACAGCGGGACGCGGACGCTCGCCGGATCCGGGATGGTGATCCCCAGCTCCCGCATGCGTTGCTCGAGCCGGGCGCGATGCCCGCTCTCGGCCTCGGCCATGCGCCGCATGATGTCGGCCTCCCGGGGCTCGAGGCGGCGGGCGATGAGCCCGTAGACGGCGCCGGCCAGGATCTCGCCGCGCCAGGCCGTCAGCAGGCGGTCGGCGACTTCGGCGGGCGGCTCGCTCATCTCGCCGCCTAGCCTACCCTCGTGCTGGCAGGGACCAGCTTCATGAGAGAGCCCTCACAGATCATCTTTCGCCCGGCCGCCGTCGATTCCGGCGACGGCGGAGTGCTGGCCCAGGCCATGCGCGACGAGATCGCGGTCATGTACGACGGCCTCGACCTCGACGGGGAGCAGATGCCGCGCGCGGGGGCCGCGGAGCTCGGCCCGGGGGGCGGCGCCTTCATCGTCGGCTACGACGCCGACCGTCCGGCGTGCTGCGGCGGGGTCAAGCGACTCGACGACCGCCGGTGCGAGATCAAGAAGATGTACGTCATCCCGGAGCTGCGGGGGCGGGGGGTCGCCCGGGCACTGCTGCACGAGCTGGAGTCCGTGGCCCGGGGCCTCGGCTATCAGGTGGTCCGGCTGGACACGGGCCCAAAGCAGATCGGCGCGCGCGGGCTGTTCGAGTCGGAGGGGTTTATCGAGATTCCGGACTTCAACGGCAATCCGGTGGCGGTGTTCTGGGGGGAGAAGCGGGTGGTGTGAACGGGCTGCCGTGTGGCGCGGGCCGCGAACGGGGCAGCTGCGACGGGCAACGAAGAGGGGTATGCCGCGTCGGCGCCATCACGAAGGCGTCTCCGTTCCGAGGGGCCCGTCAGGCCGGTTTGTGGCGTGCACCCTGCGACAAATGTCGCCCGGCGCAGATGATCTGGCGCAAGCCTGGGGCTAGGCGTGCACGTGGTGCCAGATCATCCGGAGCATTCCTGATTTGGCGCAATTTGCACCAGCGAAATCCGGTGCAACGCGGCGTGGACACGGCGGTGGACGCGGGCGAGCGAGGATGGGGGAGCGAGGATGGGGGCGACGACGACGTCCGCCGTCCCACGGCCGGGCAGGACCTACGGAATCCCGATCTCCGAGTTGTCGCCGACCATGAACCGGTATGCCCGCGGCTGACGGTTGCCCCGGCCGATCCGGACGTTGCGGCCCAGCAGCGAGGACTCCATCCGGCCGTCGAGGTCGCGAACCGACGAGCCGGAGAGCAGGATGGAGTGCTCGACCTCGGCGTTGGCGATGACGCAGTCGTCGCCGACGGCGGTGTAGGGGCCGATGTAACAGTCGGTGAGGCGGGCGCCCGCGCCGATGATCGCCGGGCCGCGCACCGCTGAACGCTCCAGCCGGGCCCCCGGCTCCACGACGACGCGGCCGTCGATCTGGGAGTCGACGAGCTCTCCCTGGACGCGGGTGTCGATGGTGTCGAGCACGAGCCGGTTGGCGGCCAGCATGTCCTCGAGCCGTCCGGTGTCCTTCCACCACCCCTTGACGATGTGGGGCTCGACCCGCATTCCCCGGTCGACGAGATGCTGGATGGCGTCGGTGATCTCCAGCTCGCCCCGCGCCGAGGGACGGATCGCCCGCGCCGCCTCGTGCACGGCTGACGTGAACATGTAGACGCCGACGAGCGCCAGGTCGGTCCGCGGGGCGGCCGGCTTCTCCACCAGGCGCACCACCGCCCCGTTTCGGAGCTCGGCGACGCCGTAATTCTCCGGGTCGGCGACGGGCGTCAGCAGGATCAGGGCGTCCGGCCCGTGCTCGTTGAATTCCCGGACCAGCTCGTCGATGCCGCCCTGGAGGAGGTTGTCGCCGAGGTACATGACGAACGGCGAGTCGGCCAGGAACGGCTCGGCGGTCAGCACGGCGTGGGCCAGACCCGCCGGCTCGTCCTGGACGATGTAGGTGATCTGCACGCCGAAGCGTTCGCCCTCCCCGGTCACGGAGCGGATCTCGTCGCCCGTCTCCGGGGCGATGATGATTCCCACCTGGTCGATGCCGGCGTCCGCCATGGCCTGGATCGCGTAGAACAGCACCGGACGGTTGGCGACCGGCACCAGCTGCTTGGCGCTGGTGTGGGTGATGGGGCGCAGTCGCGTGCCCTTGCCGCCGGACAGGATCAGGCCCTTGAGGGGTGACATGGCGGCAAATGTAGTTGGTTGAGAACGATCAGTACGCGCCGGCGAGCTTGCGGTGATCCCAGCTGGCGACGCGCTGCGCCAGGAAGCGGAGCGCCACGCGCCTGGTGGCCTGCCCGCGGATCGCCTCCCGCGCGGCCGGCTCGAGCGGCGTCCCGGCGTAGCGCTGGGCCAGCGCCGCCCCCAGCTCCGCGACCACGGCCGGGTCGCGCACGATCTCGGTGTTCGCCGTGATCATCACCCCCCGCAGCTGGTCATAGCTGTCGCCGGCCTCGACCTGCAGGGTGGCGCGATCATCTCGCTCCAGGTTGCGCACCTTCTGGGAGGCGGCGTACGTCCACGCCCAGATGTCCTCGCCGCGCACCACGTACCACAGCGGCATCAGATGCGGCCAGCCATCCGGTCCGTTGGTCGCGCAGATGAGCGTCCGCTGCTCGGCCACGAAGGCGGCGACCTCGTCGCCGGTCATGGTGATCTGGTCGCGGCGGCTGGGGGCCATGCGCGCCGGTCAGTGCGACACGAGCTGCGCGCCGGAGCCGATCGCCTCGGCGGCCTCGCGCACGGCCTCGCGCGCGGCGGCGGGATCGAGGACGACCGCGTCCCCGGCCTCCTTGAGCGTCTGGCGCACCAGCCAGTCGACGCCGGCGAAGCCGAGCTCGACGATCACCGCGCCGTCGGCCAGCTCGGCCACGACATGGCGCTCCTCCCGGGCCCAGCGCGCCCGCTCCGGGGAGATCCAGACGCGCGCCCGGCTGGAGGCCGGTACCTCGCCGGTCCGCGGCCAGCCGTCGACGTCGGCGGCGGGGTCGACGTCCGGACGGGCCTCGAAGGACTGGTCGGTGACCGTGGCCGACTTGATGCGGTCCAGGCGGAAGTGGCGAACGCTGTCCCGCGTCGGATCAAAGCTGGCCAGATACCACCCCTCGCGTCCGTTGATCAGGGCATAGGGCTCGACGAGCCGCGTGGAGAACTCGTCCTCGTTCTCCTTGTAGTACTCGAACGACAGCAGGTGCCGCCGGGCGATGGCGCTGGAGACGACCGCGGCGATCTCCGGACTGTCGCCACCGGGGGTGGCGAACTGGAGCCCCTCGTGCACCGGGTCCTCGCCCAGGGCCTGGACGACCTTCTCGCGCACCGAGCTCAGCGAGCCCTCCGGGATGTGCTCACCGATCAGGTCGATGGCCGCGATCAGCGCCTTCGCCTCGACCGGCAGCAGTCGGGCCGGCCGGGCGAACGAGTCGCCATAGGGCTCCGGATCGACCTCGATCGAGCCGTCCGGATGGATCTCGGCGTACAGGACGTAGGTGCCGGCGCCGAAGTTGACGACGTTGAGGACCGAGATGTCCTCCCGCAGCTCCTGGTCGGAGACCTTCAGGGCCGCGCGCAGGTCGGCGACGTCGAGCAGCCGCCCGGCGCGCCCGGCGTCGATCAGGATGCTCGCCAGCGTCACCAGGCGGGCGAAGCGCTCCGGCCGGATCGCCGCGTCGGCGCGGTTGCCGCCGGCCTCCTCGCCGTCGCTCCGGGCCGGTTGACCGGAGCCGCCGTTGCCGTTCGCCCCATCCATCGCGATCAGCTCATCGGCCACCTGCGGCTCGCCGGAGTGGCGCTCCACGATCAGGGCCACGCGTTCGCGCAGCTCGCCGACCAGCTGCGGCGGCCCCGTGATCCGGGCGTTCTCGCCGAGCCCCAGGGTCCAGGCGATCAGCTGGCGGGCGTTGGCGTAGGGCGTGACGAACAGCCGGGCTGCGGGATCGTCCTCGTCGCCCTCGGGCCAACGGCCCGCTCGGCCTCCAGCCTCGCGACTCGGCCCCGCCCACCCCGCGCCCGAGTGATCCGGCCGACGAATCTCGCCGTAGAGGCCGAAATGGCGCTCGATCTGCCAGGCGATGCGCCCGGCGATCCACACCTCGGCCGTCCCCACCGGCTCGCCGAACTGCCAGTCGATCCGGTTGGCGTAAGCCCGGGGATTGAAGTTGTCCGGACGCTGGAAGTCATGCTCGGCCTTGGTGGCGTAGCCGACCTTGCCGCGAATCCGCGACAGGCGGAAGACGCGGATGGCGCTGCGCTCGTGCGAGCGGCCGACGACGTAGAACTGACCGCCCTGATAGAGCAGCTGGTACGGGTCCACCCGGCGCGCTCCGACCTCGTCGCGCTCCATTGTGTGGTAGTCGAAGACGATCGTCTTGCGGCGGAAGATGGCCGTCTCGATCTTCGCCAGCCGGTGGGAGACGTCATGGCCGCCGGCCGATCCGGTGATGCCGAGCGCCACCGTGCTCTGCTCCGGTGCGTTGAGGGGGCTGGGCCGCCCCCAGGAGATCTGCTGGAGCGCGAGCCGTAGCGGCTCGGCGTAGGCGAACTCGCCGTCCAGCAGCTGGAGGGCGGTGTGGAGCGCCGCCAGCTCCTCGTCGCTGAAGGCGATGGGGGGAAGGTGGAAGTTCTCCGGCGGCAGCGAGTAGTTCTCCTGCTCCACCAGCCCGTCGACGGGCTTCTCGACCGCCAGCACGATGCCCAGGGACTCGAGCTCGGACCGGTCGGCGTAGAACCGGCGGGCGAACGCGTCCTCGTTCATCACGCTGTAGCCCTCGACGTCGCGCCTGATCTCCGGGGCGGTCACCGGGCGCCGCTCAGCCATCAGATACGAGATCAACGAGAGCTGACGAATCAGTTTCTCGGTGTCCTTTGCC
>DASZMK010000216.1:0-15362 GCA_035551855.1 Solirubrobacteraceae bacterium
GCCAGAAGTTGTAGCTCTCGTTGTATTCGAGGTGTCCGACGCCGCGGAGGTTGAAATCCCTCGTCAGGCGACTGCTCCAATACTGCTGGGGCTTGTAGTGCGTTGTCATGAGGGTTTGGCAGGCTCCTCGTTGAACTGACGACCGGGCGGCGCCAGCATACCCCGGCACCGGCCGCGGACCTGCGCTCGGTAGCCTTAGTTCAATGTTCGGCCTCGGCCTGATGGCGCGCACCGCCGCCGAGATCCGTCGTGACGTCGCCGCGGCCAAGAGCCGGGATCCGGCGGCCTCCGACGTCGGCTCCCTGGAGATCCTCGCCGCCTGGCCGGGCGTGCACGCGTTGCTCGCCCACCGCGTCGCCCATGCCCTGTACGGTGCCGGCGTGCCGCTGCTGCCGCGGCTGATCGCCGTCGTGGCGCGCGCGGTGACCGGGATCGAGATCCACCCGGCGGCCAAGATCGGCAACGGGTTCTTCATCGACCACGGGATGGGGGTCGTGATCGGCGAGACGGCGGAGATCGGCGACGACGTGACGCTCTATCAGGGGGTGACGCTGGGCGGCACCGGCTTTGCCACCGGAAAGCGCCATCCGACGGTTGAGGATAACGTCACGATCGGCTCCGGGGCCAAGATGCTCGGACCCATCACGGTCGGCCATGGAGCGAAGATCGGTGCCAACAGCGTCGTCATCCACGACGTGCCGCCCAACTCGACCGTCGTCGGCAACCCCGGACATCCGGTCAGAGTCGAGGGCCGCCGCCCGGAGGGGCCGGACACCGACTGGATCCATCTGCCAGACCCGGTGGCCGACGCGATCAAGGGACTGTCCAGCCGGATCACCGCGCTCGAGGTGGCCGCCGAGGAGTCCGGGGAGCGCTCGCCGGCGGAGGTTCGCCAGCTGCGGGGCGCCGCCAGCCGGTCCGATGGCCGCTCCAACCCCTCGGTCGGGCCCAGCCCCGCCGGGGGCTGACCGCCCCCCGCCAGCGTCAGTCGAGCGGGCGGAGCGACTCGCCGTCGCCGGGCTCGGCCGAGGCCATCGTGTGCACGTCGCGGTCGGCGGCAGCCGGCGGCAGCGACCCGGCCTGCAGGTCTGCCGTGCGGTCGGACATGTTGCGGCGTGCTCGGACGAGGTACAGCGGGCGGCCCTTGACCTCGTCGTAGATGCGTCCCACGTATTCGCCGATGATGCCGATGGCGATCAGCTCTATCCCTCCCAGCAGCAGCACGAGGATCGTCACCGACCCAAAGCCCGGCAGGTAGGACCCCACCACGCGCAGGGCGACGACGACCGGGATTGCGATGAACGCCAGCGTCGAGATCAGGAAGCCGAGCAGCGTGGCGAGCTGCAGCGGCCGGTGCGAGAACGACGAGATCGCGTCGAGCGAGAACTTGAGCATCCTCGGCAGCGTGTACTTCGTCTCCCCGGCGTAGCGTGCATCGCGCCGGTACGGGACGGCCGCCTGGGTGTAGCCCACCCACACCGTCATGCCGCGCAGGAACCGGTTGCGCTCGCGCATCGAGAGCAGCGCGTCGAGCGGACGCCGATCGAGCAGCCGGAAGTCGCCGGAGTTGGGCTGCAGCTCGACCTGGGCGAGCTTGTCGAAGAGCGCGTAGAACCACCGGGCCGTGCTGAGCTTGAACCGCGACTCGCCCTCGCGCTGCTCGCGGACCGCGTAGACGACGTCGCAGCCCGCGCGCCAGTGGTCGAGCATCGTCCGGATGAGCTCCGGCGGGTCCTGGAGGTCGGCGTCGAGCATGACGACCGCGTCGCCGCCGGCGTGATCAAGCCCGGCCGTCAGCGCCGTCTGGTGGCCGAAGTTGCGCGACAGGTAGACGACCCGCACCCGCGGGTCGTTGGCCGCCATGCGCTCGAGCGCGATCGGCGAGCCGTCGCTGGAGCCATCGTCGACGAGCACGAGCTCGAAGGGGAGGCCCTCGAGCGCCGCGACGACGCGGCCGTAGAACTCATCGATCGTCGCCTCTTCGTTGTAGACGGGCGCGACGACACTCACCAGGTGCAGTTCCCGGGGGGTTCCATCGAAGACTGGAGGCGGGACGGTCATCGGCGCATCCTACGAGCTAGGCCCTGGGATCCCTACAGAAGAGACGTCGCATGCGGGATGTATCCCACCAGCTGGAATCCCTGGACGACCCCGGTCATGATCAGCGCCCAGCGCGTCAGACGCCGGTCGTGGCCGATGGCCGCCAACGGCAGCAGCCAGCCGACGTACCACGGCAGCAGCGAGCTCGAGGCCACCAGCATCGTCAGGGTCGCCCAGCCGGCGCCGTCGATCCAGTCCATCTGCCCGCGCCAGACGCGCAGCAGCAGCCGCCAGGTGATGACCAGGAAGATGGCGGCGAGCGTGTACCCGACGATGTGGGCGATCGTCCACAGGCCGAGTCCGATGGAGATGAAGCCGGGGAGGGTCTGCCAGTCGCCCTCGCTCTGGCTCCGGTTGATCGTCTTGAGCATGTCGACCGAGTGTGCGCCGAAGACGGCCAGGCTGAGAATCGTCACCATCGCCAGGGCGATCGCGGCACCGATCATGAGGTCGCGGCGGCCTCGTCCCCGTCGCGGACCTCCGGCGGCGAGCGCGAACGGGAGGATGATCCCGGCCGTCAGCTTGATCCCCGCGGCCAGCACCGCCAGGCCGCCGCCCATGCGCTCCCGCGAGGAGAGGATCGCGTACAGCCCGCCCACGAACGCCACGAGCATCAGCAGGTCGTTGTGGCCTCCGCCGACCCCGTAGATGACCAGGAGCGGGTTGAGGCCGACGAGCGCCGCCGCGCGGACCGGATCCTTGCCCCGCAGCCGCGCGCAGTGCCAGACGAGCGCCACCAGGGCGATGCTCGAGACGGCGGCGATCGACTTGTAGGCGAACACGCTGGCCGCGACCGAGAGGGGCGCCAAGACATAGCTGAAGACGGTGAAGATGGGTCCGTAGGCAGTGGGGATGTAGGACCACTTGGAGCCGATGTACTGGAACACCGGGTCCAGGAAGATGGCGTGCGGCCCGTTCGTGTACGGATTGAAGCCATAGAGCGCGCCCATCCGGGCGTAGGCCTGATAGCTGAAGATGTCGGTCGAGACGAGCGGCGGCGCCAACAGCACCAGCAGGTTGAGAGTGGCGACCGCCATCAGGACGACCCGGGGCGAGAGCTGTGCCGACAGCGACACGACGACGACGTAGGCGACGAAGAAGAGCGCCAACGCGGCGATCGCCCCAGCGGGGTGGAGGTTGAGGTAGACGCCGTTGAACGCGCCGGCCAGGCCGGACGGTACGAACGACACCGACTGGGGTAGGAGCGTCGCCGTGTGGGCGGCGGCGACCGCGATCGTCGCGCCGATCGCGAGCAGCCCGGCGATGGCGAGCAGCCCACGCCGGCTGGTGGTGCGATCGCTCCCGCTCTCGAGGCCGACCGCCAGATCGAGCGCGCTCTGCGGTGAGACGCTGAGAGGGCTGCTCGTGCTCATCTCATTCAGCATGCCCGGTGAGCAACCTGAGGCCGTTTGGGCGACATTGAGATCGCGTTAATCAACTTTCGCGATCTCCCGCCCGGCGTGTGCCCGCGCGAGCGCGGCCCTTGCCGTGCGCTTCATGACCGGTACGAGCAGCATCGCCTCGAGCGCGATCGTCGTCGACATCTTCGAGCTCCCGAGCGTGCGGTCCGCGAACACGATCGGGACCTCGCGCACGGTGAACCCGGCGAGGATGGTGCGGTAGGTGACCTCGATCTGAAAGACATATCCCTCCGCACGGACGCTGGGCAGGTCGATCGCCTCCAGCACCTCGCGCCTGATGCACTTGAAGCCACCGGTCAGGTCGCGGATGTCAACCCCGAGGATGCGGCGCGCGTACAGTCCGCCGCCGCGACTGATGAGCCGCCGCAACAGTCCCCAATCGCGGACCCCGCCCCCGGGCACGTAGCGCGAGCCGAGCACCAGGTCGGCGTGCTCGGCGGCGGCGAGCAGCTGCGGCAGGTACTTCGGATCATGGGAGAAGTCGGCGTCCATCTCCAGCAGGAGCTTGGCTCCGGCCTCCAGGGCGCGGGTGAAGCCGGCGAGGTACGCCTGGCCCAGGCCGCTCTTGCCGGAGCGGTGCAGGACCTCGACCCAGTCATGGGCGTCGGCGAGCTCGTCGGCGATGGCGCCGGTGCCGTCCGGCGAGTTGTCGTCGACGACCAGGACCCGGTGGTCGCCGGGGGCGGCACGCTCGAGCTCTGCCCCGGCGGCGATGACGATCTTCGCGAGGTTCTCACGCTCGTTGTAGGTGGGGATAACCAGCCAGATCGCCGCAGTCATGGAGAATGCAGCCTAATCGTCCGGTCGGGCGACGCGCTTCGGCGTGGCGCGGCATCATGTGCGCGGGGGACCTGAGAGATGGCTGAGGGCGACTCTGCAATCGGTGACGCGCGCCGGCCGGCGCGAGGGGTCGGCGTGCCCGTCGCCGACCGGCTGCCGCTGACTCACCAGCACCGCCGCCGGCGGGCCGGCGCGCTGGCCGCGGTGGCCGTCCTGGCGCTCCTGGTGGGAGCCGCGGTGGGCGCCTCGTCCGGCGCCGGGGGCGCCGCCGCCCACCTGTCGGTCGCCTCCTCGCATGGGTACTTCGCGCGGATCAAGGCGCTTGCCGGCCGCGGCGCGGGTTCGTTCGCCGCCGAGGAGGCTCGCGCCGAGACCGCCGCCATCAACCGCACCCTCGCCCACACGCCGTACGTCCGGATCGCCGGCTCCCAGCATCGCGAGGTGGCGCTGACCTTCGACGACGGCCCGGGCCCGTACACCCCGGACATCATCCGCGTGCTCGAGCGCCAGCACGCGCCCGCCACCTTCTTCGAGGTGGGGGTGCTCGAGAGGTACTTCCATGCCTCCACCGCCGCGCTCGTCGCCCGCGGCTATCCGATCGGCGATCACACCGAGCTGCACGCGCCCATGTCCCGATTGTCGCGGCGCGACCAGCGCACCCAGCTGCTCGAGGACGCCACGGCGATCGGCTCCTACGACGCGCCCTTCCCGCGCATGTTCCGCCCGCCGTACGGTCTCTGGAACGCCACCACCCTGTCGCTCCTCAAGCGCTTCCGGATGCTCATGATCCTCTGGAGCGTCGACACGAGCGACTATCAGCAGCCGGGAGTCGGCACCATCGTCCAGCGCGCGCTGACCGGCGCCCGCCCGGGCGCGATCATCCTCCTCCATGACGCCGGCGGCAACCGCTCGGAGACCGTGGCGGCCCTGCCGCAGATCATCCGCGGCCTGCGCGCTCGCGGCTATAAGCTCGTGACCGTGCCGCGGCTCCTGCTGGACAATCCGCCGCCGCGCAATCAGAACGTCGCCGCGCTGCACGGATCCGGGGGTTAGCCGATCAGGGGGCCGGGCCGGGGACGCTGGTCGTTGGCGGCCTTGGCTCTGTCTTTAGCCTTCGGAACGCGCGGCGCGTTGTGCCGGTCGGCGAGTCCTATGCGGGGCTGATCCACTGGCCGGCCCGGAGGGGCGGTCGCGGGCCGGGGGGAGCGGGGTCGCGGGCTCCGCTGGGAGAGCGGGGGGTCGCGGGCTCCGCCGGGAGAGCGGGGGGTCGCGGGCTCCGCCGGGAGAGTGGGCGGTCGCGGGCTTTGCCGGGAGAGCGGCGGCCGGGCATGCACCAGGCGCCAAATCATGCACCAGCGGGATGATTTGGCACCACGCGCAGGCACAGCCCCCACTTTGCGCCAGACGACCGGGCGGCCCGCTGATCTGGCGCATCGTGCAGGGTCGCGGGCGGCCCGCCCCGGCCGCCCACACCACACCCCGGGCGGCGAGCGCCCCCGTCAGCGCCGCTGGTAAGCGACCCGGTTCCAGCTCGGCTCCGGCGCGAGCTCGATCGCCTCGCCGCCCCGGTCCGGCTGGACGTAGACGAACGTGTGGCTGTCCGGGTTGAAGGCGACGTCCAGCTCACCCTCCTTGACCCGCTGGTCCAGCCATGCCCCCCGGAAGATCAGACGCCGGAGCCAGTGCACCAGCGACCGCTCGGACGGTCCGACCAGGTCGGCCCAGCACTCGTTCACGTGCTCGCCGAGAGCCGAGGCGGGGTCGGTGACCTCGCCGTTGACGACGAGATTGATGAGGTCCTCGGCCTCGTCCTCCTCGACGGAATCGGCGAGAAAGCCGAGCTTGCGCGCGGACTGCTCGCAGCGCTCGCGGAAGTCCCGTTCGTTGAACGTAAACCGCAATTCTCCGTATTCCAGGACGAAGTCATCGCCGGAGCTGTAGTTGCCTCGCCGGTACATGGCGTCGGCATCATATGTGGGAATCCTGCCCGGCCGGGAGCCTGAAAGCGATGTTGCAGCAGGGAGGGGGGAGAGGGCGGTGACGCTCGCGGCTCATGCCGATATGGAGCGAAATCTACCCGCGATTCTGATCGTAGAGGACCACTGCGCAACGCGTCGTTTCCTCGCCGACAACCTCGCCGCCGACGGCTATGAACCCCTGGAGGCGCGGTCCTCCGCGGACGGCCGGCGCATGATCGCCAGCCACGCGCCGGAGCTGGCGATCCTCGACCTGGGGCTGCCCGACCGTGATGGGCTGGACCTCCTGCGCGAGCTGCGCGAGTCCAGCGAATCCGGCGGAGGGCTCGACTCGCAGCTGCCGGTGCTCATCCTGTCCGGCCGCGCCGCCGAGCTGGACCGCATTCGTGGCTTCGAACGAGGCTGCGACGACTACCTGTCAAAGCCCTTCAGCTATCCAGAGCTCCGCCTGCGCGTCGACGCCCTCCTGCGTCGCACGCGCACGCGCGCGAGACTCGGACGGGTTCGGATCGGCGCCCTGGAGCTTGATCCGGTCACCCGCGAGGTCTGGCTGGACGGCCGGCGGGTCCACCTGTCCAAGAAGGAGTACGGGCTGCTGCGGACCCTGGCCTCCGAGCCCTCGCGTGTCTTCACGCGCGAGGAGCTGCTGCGCGGGGTCTGGGGATTTCAGTCGATGGTCCCGACGCGCACCCTGGACTCCCACGCGTCGCGCCTGCGCAAGAAGCTCACCACCGGCGACAGCGAGTTCGTCGTCAACGTGTGGGGGGTCGGCTACCGGCTCGTCGACTCCCTTCCGCTGCAGTGAGCACGGTCACCGCACTCGGCGGCTGGGTCGTCGCGGCGATCGCCGGAACGCTGCTGCTCGTCGCCCGGCGGATGCTGGGCCTGCGCATGGAGGCCGTCGCCCGCGCCTGCCATGAGCTGCGCGGGCCACTGACGGCAGCGCGGCTGGGGCTGACGTTCGGCAGCCGCGGAGGAGACGTGCCGACGGGGCGCCTGCGTGCCATCGATGCCGAGCTGGGGCGGGCGGCCCTCGCCCTGGAGGATCTGGCCGACGCGCGCCGGGGCGCTCCACCGCTCCGGCATCTCGAGCGGGTGGACGTGGGCAGGCTCGTGGCCGACTCGGTCGAGGCGTGGCGGGCGGTCGGCGAGGCGGCGGGCGTGACGCTGCGCGGGCCCGGCCCCGGACCCGGTGGGGCGGTGTGGGGCGAACCCGGTGGGGCGGTGTGGGGGGACCGGCTGCGGCTGGCGCAGGCGGTGGGCAACCTGCTGGCCAACGCCATCGAGCACGGCGGCGCGGCCGTCGAGGCGCGGGTGGCCCTCCGCGGGCGGTTCGTTCGCGTCGAGGTCTCAGACAACGGGCGAGGGCTGCCCGCGCCCGTGGCCGAGCTGACCCGGCGCGGGCGCCACGCCCGCGGCCCGCACGGCCACGGATTGACGATCGCCTCAGAGATCGCCCAGGCTCATCGGGGACGACTGGCGGCCGCGCCCGCGGACGCCGGCGCCCGGCTGGTGCTGGAGCTCCCGGCCGCCGGCTAGGCCCCGCCCCCGCGCGGAGCGCCACCCCGCCCCGCGCCGGAGGGCACCCGCCCCCGCGCCGGAGGCACCCCCCGCGCCGGAGGGCACCCGCCCCGGCGACGCACACCCCTCGGACGGAACCGGGCTGCGGATGCAATCGGGGTCGGCAGAACGTCGTTCTGCACCGGATCGTGCACGTCAGACCGGCCCGCACGCAGGCGGGTCTCCCACCGCAGAACCCGAGTGAACACGGGGGCTACGGCCCCTGACCACCCCGTGGTGGGACACTGGTGGGGCACAGGGTGGGAACTAGGTTGCAAAGTGGGAGAGAGTGGGATACTGTGGGCGTCGCTTCAGGAACCCGGGTGGCGGGGCTCCTCCCACCCAGCCACCCGGGTTTTGAGCTCCCATCTGCTGCATGAGCCCACTTGACCTTCCGCGGAACCTTCGAACACGCGCTCGACGCGAAGCACCGTCTGACCATCCCCGCGAAGTTCAGAGCTGTGCTCGCCGAGGCGGTGGTGCTGGCGCCCTCGCACGAGGTGCAGCCGGGGGCCCCGCGCACGGTCGCAATCTGGACGCCGAAGGCGTACGACGAGTTCACGAAGTCCGCGATGGACGGGCTGAACCCCTTCGAGCCGAAGGCCCGGGAGCTGAAGCGCTTCTTCTTCAACGCCTCGTTTGACACCGAGCTCGACGCTGCCAACCGCGTGATGATCCCCACCCCGCTCATGGACTACGCCGGCCTCCAGAAGGAGGTCGTCGTGACCGGCTCCGGCGAGTGCCTCGAGGTGTGGGACCGCGCGCGCTACGCGCAGAACTTCGAGGACGTCCTGACCCGCATCCCAGACATTGCAGCGAGCCTTGGCAACACTGCTTGACATGACCAAGACCCACATCCCGGTCCTCGCCGGCGAGCTGATCGAAGCGCTCGATCCTCGCCCGGGGGAGATCGCCGTCGATTGCACGGTCGGCGGCGGGGGACACGCCCGCCTGATCGCCGAGCGGATCGGCCCCGGCGGCCTGCTCATCGGCGTCGATCGCGATCCCGCCGCCGAGGAGCGCTTTGCCGCTCTGGCCGCGGAGGTGCCGTGCGAGACGCGGTTCATTCGCGCCGACTTCGTCACCGCGCTGGGCGAGTTGCACGAGGAGCGGCTGCAGGCCGACATCATCTACCTGGACCTCGGCATGTCCTCGATGCAGGTCGACACGTGGGAACGCGGCTTCTCCTATGCCTACGACGCGCCGCTGGACATGCGCATGGATCCGGCGCAGGAGCTCACCGCCGCCGAGATCGTCAACACCTGGGAGGAGCGGCGCCTGGCCCGCCTCCTGCGGGAGTACGGCGAGGAGCGCTACGCGCCGCAGATTGCGCGCGCGATGGTGCGGGCTCGCCGGCGCGAGGAGTTTCACTCGACCCAACAGCTGGTGGAATCGATCAAGAGCGCGGTGCCGGTGCCGGCCCAGTTCGCCGGTGGCCATCCCGCCAAGCGGACGTTCCAGGCGCTGCGCGTCGCCGTCAATGACGAGCTGACCCAGCTGGAGCGGGCCCTCCCAGAGGCCTGGGAGGTTCTGGGTCCGGGTGGCCGGCTCGCGGCCATCTCGTTCCATTCGCTTGAGGACCGTCTCGTCAAGCGATTTCTGGTCGCGCGGGCGCGGGGCTGCATCTGCCCGCCGGAGCTGCCGATCTGCGTCTGCGGCCACGAACCAGAGGCCGAGCTCCTCACCCGGCGTGCGGTGGCTCCCACACCGGGCGAAGTCGCCGCCAACCCACGATCAAAGTCAGCGCACCTGCGCGCCGCCCGCAAGTTGGAGGTCCCCACCACATGACGCCCCCCGCCGTCACGCCCGCCGCCCGGACGACCCGCAGGAAGGTGCCTGCGGAGCCCAAGCGGCCCGCCCGCGCAGCGGCGTCCCCCCGTCCGGCGCCCAAGTCCCGGAGCCATCGCTCGCAGCTGCACCAGGGAATCGCTCCCCGGACGGCCCGGCGAGTGTCCGGGCCGCTCGCCGGGCTGACCCGCGGCCGGGCGGCGGCACCCACCCGCCAGCCGGCCGCCGTGCCGCGGCGCCGGACGACCCAGCGCGTGGCCGTACCCGCGGGCGCCCCGCTCGCGGCCCGGCTGGCCGCCTACGTCCGGGCGCTGCCGGATCATTCGCTGCTTGACCGGATCATCCGCGGCCGCGTGTGGATTCCGCTGCTCGGCGTCCTGCTCGCCGGGATCGTCGCGATGCAGGTGGAGGTGCTCAAGCTCAACGCCGCCACCGGGGTGTCGCTGCAGCACACCACCGCGCTCCAGAACCAGCGCGATGTGCTCGCGGCCAGCGTGGCTCAGCTCGCCGACGACCAGCGGATCGAGAGCCGGGCGGCCCAGATGGGGCTGGTGATGCCCGCGCCGTCGCAGGTGAAGTTCCTGGTGCCGGGCTCCGGCAACACCGGGCGTGCGGCTGGCAACATCCACCAGCCCAACGCGACCGCGTTCGCGGCCGCGCTGCCCGGCGCGGCGCTGACCACCGGCGGCGTCTCGTCACCGTCCGGCAGCTTGCCGACCACGGCGGTGCCTGCGGCCACGGCCCTGCCCACGCTCGCCACCGGCACGACGACGGCCGCCGGCACAGCCACCGCGACCGGTACGACAACAGCCGCCGGCACAGCCACCGCCACCGCCACGACGACAGCCGCCGGCACGACCGCCGCCGCCGGGACGTCGTCGGCCACGGGGTCGACGACGTCGAGCGGCGTGGCCCCCACGCAGCTGGCGGCCCCCACCACCTCCTCGTCGGGAGGCGCCGCGACCGCCGGGGTCAGCGGAACGCCGGCGGGCGGCTGAGCACACGCCGATGGTTGCGATCGACCGCCGCCTCGGCTACATCTTCATCGGCTTCCTGGCGCTGCTCAGCGTCGCCGTGCTCCGCGCGGTCGACCTCGGCGTGTTCCGCGCCGGCTCGCTGCGGCAGGCCGCCGTCAGCCAGCAGATCACGAACGAGACCATCCCGGCCATGCGCGGGACGATCACCGACGCCAACGGAGTCGATCTGGCTCTGTCGGAAACGGCCGCCGACATCATCGTCGACCCGTACCTGATCAAGCAGCCGGCGCTCGCTGCCCAGAAGCTGGCGCCGGTGCTCCACATGTCGTTGCTGACGGTCCTGTCCGCCGTGAGCAAGCCACATACGGGCTATGTGCGGCTCGCCCGCCAGGTCAGCTCGGCGGTTGCGCATCAGGCGGCGGCGCTCAACATCAACGGCATCTCGACAAGCCCGGACGTCAAGCGCGTCTATCCGCGCAACTGGTTCGGGGCCCAGGTGCTCGGTGCGGTCAACAGTCTCGGCAGTGGCTACAGCGGACTCGAGTGGCGGTACAACAGCATGCTGCTCGGCCACGATGGGCAGCGCCGGATCGTCAGCGACCCGCACGGGCAGACGATCGCGATCGACAACGTGCACCCCATGCAGACGGGCAAGACGCTGCAGTTGACGCTCTCGGCGCCGCTGCAGAGCGAGGTGGAGCAGGTGCTGGCCGGAGTGGGCGCCGCCTACTCGCCCCAGAGCGCGACGGCGATCGTCATGAACCCCAACACCGGCGCGATCCTCGCCCTCGCCAACTGGCCGCGGATCAACGCCAACGATCCGTACGTGGGCGCGAGCACCGCAACCGTCAACAACGCCATCCAGGACCACGCGGTCTCCTTCACCTACGAGCCCGGCTCGACCTTCAAGGCGATTACGGTGGCCGGGGCACTCCAGGACGGTCTGATCACCCCCAACAGCCAGTTCGACATCCCCCCGCAGCTGTCGGTCTTCGGCAGCATCATCAAGGACGCGGAACCCCACGGATACGAGACGAAGACCACGGCGGGCATTCTCCGCGTCTCCAGCAACATCGGCGCCGACCTCATCGGCCAGAAGCTGGGCGCCACGCGGTTCAACTACTGGGTGCACCGGTTTGGGTTCGGCGCCCCCACCGGCGTCGATCTGCCGGGCGAGGACGCCGGCTTCATCCTGAAGCCGTCCAACTACTCAGGCACGTCGATGTACAACCTGCCGTTCGGCCAGGGCGAGTCGGTGACCCCCGTCCAGATGATCGCGGCGTACGCGGCGATTGCCAACGGCGGCTGGCTGCGCGCGCCGTACGTCGTCCAGTCGGTCGGCGGCAAGGCGGCACCGATCCCCAAGGCCCACCAGATCATCTCGGCGACGACCGCCGCGGAACTGCGGCAGATGCTGAAGGGCGTCTACGCCGACGGCGGCACGGCGTCCGGCGCCGGCATCCCCGGCTACGACATGGCCGGCAAGACGGGTACCGCCAACGTCGCCGTCAAGGGCGGCTATTCGACCAGCGAGTACGTGGCCTCATTCGTCGGTATGGTGCCCGCCAACCACCCGCAACTGCTGGGGATGGTGGTCGTCGATCAGCCACAGGGCTCCTTTTACGGTGGCTCCGTCGCGGCGCCGGCGTTCCAGAAGATCGTGGGGTGGGCCGTGCCGTACTTCGGCATCAACCCGCGCTGAGCCGCGGGGGGCCCCAGCCCCTCAGCGCTCCAGCGTCTGCGCCAGCCGCGCCAGCCGCTCGTCCCACTGACCACCGACCTCGGCCATCCACGAGACGGCCTCCGAGAGCGGTTGCGGGGTGACGCGGTAGCGCACGTCGCGTCCGGCCCGCTCGCGCTCCAGCAGTCCGGCGTCCGACAGCGAGTTCAGGTGCTTGGCGACGGCCTGCCGGGAGATCGGCAGGCCATTGGCGAGTTCGGTCGCCGTCGACGGGTGCGCGGCGATCTCGCTGAACAGGCGGCGGCGCACAGGATCGGCAAGCGCGCCGAAAACGGCCCCCGCGCGGTCCTCGGCGAGTCCGTCGCTCACCTGGTCGGCTGTGTGCCCGTTGGGTTCGTGTGGCATCGGTCAGGCCGCCACGAGCGCCGGGCCGTAGCGCCGGCCACCCTGGCCGGGCAGCGGGACTCCGACGAGATCCAGCAACTGCAGCGGGCGGGTCTCGACGACCCGGAGCCGGGTCCCCGGATCCAGCGGGCGCAGGGACAGCTCGACCCGCGAGGCGGGCTCGCCGTCCTCGGCCCACCAGAAGGCCAGGCGCCCGTCCCCGGGTTGGCCACCATCGCCGCCGGGAGCACAGACCTCCTCCACCCAACCGGTCCTGATCTGATCGCCGAGCGCAAACCGTGCCTCGCCGCCGGGCCACAGCTCGAGCTCGACGTCGTCGGCCAGCCAGGTCCCCAGCCACTCCGGGTCGGTCAGCGCCTCCCACACCTCGTCTGGCGGGGCCGCGAAGTCCATTTCACGTTCGATCTCATCGGTCATGCGCGTCTCCTGGAGGGGCCGGGTATCGCTGCTCCACGTGCAACCCGTAGGTTGCGTATCTGCTAGGTTTGGGATTATGGGCAACCATCCGGTTGCACGTTACCACCCGGCCCGCCGTACAGCCTACGCGGATCTCGACGCGCCCGCGCACCCCACCTCCCGCCCACGACCAGCCGCTCAGTCGAGCGAACGAAAGGACATATTCAGAACAGTCAAGAGCCACACAACGTGACCAAAACCTCACTAATCCGTTACAAGGAGGCCTGATGCCACTCGTTCCCATGGTCGTGGAGCAGACAGCTCGCGGCGAACGCTCCTTCGACATCTACTCGCGGCTCCTCAACGACCGGGTTGTCTTCCTCGGCGGCCAGGTCGACGAGGAGACGGCGAACTTGATCGTTGCTCAACTCGTCCACCTCGAGTCAGATGACCCGGACAAGGACATCCACCTGTACATCAACTCTCCCGGCGGTTCCATCTACGCCGGCCTGGCCATCTACGACGCCATGCAGTTCATCAACCCTGACGTTCAGACCATCTGCTATGGCATTGCCATGTCAATGGGCTCCCTGTTGCTCGCCGGCGGGGCACCGGGCAAGCGGATGGCACTTCCCAACAGCAGGATCCTGATTCATCAGCCATCGGGAGGTTTTGAAGGTCAGACGACTGACGTGGAGATCCACGCCAAGGAGATCGTCGCCCTACGCGCGCGCGTGGATGAGATCTACGCCAAGCACACGAACCAGTCGGTGGAACGTGTCCATGCGGACATGGAACGCGATCGGTACTTCACGGGTGACGAGGCGCTGGCCTACGGACTTGTCGACCGCGTGATCGAACGGCGGCCGATGGCCGGCGGAGTGCGTGGCTTCGGTTCCTCGAACTGACTGCAAGGCTGCGTGCAACTTTCAGGTTGCAATACGTCACACTGACGACGGAACGTAAAGATCAGCGAAGCGGATGTGGGGGAAGCGCAACTTCGCATCCGCTCACTGGTTGCGGTAGGGGAGCCTTCGAAAACGCTGCAATCCCGAGCACGTGTGGAAGTGTGCGGTTTTGGGCAGGTACAGTCCCGCGGGAATCCGTGCGTCCGTTTGGCGGGTGCCGGTAGCCACAGGGCGGGTCGCAAGCACTGAGACTTGGTCCATTTGGCTATATGCCGGCAAAGCTGCTAAACGTAGGGTGCCGGGACGGAGACAGCCAGTCGTGACCGCACTGAAGCTCGGGGGAGTTCGCGGAGCGACGGGTTATCGACACAACCATCACTGCCGGGCGACTGGGAGCCTCGGGCAGCGGTCACCGCTGGGCGTCACAGCGGACAACTTGGAGCCTGAGGTTAACCGGGAAGTCACGAACCAAGATGATCACAACCTACGTTCACAACCGAACCACAATCGGATCCATGGGCAATGCGGGACCGAGGCCGGCCTTCCCATCGATGGTGGCGCGTGGCTAGCGACACACGGCAGAAGCAGACCCGGCTGAGCGCCGGACGAGTCCTCCGGCGCAGCCGTGACGTCGCCCGTGGCCGGACACGGGTGAACCGCCGTCCCACCTATCAATTGGACATGTCGCCGGTCTGGGAGGCGGTACCCGCCCAGCCCGGCCGGGACGGGTGGCACCGTGACACCGTGCTGCGTCGCACCCTGGCAACGGCCGATGTGGTGGCGGCATTCGTGGCCCTCCTGTTGGTTGTCAACGTCGTGGACTCCGGCCGGGTGGGTCTGCGCTGGCCGGCGGTCCTGCTCGCCCCGTTCGTGATTCTTGCCTCGAAGGCACTGGGTCTCTACGACCGGGACCAGCACATCGTGCGCAAGACGACAATCGACGAGCTGCCCGCCATCATCTACCTGTCAGTGCTCTACGCCATGACCGTGTGGCTGGCCGAGGCGGTGCTTCTGCACGGATGGCTGGACCGTCCGGAGGTGTTCGCGTTGCTTGTGGCCGGGCTGATCACGTTCTTCGGAGGCCGGCTGCTCGCGCGTGCGCTGACGGCGCTGGCCACGACGCCGGAGCGGTGCCTGATCCTCGGCAACGGCGGGGATGCCGCGCGGGTGCGCGGCAAGCTGCAGAGTGCACCCGGGGTCAAGGCGGCGGTCGTCGGCCGGGTGCCACTCAGCACGGTCGAGGCCGAGGGGCGCCCATCGAGCCCCGGCCAGGCGATGACCATGCCGGACACGCTGGCCCGGGCGATCTCCGAGCGCCAGGTCGACCGGATCATCATCGCTCCAGGCGGCCACGATCAGGACGATGTCCT
>DASZMK010000217.1:0-2711 GCA_035551855.1 Solirubrobacteraceae bacterium
CGGCGCTGCGCTTGACGACCGCGCCGTCAGGCGCGAGCGAGCCGCGGACGACGGCGATCCCGCCCTTATCGTCGAACGGCGCCTCGAGCGAGGCGATCACCGAAGCGTCGTGGACGACAGCGCCGGCAAACCCGTCCTCCAGCACACGCCCGGTGACCGTCAACGCGTCCCCACGCAGCAGGGGCGCCAGCTGACCCAGCACCGCCCGCACCCCGCCCGCGTGGAAGAGCTGCTGGACCAGGTACTCGCCGGAGGGACGGACGTTGGCCAGCCGCGGGGTCCGCTGCGAGATCTCGTGGAAGCGGTCAAGCGACAGGTCGACCCCCACCCGCCCGGCCAAAGCCAGCAGGTGGATGACGGCGTTCGTCGATCCCCCCAGCGCCATCAGCAGCGTGATCGCGTTCTCGAACGCGTCGTGCGTCAGGACCTCGGTCGGCCGCGGCCCCTCCCCCGCCAGCTCTACGGCGCGACGCCCGGTCGCCTCGGCGGCGGTGCGCCGGCGGGCGTCGACGGCGGGGATCGACGCCGTGCCCGGCAGGCAAAGGCCGAGCGCCTCGACGAGCGAGGTCATGGTCGAGGCCGTCCCCATCTCGTTGCAGTGGCCGTACGACGGGGTCGCCGCCGCCTCCAGTTCGTCGAACTCCTCCTGGCTCATCCGCCCGGCGCGCAGCTCGTCGGCGTAGTGCCAGGTGTCGGTGCCGACGCCGAGCTCCCGGCCGCGGAAGTACGCCGGCTGCGACGGTCCGCCGGTGATCATGATCGCTGGGATGTCGGCGCTGGCGGCGCCCATGAGCTGCGCCGGGACCGTCTTGTCGCACCCCCCCAGCAGGACGACAGCGTCCAGCGGATAGGAGCGGATGGATTCCTCCACGTCCATCGCCATCAGGTTGCGATAGAGCATCGTCGTCGGCTTCATCAGGTTCTCGCCGAGCGAGATGGTGGGGAACTCCAGCGGCAGTCCGCCGGCCTGGTAGACGCCGCGCTTGACCGACTCGGCGAGCCCCCGGAAGTGAACGTTGCAGTTGACGAGCTCCGACCACGAGTTGCAGATGCCGACGACGGGGCGGTCGGTCATCGAGTAATGAGAAATGCCCTCGGCGTGGATCGACGAGCGGTGCAGGAACCCGGCGAGGTCATGCGCGCCGAACCAGCGCGCGCTCCGCAGGTTGCCGTGGTCGCTCATCCGCGCGCCTCGCCGCACCAGTCCAACGCGAGCCGGACGTACGCCGCCGTGAGCGCATGCAGGTCGTCAATGAACACGTACTCGTCCGGCGCGTGCGCGTTGTCCCCGCCGGGGCCGCAGACGACGACCGGCACCGAGCCCCACTCCGGAAACACGAACGCGTCGCAGGCGAACGGCGCCACCCGCGGCCCGGCCCCCGCCATGCCGAGCGCCGTTCGCATCGCCTCCACGATCGGCGCCTGCGGATCACCGTCGAGCGGCGGTAGAAACCGCGTCCGCTGCTCCCACTCCACCGGGACTCCACCCGCAAGCGCACTCTCGACCGCCCCGCGCAACTCCGCCTCCAACTGCTCGCGCGTCACCCCGGGAAGGATCTCAGCCCAGAACTCCAGCTCGCCGGACGTCGGCGTCCCCTCCTCGGTGCCCCAGGGCAGCTCCTCGCCGGAGCGCAGGAGGTACTGGTAGATGGGTGCGCCGCGGCCGCGCTCGGCGTCGGCCAGCGCGACCGACACGCGCGCGATGGTGTGCAGCGCGCTCACCACCTCGCCGTCGCCGAAGTTCATCCCGCCCGTCTCGCCGCGGGCGTGCAGGCGGTACTGGATCCCGCCACGGGTCGCGTGGCAGACCGCCAGGCCGGTCGGCTCCGGCACGACCGCCGCGTCGGCAACGCACCCACGCAGCCGGCAGGCAAGCGTTCCGTTGGCGCCGCCGAACTCCTCGTCGACCGTCGTCTCCACCATCACGTCCCCCGCCAGCTCACACCCACATTCCACCAGGCAGCGCAGCGCGTGCAGGGAGCAGGCCACGCCGCCCTTCATATCCAGTGCGCCCCGCCCGTACAGGCGACCCTCCGACACATCCCCGTCCCAGTAGCCGTGAACCCCCTGGCCGAGCGCCGGGACGACGTCGACGTGCCCGGAGAACAGCAGCGAGCGCCCGCCGCCGCGTCCCGGCCGCCGGCCCACGACGTTGGGCCGCCCGGCGTACTCGCGGCCCGGCCACCACGCCGGGTGCTCGACCGCGCCTACGACCTCAGACGGCGCAAACACGTCCGGCTCAACGCCCAGGTCCTGCAGATAGCCGGCGACGAACGCTTGGCACGGCCCCTCCTCGCCGCGCGGCGGCCGGTTCTCGCTCCGATGCGAGACGAGCGACCGGACGAGCCCGACCAGCTCCTCCCGGTGCGTGTCCAGCCACGCCTCCGGCGTGGTCTCAGTCGCCGGCCTGAGGGACATAGGCGATGGAGTCGATCTCGACGAGGATGCCGGACAGCTGACAGCCGATCGTCGTCCGCGTCGGCCGCGGCTCGTGGGCGAAGAACTCCTCGTAGGCGGCGGTGAACTCATCGAAGGAGTCGATCGACGCCAGGTAGCAGGTGCAGCGCACTATGTCCGACGCCGCGCCGCCCGCCGCCCGCACCAGCGCGACGACGTTCTCCAGCGTCAAGCGCGTCTGCTCGGCGACGGTCGTACCCCGCACGGCCAGTGTCTCCGGGTCCAGCGGGCCCTGTCCGGAGACGAACACGTAG
>DASZMK010000218.1:0-28014 GCA_035551855.1 Solirubrobacteraceae bacterium
CAACGGCGTGTACCTCAACCTCCACGCCAGTGGGGCGATCGCCGCGCTGGCGCTCTTCTTCGCCTCCTACGTCTTCGTGGTGTCGCTCTCGGCGCAGCTCTCGCCCCGGGCCGTGCTGATGGCGATCGCCGGGCTGAACCTGTTGGTGCTGCTCGCGCCGCCGCTCGTCTCGACCGATGTTTTCAGCTATCAGGCCTACGCACGGATGGGCGCGCTGTACGGCAACAACCCGTACACCAACGGCCCCTACGCGATCTTCCACGACCCCGTCTTCCAATACATCGGCGCCAAGTGGTCCTACATCCCCAGCGCCTACGGCCCGGTCTTCACCATCTTCAGCTACATCATGGCGCCGCTCTCGATCGCGGCCAGCGTCTTTGCCTACAAGTCGATGGCCGCCATCTCGAGTATCGCGCTCGTCGCGCTGGTCTGGCACTGCGCGCGGCTGCGCGGTAAGGATCCCGTCCGGGCGGCGGCGCTCGTCGGCCTCAACCCACTCCTGGTCATCTACGGGGTCGGCGGTGGCCACAACGACCTGCTGATGCTCGTGGCGTTCGTCGGCGGTCTCTACGCCATCCTCGCCTCGCGTGAGCGGCTCGGCGGCGGCCTGGCGATCCTGGCCACCGGGATCAAGCTGACCGCCGGGATCATCCTTCCGTTCGCGCTCGCCGCCGGCGGCCCGCGCCGCGGCCGCGGCCGCCGCGATCTGGTCATCGGCGCCGGCATCGCCCTGGCGATGGTGACGATTCTGAGCCTGGCCGTCTTCGGCTCGCAGTCGGTCGACATGCTGAAGACGATCAACCAGAGCCAGAGCGAGGGCGACTGGCAGACGCTCCCCGGCTTCATCTCCATCGGGCTCGGCCTCTGGACCGTCGCGCACATCCTCGGCTACACCCTGGCGGCGGTGTTCCTGGCGATCAGCTGGCGGCTGCTACTGCGCGTCTGGCGCGGGCAGATGGACTGGATCGACGGAGCCGGCTGGGCGACGCTGACGATGCTGGTGGCCTCGAGCTCGCTGCTGCCGTGGTATGTCGGCTGGCTGCTGCCGTTGGCGGCCATCGGCCACGACCGGCGGCTGACGCGCTGGGCGCTGATCATGACCGGAATCGTCCAGGGATTCCAGCTGGTGGGATACATCCCGCATGCCACGAGTCTTCTGTAGGGATCCCAGGTGCTAACTCGTACCATGCACCGATGAGCTCGCCGTCCCCGGTCTTTGATGGAACCCCCCGCGAGCTGCGCCTCGTCAGTGTCGTCGCCCCCGTCTACAACGAAGAGGCGACGATCGACGAGTTCTACGGCCGGGTCGTCGCGGCGCTCGAGGGCCTCCCGTTCGAGCTCGTGCTCGTCGACGATGGCTCCAGCGACGGCTCGCCGATCGCGCTCGAGCGCATGGCGTCCAACGACCCGCGGGTGCGGGTCGTCTACCTGTCGCGCAACTTCGGCCATCAGACGGCGCTGACCGCCGGGCTGGATCACGCTCGCGGCGACGCGGTCGTCATGCTCGACGCCGACCTCCAGGACCCCCCGGAGCTGATCCGGACGATGCTCGACCACTGGCGCGCGGGTTGCGACGTGGTGTATGCGGTCCGCGAGCAGCGCGAGGGCGAGTCGCGGTTCAAGCTGAGCACCGCCCGGTGGTTCTACGCGCTCTTCGACAAGCTGGCCCAGGTAGAGCTGCAGCCCAACTCCGGAGACTTCCGGCTGCTCGACCGCCGCCCGCTCGACGCGCTGCTCTCGATGCGCGAGCGCAACCGGTTCCTGCGGGGCATGACGGTGTGGGTGGGCTACACCCAGGCGGCCGTCCCGTACCGCCGCGACGCCCGGTACGCCGGGGAGACCAAGTACACGCTGCCGAGGATGCTGAGGTTCTCGCTCGACGCGGTCTCGTCTTTCTCGCACCGGCCGCTGCAGCTGGCCACCCTCCTCGGCTTCCTCATCTCGACGCTGGCGTTCATCGCCATTCCCATCGTCGTCGCGCTGCGGCTGGTCGGCTCGTACCTGCCGGGCTTCGGCTCGGTGACGATCCTGGTCCTGCTGCTGGGCGGCATCGAGCTGATCGCGATCGGCATCATCGGCGAATACGTGGGCCGCATCTACGACGAGGTCAAGGGGCGTCCGCTGTACCTGGTGCGGGCGCGGCGCAACATGGCGGATCGCGCGTCGGACGTGCGGGCCGGGTCCCTGCCGCCGGTCGCCGCCGACCCTGATGTGCACACGATGGCCTCGGCGGACCCGGGCGACGGCGAGTCGCTGCGCCCGCTCGACTGACCTTCCCGGGCCGGCCGCTTCCGCTGGAGCTAGCCCCCGGCGGGGCTGGGGCCGACCGACGGGTTGGAGCGGCCGTCGGACTGGCCGGCGGCACGCCGCAGCTGGCGAACCTCGGCCGGTGAGCGCTCCCCGGACTCCTCGGCGGACACCTCGAGGGCCGTGATCCGGCTCGAGAGCCCCTTGATGGCGTCCGCCACCGGGTCCGGCAGATGGATCCAGTCGGTGTCCGGCCCCTCCGGCCGGCGCCCCTCCACCCGGACGGGATGCCCCGGGTTGCCGACGACGGTCGAGTTGGGCGGCACGTCGTGGATGACGACGCTGTTGGCGCCGATCTTGGCGCCGTGGCCGATGGTGATGGGGCCGAGCATCTTCGCCCCGGAGCCGACGGTGACGTTGTCCTGGACGGTCGGGTGACGCTTGCCGGTGGCAAACCCGGTGCCGCCAAGGGTCACGCCCTGATACAGGGTCACGTCGTCTCCGATCTCCGCCGTCTCGCCGATCACGACACCCATCCCGTGGTCGATGAAGAACCCGTTGCCGATCTTGGCTGCGGGGTGGATCTCGATCCCGGTCACCGCACGAGCCACGGCGGCAATCAGCCGCGGCAGCACCGGAACCCCGGCGCCGTACAGCGCGTGGGCGACGCGGTGGGCGAGCAGTGCGTGGACACCCGGCCAGGCGGCGAGGATCTCCAGCGTCCTGACGTCACGGGCCGCCGGATCACGGCTCTTGGCCGCGGCCACGTCACGACGGACCTCGGCGGTGGTGCGCGCCATCAGGTCAAGGCCGAACATGGAGCTAAGGCTACCGAGCGCCGCTCCGCAGCCGGGGGCGGGGTATGCTGGCGCCCCCCGGTCCTCAGTTCAACGAGGAGCCTGCCAACCCCTCATGACAACGCACTATGAGCCCCAGCAGTACTGGAGCAGTCGCCTGACGAGGGATTTCAACCTCCGCGGCGTCGGACACCTCGAATACAACGAGAGCTACAACTTCTGGCTCTACTGCCAGAAGCGCAGCGGGCTCGACCGGGCGCTCGCGGGCCGATCGGCCGGCACCAGCGCGCTCGACATCGGCAGTGGCGTGGGGTGGGTCGTTCAATACCTGCTGGGACGAGGGTTCCGGGTGACCGGATGTGACATTGCGGACGTCGCGGTTGCGCGGCTGCGCGACGAGTATCCGGCCGCCGCTTTCTTCCCTCTGACGGTCGGCACCGACCCCATCCCCCGGCCCGACGCGACGTTCGACGTCATCACCATGATGGACGTCGCCTACCACATCGTCGACGACGAGCTCTGGCGGCGGGCGATCGGCGAGTTCAGCCGGGTTCTCAAGCCCAACGGGCAAATCGTCGTCACGGACGCGCTCGGCTCGCAATCGATCCAGGAAGCCGAGCACGTCAGGAAACGGTCGCTGGCCGAGTGGGAGGACGCAGCCGAAGCGGCGGGCCTGCGGATCGCACAGGTGGGGTCGCTGTTCCGCTGGCTTTCGCGCTCGAGCTCGGTCCCTGGCTGGCGCCACGTGCCCGATGGTCCCCGAGGTGCCGCCGAGTTCCTGCTCGAGCGGATGGCTCCGGTCACGCCGCACCTGCGCTGGGCCGTTCTCGTGCAGGCCGGACCGAGCCCTCGCTAGGCCGGTGGACGTTGCGCAACCATCAGGTGCGCGTGCGCCAGCCACGGCTCAAACCAGCGGTGGTCCAGTCGCGTCGCGACCCGCTGAAGCCCCAGCTGCACCGCGCCCAGATGCCGCCCCAAACGACGCGCCGGCGATCTCGCGAGGGCGTATCCGAGCATCAACGCCAGCGTGCCCCACTGGCCACCCAGGGGCGCGACTTCAAGGACGTCAAGGCCGGACTGCTCGGCCTGGTAGCGGAGTCCGTACGGAGTGAAGCGGTAGAAGTCCCGCGGCTCCTCATGGAGCGTCCAGATGAACGGCGTCGTGAGGATCAGCTTTCCCCCCGGCCTGAGCAGCCGGTGACACTCGGTCAGCGCCTGGGTCGGCCGCTCCAAATGCTCGAGAACCTCACTCATCAGGATCGTGTCAAACGATGCGTTCTCCAGCGGGATGTCATACGCCGTCGCCAGCACGTCGACGGAAGTCAGAGCGTGCGGGGAGTCCGGGTGATCGACGCCCACGTGCTCGGTGATGTACGGCGCGAGCAGCGGCCCATACGGCTTGAGCCCGCAGCCGATGTCGAGTAGCCGGCCGTGGATGTGCCGCGGGGCGACGGCGACCAGCGCGTTGTTGAGCACACGGTGTGCCACCCAATTCCAGCTGTGCGTATCCGGATGTGTGAAGGCGGCGAGGTCGCGTCGCGCCTCGACCGGCGGACTGGGCCTATCCATCGCGGCCAAGCATAGGACCGGACCTCAGGGGCCTCCCCTCCCGTCTGCCGCCGGCCCCGGTCACGGCGACTGGGAACCCGGCCGGCTCGTCGAGAGGGACGGGCTGTTCGTGCGCCACGATCTCGCCGAGATCGGCCGGGCGCGGCCGGCGGCGAAGTACCGCCGGATCTCGCTCTCGGGGACACGCGGGTCGTTCTTGACGCTGTGGATGATGCTGTAGCCGCGCGCCACCAACCGACCAGGCGTGTCCGGCAGGCCGCGCCAGGCGACCGCGAACGTGTCCCCCTCACCGACATGACCGGCCAGGCGGTATCCGGCCCGCCGCACCAGGATCGCCAGCATCGGATCATCCGCCAGCTCCGCTCCCACGAACGCCAGCGGGTCGTCCAGGCCGCCCCCGGCGTCGATGGCGTCCAGCGCAACACGCGGCATCGCCAGGGCGCACGCCAGCACGTGCTCTCCCCACTCATAGCCGGCGGCGCGAGCCTCGCGCACCAGCCGCCGGGCCCGGCGAGCATGGGGGCCGCCGGCGAGCCGCCGGCGCGTCGCCGCCCGCTGCACCAATCCCACCCAGGCATCGAAGGATCGCTCCTCGCCGTTGCACGTGCGGTCATAGGCGCCGATGAGCCCCACGGCCGGCCCGGCCAGCGCTCGGCTCAGCTTGTCGGCGAACGGGGCGATCACCAGGGCATCGGTGTCGATCTTCATCACGACGTCGGCGGGGGTGTGCCGCACCACCCAGCGCAGCCCCACCAGGACCGACGCCGTCAGGCGCTCGTAGATCGACGCGACGCCTGAGGCCAGCGGGTGATCGAGCCTCACCACTTCAACGTCGGTCGCGGCGGCTCCGACGGCGCTCAGCAGGTCGCGCGGGGCCGCGTCGTCGTCGACCAGGACGATCCACCGCACCGCAGGTTCCAGCCCGACGATGCTCTCGATCGTGTCCCGGCAGCGGTCCACCTCGGTCGAGGTCGGTCCGACCGGCATGACCACCGCGATCCCCATGGCCGCAGGCACCGTCGGCGTCAACGGACGAGGACGAAGACGAACTCGCCGTGCATCCACGCCCGGGGAAAGCGGCCGTGCGCCTGAAGGATGGCCAGCGCCTCGCGCGCCGGCATGCCGAGCACCGACGGGTGGAGCTCGCCGATGACCCACCGGACGCGATCAAGGCCGTTGTCACTGGTGAGAGCCATCAGCTCCGCACCCTCGACGTCGACCTTCAGCAGATCGACACGCTCAATGCCCTGCTCGTCGAGGAGCGTGCCGAGGCGCAGGCTCCGGACCTCGACCTGGGGCGCGCCGGATGAGCCCCAGGCGGCGATCACATTAGACCCCCAGCTCCATTTCCCCAGCCGGGTGAACGGTGTCGTGCCGTCGTGGTCGGTCACCGCCGCGGCGATCACGCGGGTCTGGGTTCCCCGGTTGAGATTCCTCGCCGCCAGGCGAGCGGTGTCCGGATCAGGCTCCACGGCGACGATGAGGGCGTCCGGGAACCGGTCGCGGAGGAGCGTCGACGCCTGCCCCGCGTTGGCCCCCAGGTCAACGATCGTCCGCACATCGGCCCCGGCCGTGACGTCGTAGTCGCCGTGGATCAGGACCTCGGCCAGTGCCTGTGCCTGGGAGAAGTCACCCAGGTAGAAGCGGCGTCGCTCGCCTGACGGCAGCGTGAGCCGGAGCCACGCCCACCGCTCCCGCCGGCGCGGCGACAGCCGGTCGACCAGGGCGAGAACGAGAAACCCATGCCCTTTCCAGATCCCGCTGGTGAGGTGGCGGGCCAGGTACAGAGCGAGTCGCAGGCGTCGCAGCTCCGGGCGCATGGCGGCTCAGGCTACCGGCCTGATCCCGGCCCAGGGCCGGTCACAGCGCGCCCGCGGGGGCTACGGCGCGAAGAACGGCGTGGACACGTAGCGCTCGCCGGAGTCAGGCAGCACCGTCGCGATCCGTGCTCCTCGGCACTCCGCCCGGCCGGCGATCTCCAGGGCGGCGCACACGGCGGCGCCGCACGACATGCCCGCCAGCACGCCCTCCTCCCGGGCCAGGCGCCGCGCCATCTCGATCGCATCCTCATCATCGACGGGGACGACCTCATCCAGGATCTCGCGGTTGAGGACAGCCGGGACGAAGCCGGCCCCGATGCCCTGGATCTTGTGCGGGCCGGGTCGGCCCCCGGAGAGCACCGCGGAGCTCTTGGGTTCGACGCCGACGATCCGGCACCGTGGGTTGCGGTCCTTGAGCACCTCCCCCACGCCGGTGATCGTCCCGCCGGTGCCGACGCCGGCCACGAACACGTCGATGTCGCCGTCGAGCGCCTCCCACAACTCTGGGGCGGTCGTGCGCCGGTGGATCTCCGGGTTTGCCGGGTTGGAGAACTGGTCCGGGAGGAACACGTCGTCGCGGCTGGCCAGCGCTCGCGCCGCCTCGACGGCCTCGGTCATGCCGCCCAGCGACTCGGTCATCTGTACGGTGGCTCCGTAGAGCCGCAGCAGCGCCTCGCGCTCGCGGCTCATCCCCTCCGGGAGGGTGAGGATGAGGTCATAGCCCTTCGCCGCACAGACGAAGGCGAGCGCGATCCCGGTGTTGCCGCTCGTCGCCTCCACGATCGTCGTCCTGCCCGGCTCTATCCGGCCCTCGCGCTCGGCGGCCTCGATCATGGCCACGCCGATGCGATCCTTGACGCTTCCTCCCGGGTTGTACGCCTCGAGCTTGGCGAACAGACGCGCGTCGCCGCCGGCGATCCGCGTCAGCTCGACGACTGGGGTCCCGCCAACGAGTTCGGCAACGTTGGTCGGGACCGGGCACATCGCCCGAACAGTAAACAACCCTCCCGGGTCAGCCGCTCATCTGGGTCTGCAGGGCCTGCATGTGGCTCCACGGCAGCCAGGAGAGATACGTGCCCTCACTCCAGCCGTCAAACGGCGACGCCCACGGGTTCGAGCCCGTCGGCGTGGGGTCCTGGCCGTAGAACGTGACCGCACCTGAGGTGTCGCGTAGCACGATGCCGTAGGTCTGGGCGGCCTGGGCAAGGAGCCGGTCCAGATACGGCAGGTGGAGACTGGCGATGTCCAGGTTCGGGTCGATGCGGAACCTGATGCCCTCCGGCAGGGCGGTCGGGGCGGTCGAGCGGCCGTCCGTGCGCTGGGCCGGCCAGGAGAAGGCATTCGCCTCGGTCAGCGGGACCGCGAGGGCAAGGGCATGGTTGATGTATCCCCGCTGCAGGTCGGCGATGGTGACCAGTCCGCCGAGCAGCGCCATTCCGGTGGCGGTGCCGCCCCAGTTGTTCGTCTGAGCCGCGTGCGTGTAGTAGCCGGGGTTGGTCGTGACGTTGTCCATCTCGCCACCCCAACGCGCGCTCCAGGCTCCGTTGGTCTGGTTCATCAGCCAGAAGTCCCACATCTTGTCGCTCGACGGTTGCCACACGGCCATGCTCTGGTCGGTGCCCTTCGCGGCGACCGCGCCCGCGGGGATGGGAACGGCATTCCATGCCTGCTGCAGGTCCGGAGCCCAGGTGTTGACCGTCACCTTCACGGTCGGCTGGCCGGCCGGGACGACGTAGACGGGAACGCTGTACCAGGTGGTGTTCATCCAGGCGCCGTACTGCTGGACCTGGCTGACGAGGTCGCTGACGTAGGCCGGAGAGTTGGGGTCGACCGGGGCCGTGCTCGGCAGGGGCGCGTTCCAGAAGCTCGTCGGCGCGAACGCGTTGAACGGGACGACGCTCGCCTGGGCGGCGGTCAGGGCTGTCGAAGCGGTCGTCGTGCCCGCCGGAGCGGTGGTCGTGGCCGGGGCCGTCGGAGCCGTGGTCGTGGCCATCGGAGCGGTGGCCGTGGTCGTCGGAGCGGTGGTCGTGGCCGTCGTCGCCGGTGGTGGTGTGGCCAACGCCGGCTTTGCGCCGGAGGTCGTCCCGGCAGTGGGCTGGGCAGCGGAGGTGGGCATCGAGGCGGCATACGCCGTCGGCGTGGGAGTGGCGGCGCTGACCGCCGGGGTGTCGGAGGCACTCGCCGACACCGTCGAGGCGCTGCGTCCGACGTAGACGCCGACGGCCAACGGGATCGCCGCCGGGACGGTGGCTTTGCGCCCGCCGTTGACGAACACCGACGCGCGGGCCTGCCGGCGATCGAGCAGGACCTGGACGAGCACGGCGTGCCTGGCCGCAGCAACCGTCGTCGTCACGCTTCCGCCGCCGGTCGCCACGTGCGAGACCGTCAGGTTGCCGGCGCGGCTCAGGTTGACCGAGACGCCACCGGGCGCCACCTTGACGAGCGTCACCGACTGCGTGACCGCCCGCGGATGCAAGCAGAACTCGATCCAGGCGGCGGCCGTCCCGCTGACGCTGGCGTGGGAACCGCGCGAGGCGCTCACGGTGATCCGGCGTCCGGAGGCGGCAACGAGAACGGCCCCGCTGACACGGGGCGAGCGGGCGGTCGCGACCGAGAGGGCCGGGACGCTGTGGGAGCCGCAGCCGGCGGTGGACTTGGCCGAGGCGACGTTGGGAAGCGCGATGACAGCGCCGGCGAAAACCACACCGGCGCCGAGCGAAAGCCGGGGCCTGAGAGAAGCGGGCATGAACGGAGGGGGCCGCCGGGGACGGTTGAAACGGCGGCTAAGGGCTCTTCATCGGCATCACGGCGCGGCGGGCCACAGCCGTGGCTGATTTGATCAACATCTGTTCGAGGCGGCTCCGCCGGCCGGTGGACATCTGGTTGGGATCCCCGGCCGGGCCCGGCGGTCCACTCAGATGTGGTACATGGGTGCGATCGCCGAGCGGATCTCCTCCTCGGCGATCGACGCGACCGTCGCCGCCGCCAGCACCGACCCGGCGGCCTGAGCCGCCTCGGCGAAGATCCCGCTGGCGCCCGCCCCCAGAGGCCCGTCGAGGAGCTCCACGAGTTCGAGGACCGTCACCTCGGCCGGGGGCCTGGCAAAGCAGTATCCGCCCTTGACCCCCCGTTGCGAGCGCAGGATTCCGGCCCGGCGCAGCGAAGCGAACAGGTGCTCCAGGAACTGCACCGGGATGTCGCGACGGCGGGCGAGCTCGGCGATCGGCACGGGGTCCGGCCCCCCCTGCCGGTAGAGCTCGATCAGCGCACTCAGGGCGTAGGGCGACTTGGTCGTGATCGAGAGCATCGGCCTCGATCGTAAGCGACCCGGGACCGGTCCGGCCCACCGCGCGCAGCGCCGGCGGTTAGATCCACCCCCGCTCGGTGGCGATGAGGACGGCCTGGGCGCGGTCCATCGCGCCGAGCTTGCCGTACACGTTGTGCAGGTGGGTGCGGATGGTGCTGGTGGAGAGACCCAGCTCGGAGGCGATCTGCTTGTAGACCATGCCTTTGGCCAGTCGGCGCAGGACGTCGACCTCGCGTGTGGACATGGGGCACGGCTCCACCTGGCGGGGACGCTCGCCGGAGGCGGGCAGCGGCAGCTCATACATGACGCGGCGCAGGCTGGCCGAGCTCAGGCCGATGGTCCGCGCGACCGTGAGCAGCTCCGATGGCGTGATCGCGCCGCCCAGGACATAGTGGGCGAGCATGTCGGCGAGGCGAACAAGCGCGGACTCCCCGGTCGACTCCTCGGTGTGGTGGCGCTCGATGACGCTGGCGATCGACTTCGGCAGCGCCCAGCGGCGAGCGAGAACGCCGCCGACGAGCGCGTGGTCGACGCCGAGCTCGCGGCGCTCGCGCTGCAGGCGTTCCTCCGGGGTGCGCGCCTCGCCGTGCACCTGCCCCGGATACCCGGGGTATGCGTGGACCAGCACGAGCTTGCCGATGTCATGCAGCAGCGAGGTGACCATGAGTCGGTCGCGGGCCTCGTAGTTGATCTCCCGCGCCAGGCGATCGGCGGCCCGCTGCGTGGCGACCGAGTGCAGGCGGAAGCGCTCCGGGGTTCCCTGCCAGACGGCGGTGCGCTCAAAGAAGTCAAACGTCCGTGCGCGATTGGCGATCGTGTGGACCGTGCGGGGCGTCAGCACGTCGACGCCGGCGACGACGCTGTCGACCCGGCCGCAGGTCGGACCCTCCACCTGGTTGGCCAGACGTACAACCGTGACGGCGAGCGCGACATCGGCTTCGACGGCCGCGACCACGTCGCCCATCGAGGGCTCGCCGTCCTCGAACAGGCGCAGCACCCGGTTGCGCGACTCCACAAGGACCGGATAGGCCTCCAGCGCCTCGAATGCGGTCGTCAGCCGTCGTCCGTGGCCCTCGTTGTGGTGGCGCTCGCGAGTGGCGTACGGGTCAGTGGGCACGGCCTTCAAAGCAGCAACAGTCGCCACTGGGAGTCATCCCTTCCTACCCGCGGTCGGGCACGTCGGCTTGGCCAGGATCGATGCTTCAAGCATCGCCTCGTATATCGGCAGATGTCGGACCCGGTTTAGCCGATTCATGTTTTCAGGGTCCTAGCTCTGACCGCGCGCCCTGCGCAGCGCGGCGTCGATCCTGGCCAGCGTCTCGTCCCTGCCGAGCAGGGCCACGGTCTCGAAGATACCGGGCGACACCGTCTGACCGGCGATCGCGACCCGGACCGGCTGGAAGACCTTGCCCGGTTTGGTTTCCTGCCGCTCGACCACGTTGCGCAGCGCGGCCTCGATCCGCTCGGCGTCGAAAGGCTCGGTCCCGGCCAGCGCATCGCGCGCGGCCGACAGCACCCCCACTCCGCCGTCGCGGCGGATCGTCTTGTCAAACGCCGTGGGGTCGTCGACGGGACCGTCGAAGATGAACGAGACGAGCGGCCAGAAGTCAGCCAGCGTCTGGATCTTCTCGGCCGAGATCTCAACGGCCGGGCGTAGGCCGCGGCGCCCCGTGAACCGCTCAAGCCGCTCGGTCAGCTCGTCGGCACTCAGCTCGCGCAGGTGCCGCCCGTTGAGATGACGCAGCTTGCGCTCGTCGAACACGGCCGGGTTCTTCGAGACCCGCTCCAGGCGGAAGCGCTCGGCCAGCTCCGGAAGCGTGAAGAACTCCTCGTCGGACGAGAAGCCGGCGCCGAGCAGCGCGATGTAGTTGTCGACCGCCTCCGGCAGGTAGCCGGAGTCGCGCAGCTCCTGAACCGAGGCGGCGCCGTGGCGCTTGGAGAGCTTCTTGCCGTCCGGGCCGTGGAGGAGCGGAAGATGGGCGTAGACGGGAAGGGGCGCGCCCAGCGTCTCCAGCACGAGCATCTGCTTGGGCGTGTTGGAGAGGTGGTCCTCGCCACGGATGACGTGGGTGATCCCGGCGTCCAGATCGTCGACGGCCACGGCGAGGTTGTAGACCGGCGAGCCGTCGGCGCGGGCGATGACCGGGTCGTCCTGGTTGGCGTTGGGGAACGAGACCTCGCCGCGCACGACATCGCGCACGACCGTGTCGCCTTGGTCCGCGAATCGCAGCCGAACCGCTCCGAACGCCTCAGGCTCGCCGCGAAATCCCCGGTCGCTGCCGTGACGCTCCTTGAACGCCCTGACGTCCTCCGTCGTGGCGTTGGAGTGATACGCCCGCCCGCTGGCGAGCAACTGGTCGACGACCTCGGCGTGCCGGGCCGCGCGCTGGGACTGGAAGATCGGCCCCTCGTCGAAGTCGAGGTTCAGCCAGCGCAGCGCGTCGAGGATCTGCTCGACGTTCTCCGGCGTCGAGCGCTCGCGGTCGGTATCTTCGATGCGCAGCACCAGCGTGCCGCCCTGCCCGCGGGCCAGCAGCCAGTTGTACAGCGCGGTCCGTGCGCCACCGATGTGCAGGGCCCCGGTGGGGGACGGAGCGAACCTAACCCGTAAGGACATGACTTCAGCATGCTAATCGGCGCCCACGTCTCACCGGCAGGCGGCCTGGCCAAGGCCGTCGAGCGCGGGACCGAACGCGACTGCCAGGCGATCCAGATCTTCAACCAGTCGCCACGCATGTGGCGCCCCACCGCCTATGGCGAGGATGATTTCGCCGCCTTCCGGGCCGCGATGGCCGCCAGCCAGGTGAAGGCGGTGCTCATCCACGCCGTCTACCTCCTCAACTGCGCCTCGGACGATGCCGAGATCCGCGACAAGTCCCGCACCTCGCTGATCCAGTCGCTGCGCGTCGGCCAGGGGATCGGGGCGGCCGGAGTCGTGCTGCACCCGGGCTCGGCGAAGCAGGGCGACGTCAAGGCGGCGATCAAGCGAGCCGGCCAGGTGATCAAGGAGGCGCTGGCGGAGAGCGAGCGCTGCCCGCTGCACCTCGAGGACACCGCCGGGGCCGGTGGCACCCTGGGGCGTTCGTTTGAGGAGTTGAGCGAACTGCTGAACGCTGCCGGCGGGAGTCGCCGCCTCGGGGTCTGCCTGGACTCGTGCCATCTGCTCGCCTCCGGCTACGACATCCGGCTCGCGGCCGGCCTGACCGAGACGATCGACCGCTTTGACGAGGTCGTCGGCCTGAAGCGGCTGGGCTCGCTGCATCTCAACGACTCACAGACGCCACTGGGCTCCAACCGCGATCGCCACGCCAACGTCGGCACCGGCCAACTGGGCGAGAAGGGGTGCGCGGCCTTCCTGTCCGAGCCGCGGTTCGACAAGCTTCCGCTCGTCATCGAGACCCAGGGACCGGAGCGTCAGGGACCGACCCGGGAGGAGGTCGACCTCTGCTTTGCCCTGCGCAAGCGCGGCCTGGCCGCCCGGCGGCGCAGCAGCGGTCGTAAGGTGAGCGCGGGATGAGCGTTTCGACTCGCAAAGGCGACGCGCTCGTGGTGTTCGGCATCACCGGCGACCTGGCCAAGAAGATGACCCTGCGCTCGCTGTACCGGCTGGAGCGCCGTGGCCTGCTCGACTGCCCGGTGATCGGCGTCGCCGTCGATGACTGGACCGACGAGCATCTCCGTGCCCACGCGCTGGAAGCGGTCAAGGCCAGCGGCGAGGACATCGACGAGGCGGTGTGGAAGCGGTTTGCCGACCGCCTGTCGTACGTCGGCGGCGACTTCGGCGACCCCCGGACCTACGAGGCCGTGGCCGCGGCGCTCAAGGACGCGAGCAACCCCGTTTTCTACCTGGAGATTCCCCCATCGCTGTTCGGCACGGTCGTCAAGGGTCTGGCCGACGCCAAGCTCGTCCAGGGCGGCCGGCGCGTGGTCGTCGAGAAGCCGTTCGGCCACGACCTCGAGTCCGCCCGGACGCTCGCCCGCGACCTGCACCGGTACCTCGACGAGCCCCAGCTGTTCCGGATCGACCACTTCCTCGGCAAGATGGGACTCGACGAGTTCCTGTATCTGCGCTTCGCCAACGCCATCCTCGAGCCGGTGTGGAACCGCAACTACGTCTCGTCGGTGCAGATCACGATGGCCGAGAGCTTCGGCGTCGAGGACCGCGGGCACTTCTATGACCCGGTGGGCGCGCTGCGCGACGTCCTCGTCAACCACCTCATGCAGCTGGTCGCCGCCGCCGCGATGGAGCCGCCGGCGTCCGGGGACCCGGACAGCCAGAAGGACGCCAAGTACGCCGTATTCGCGGCGATGGAGGACGCCGACCCGGCGCGCTACGTCCGCGGCCAGTACGAGGGCTACCGCGACATTGACGGCGTCCGCAAGGACTCCGACACCGAGACCTACGCTGCGCTGCGTCTGAACATCGACAGCTGGCGCTGGGCCGGCGTGCCGTTCTTCATCCGCACCGGCAAGCGGCTCCCCGTCAGCCAGACCGAGCTCCGCCTCGTCTTCCGCAACGCCCCGCGGCTCCCGTTCATCCCCAGGGGGCGCCGGCGGCCGCAGCCGAGCCAGCTCGTCGTCCGGATCGATCCGGCGACCGGGATCCAGATCGTCCTCGACGCCGAGCGCGCCGACCGCCAGGGCCCGGGCGAGATTGGGCTCGACATGGAGTTCGCCCGGGAGGGCGGCGAGGGCGCAACCCCGTACGAGGTGCTCCTGCACGCCGCGCTCATCGGCGACTCCAGCCACTTCACCCGCCAGGACAGCGTCGAGCAGACGTGGCGGGTGGTTCAGCCGCTCCTCGACTCGCCGCCGAAGGTCATCCCGTACCCCCAGGGGTCCTGGGGACCGGCCGAGGCCGATCAGCTGGTCAAGGGGTTCGGCGGCTGGCGCGGGCCCTGGCTGCCCGGGTAACGCGGCGCGGCCGGATCGACCCGAGGTCGCCGACGGGGCCGCAATCCCATTTGGGAGATCCGGATGACCGGATGGCTCTCCGGGCGTCAAGCATCCCCATCTCGATCTGCAGTCGCTCGAGCTTGTGGCCAACCTGGCCCTCGACCTTATAGATCCCGAGGAAGCCCATCACTTCGACGCACCGGGTCCCGACGCTGAGCAGGACGCGATGAATGCGTCGGCGGGCGACCAGCCGGCGTACCGCCGCGTCAAGCCGTGACCGGGGCGGATGCGGCATGACGACCTTGCCCGGATGCCGGGCCTCGATGCGTGCCAGATCCTCGCCGTACTTGCGAGCGGTGGACAGGTAGACACGGACAGACCGCTCGAAGTCGTGCTCGGCCAGGAGGCGTCGGTCAAAGACGGGCTCCAGCCCCGTCCCGGCCAGCCTCAGCCCGAGCTCGAGGTCGTCGTTGTAGCGCAGCCCCAAGTTGGCGTCGAAGCCGCCCGCCGCCTCCAGCGCCGAGCGCGGCAGTGACATGTTTCCGGCCCACAGACCGGTGAGGATGACGCTGGGGTTGCGCTCGAACTCGGCTGCCCTGAGCTCATACATGCGCGAGTAATGCTCTCGGACGAACGAGCCGGGACACCGTCTCGAAGCCGTCAGTGGCATGTAGCCGACGACGAGGCGGGCCACTGCGTCTTCATGCCACCGGGCGTGGCCGGTGACGAGGAAGTCATTCGCGGCAACGACGTCGGCGTCGATGAGCAGCACGACGTCTGACCTCGCTTGCTCGATGCCGAACTGGCAGGCCGCGGGCCGCCCGCGATTCTCGATGAAGAACGGCCGCACCCGGAGATCTTTACGGGCCCGCGCTTGCAGCGCTTCGAACGACCCGTCGTCGGAACCATCGATGACGATGATCAGCTCATCGGTCGCCGGATCGGCAAGCAGCGGAGCAATGGTCCGGGGCAGCCGCGGGCCATCGTTGTAGCTGGGTATGACCACTGAAATTCCCATGCGCCTGGGTTCATTGAACTTCGCAAGCGCTCGCTGTTTCGGACGAACGCTCCCCATCTCCGTGGTCCCCGCACCGTACCCGGCCAAAACGGGGGGGCTGACGGAAAGTTGAGAAGAGACTCACCGTAACGGGTGACGTCGATCCGGCTAGCCCAGCAGCCTTGCTGTCGATGGCGTTAGGGCCCGCGGCGGGGTGGCTCTCGCGATAGGTCACCTCAGGCATGGCAGCCCGCCCAGGGGCTGGGCCTGTGTCCGCACTGTGATGCAACGGCGGCCGTCATCTCGGCGCTGACCACCGCCGGTTACTCGCCGTAACCGATGTCCATGACGAGCAGAGCGGCGTGGGGACGCTGCGGGCATTCCGTTCCAACGACCGCTGACGGCCGGGTCAGGCGGCGGCGGCGCGGCGATTGCGGACGAACGTCCGGACGTCGAGCAGCGCCGGCTGGTCGATGAGCCACATCTTCGCGATGTAGGCGGCGGCTCCGACGAGGATCTGGAGGAGCAGGATCGGCAACGGGGCGAGCCGGCCGCGCAGCAGCATGCCGATGATGAGGACGTACCCGGCCATCAGGATCGACGCGTAGAACGCCGGACCGGAGGCCCGGACGATGTCTGCGGTGCCGATTCCCACCGACAGCTTCGTCGGCATGATCGCCACGGGAAAGATCAGGTAGGCCCGAGCCGTGTAGGCGATGCAGACGCCCTCGGCCCCCCAGGGCAGCCCGGCCACGATGGCCACGATCAGGCTGAGGCTGCTGAGGTTCCCCCAGGTCGTGAGCAGCCGGGGCCGGCCGGCCGCCTGGGCCACCAGTCCAGATACGCCGGCGGCAACCTGCGGGGGGCCGGATAGGCAGAGGATCGCCAGGAGCGGCGCCGTGCCGAGCCAGCGATGGCCGAATGCGACGAGGATGAAGTTGTGCGACACCGCCGCCAGGCCGATGAGCACCGGACACAGGAGCACGCTGTTGGTCCGGCAGACGCGCAGGATGGCGCGGCGCATCCGCTCCGGGTCCTCGCGGACGGCCGACAGGACGGGCAGGAGCACCCGGCCCAGCGCGCCTGACACCTGCTGCACGGGCATCAGCATGAGCATGTACGCGCGGTTGTAGAAGCCCAGCTGAGTTGCGCCGACGAACCGTCCGATCACGAGGTTGTCCAGGTTGAGCGCCCAGAACGCGATGAAGTTGAAGCCGGTGAGGTGACCGCCGAACCCCAGCAGCTTGCGGGCGCTGCTCCGGCTCGGCCGCGCGCTGGGGATCCAGCGGGCATAGAACAGCGAGCCAAGCGACGCGATCGCCGTCCCGGCCACCGGACCGATCACGAGGCTGGCCGCGCCCACTCCCCGTGCCGCGCAGACGACGGTCACAGAGAACCCCACCACGGACGAGGCCATGTCGACGAGCGAGACCTTGCCGAACTGCAGACGCCGCTCCAGCAGCGCATTGGGCACGGCCGTGACCGAGATGGTGAACGAGATACTGGCGATCCGCAGCAGTGGGGCCAGACTCCGGTGTCCGAACAGGGCGGCCAACGGGCCGCTGAGCACGAGCAGGAGGACCGTGAGGGTGAGCCCGGCGAGGAGGTTGATGTAGAACGCCGTGCTCGCGTCGCGAGCGTCGATCCGGGGCGTCTGGACCAGCCACGCACTCAGCCCCAGGTCGTTGAACAGGAAGGCAAAGCTCGTCACCGTCCAGGCGATGGCTGCCAACCCGTACTGGCTCGGGAGCAGCAGCCGGGCGAGCACCAGCGACGCGCCGAACTGGGCGACCTGGATCGCCAGCCGCGCCCCCGCCACCCACGCCACGCCCCGCGCGGCGCGCTCGGCGAGCGGGGCGTCCGTGTCGGCGCCGTAGGCGAAGCCGGGCTCAGCTTCGGGAAGCTGTGTGTCTGCGGAGGCCATGCTCAAGTACCGTGACCGAGGTCATCAGGGGGCAGCTCGTCAGGACCGTGGCCTGGGTGCCGCCGACAAGCCGAAATCCACCACCGGCGCGGCGTCCCCCCGCGCCGGCGCCATCATGAGATGACGCCTTCGGACAGGAGTCGCACACCGATCTCGCTCGGTCGCAGATGCCGACGGCGATGGTATCAGCGGCTCATCCGGTTACGTGGCAGTCGGCGCCCACACCAGGGACTCGGCGGCGGACCGCGCCGCCAGGGGCGGGGGGCCAAAACGCCGGCGCGCCGGGGCCAGCGCCGGCGGGGCCGGGGCCAGCCCCGGCGGGGCCGGGGCCACCGCCCGGGGGCCGCGGGGCCATGTATGGCGCGCCAAATCAGGAGGTCGCCGTGCGATCTGGCGCGATCTCAAGGCTGAGCCTGCGTGTGGTGCCCAGTCAACTGGGCTGTGCATGATCTGGCGCAATCTGCACGCAGAAAATCGGAGCAACGGCCCCCGGAGCGACGGAGGCCAGGGAGCGACGGAGGCCTGGAGCCGGAGGGTGGGGAGCGACGGAGACGGGGAGCCGGAGGACGAGGGGCGACACAGGCCCGTCAGCGCAGGAGGCCGGCGTAGGCCGTCCGGTGCCAGTCGGCCACGCTCTCCGGCGACTCGTGCCGCCTCCAGTAGTCGTGGCCGGCCGCTCCCATCCGGCGCCGGAGCGGCTCGTCGTTGAGCAGCGTGCCCAGGGCATCGGCCAAGGGCGCCGGGGCGGTGGAGGTGGCGATCCCTCCGCCGGAGCGAGAGATCCGCTCGCGGAGCACGGGGATGTCGCTCGTCACCGCCGGGGCGCCGACGCTCCAGGCCTCCGAGACGGCCAGCCCAAACGACTCCTGCGACGAGGGCAGGCAGACGAGGTCAGCGGCCCGGAGCCAGGCATCGCGGTCGGGGTCGCTCACCTCGCCGACATCGATGACGTTGGCCGGAGGGTCGGTCAGCCGCGGCCCCGGCCCCGCGATCGCCACCCGGGCCTCCGGGGTCCGGCGGGCGAGGATCTCGGCGGCGGCCAGCAGCTCCGGGATGCCCTTGTAGCCACGCCGAACCCCGACGAACAACACGAGCGGCCCCTCGATCCGCGCGCGGTCGCGGACGCTCCGGGCCTCGGCACCGGTGGGCGCGGGGGTCGGCAACGGGCACACGCGGACGCGCTCGGGGTCGACACCGAGGCCGAGGTAGATGTCTGCGTCGGCGTCCGTCGTGGCGACGATCAGGTCAGCCTGCCGATAGCCCCGCGCTGAGACCTCGTCGTCGTCCCACTGACCGCGATGGGCGAGCGGGGTGATGACAGCCGGGGCGTCGACGCGATGAGCCGCCCGGACTGTCGGCAAGGCCATCCGGCTGCCGCCGAACCGATGAACAACGGTTGCCCCGGACAGCTGCGGCGCGAACGCTCGCCCGGCCACCAGCGCATGGATCCGCTCAAACTCATCGACCCCGCGCAACCGGGAGTAGGCCCTGAGGAGGTCACTCTGCCAGCGGCTCATCCGCAGCTGCGTCGTCGTAATCCCGGAGCGAGAGTTGCGCTGGGGTGGAAAGGCCGGAGCTCGATCCGTGAGCCCCAGCCAGTCGGTTCCGTCGTTGTCGATCCGGTGGGCCAGCACCCGCACCTGCGTCGCGCCGTCGAGGAGGGACTCGGCCAGCGTGCTCACGAGCGTCTGCAGACCCCCGATGCTCGGCCACGCGAACCGCGAGACGATGGCGACGTGCATGATGCGCGCCAGGATAACCACGGGGCCCTGTGGCCCCACGTGGGCGCGGGCTCGCGAACCCGAGCCCGCCGACGGAGCCGGTAGCTTTTGCTCCCCCATGTTGCGCGACGCGATCGACGAGCGACGACCGTGCGGGTGAGCTTTGGCGGGATCGTCTGGCTGATCGTCGGGATCCTCCTCGCGTCCTCGCACCATTACCTGACGCACGTGGACAAGCTCAAGCCGCTCATCTCCGCGCTGCTGGCAATCTTCCTGTGGCCGCTCCTGCTGCTGGGGATCAACCTCCACGTGAGGTGACGCCCCTCCGGGTGATCCTCAAGCTGAGGTGACGCCCCACCCCCTTCGGCACGAGCGGCGCGCCGCCGGCGGCCGGAGAGTCCGGATGTCGCGCGATCCGACGAGCGCCGCGGCCGTCCGAAGGCCACCGCAGCCGCGGCCGAGGTCAGGCTAGGCTGCACGCGGCCGTCCCGGGCGCCCGCTGGCCGCGAGCCGTCAGGCCACGCTGGCCGCGAGCCGTCAGGCGACGCTGGCCGCGGCTTCCGGCTCCCGCTCGGCCGCGGCCTCCAGCTCCCGCTCGGCGGCGACCTCTGGCATCAGCGCCGGCCCCAGGAGAGCGTCGAGCTCGGCATGCAGGTCGGCGCTCCGAGTAACCCTAAAGCTCGGCCCGAGCCTTAGGCGGCGATGACCGACCCTCGTGCTGAGCTCGATCAGGACGTCCGATTCGCCCGGAAACCCGGTCAGCAGCTCCTTGAGCTCGCCGAGTGCCGAGACCGGGAGCGCGGTCGCATCAAGGCGCAGGCGCAGCGCACTCGGCGTGAGAGCGGGTTTTGCCGCCTGCACCTGAGCGTCGAGGACCTCCTCCTCTGTGGGCTCGAAGCGCTCCACCTGCTGGGCGATGATGACCGTCTTGTCCTTGTCCTTCTGGTCGACCTTGCCCCGCACGAGGACGATGGAGTCGGCGGCCAGTGCGTCCTCGCACGCGGCAAGCGTCTTGCCGAAGACGATGATCTCGACCGAGGCCTCGAGGTCGTACAAGGTGGCGAACATCATGAAGTCGCCCTTCTTGGTCTTGATCTTCTTGGCCTGGGTGACCATTCCGCCGATCGTCACCCAGTCGCCGTCGCGGCGGCTGGCGAGCTCGGTGAGCGTGCTGTCGGCCTTGGTGCGCAGCGCCGGCCCGACGTCCTTGAGCGGGTGGGCGGAGATGAACAGCCCCAGCGACTCCTTCTCGGCGGCCAGCAGCTCGGTGCGGTCGAACTCCTCGCCCGGGATGGGCGCGTGGCTTGGACTGGCCAATCCGCCACCGCCGCCGCTTCCAGAACCGCCACCGCCACCGCCCAGGTCAAGCCCGAGGTCGAAGATCGATCCCTGGCCGATCAATGCGTCCTGCTGGGCCTTCTGGCCGGCCCCCTGGGCCTGCTCGAGGACGGACAGCATGCCTTTGCGGGTGGCGCCGGTGGAGCTGAATGCCCCGCACTTGATCAGCGCCTCGATGGCCTTCTTGTTGACGGCGCGGTTGTCGACGCGCTCGCAGAAGTCGAACAGGCTGGTGAAGGGGTGGGCGTCTCCGCCATCGCCCCGGGCCGCCTTGATCGCCTCGACCGCCTGATAGCCCACGCCCTTGACCGCGTCGAGGCCGAAGCGGATGTTGCCGTCGACGACGACGAAATCGTGTTCGGACAGGTTGACGTCCGGAGGCAGGATCTGGATGCCCATCTGCTCGGCCTGGGCGACGAAGAACGGGACCTTGTCCTTGGTGTCCATCACCGAGGAGATCAGCGCAGCCATGTACTCGGCCGGGTAACTGGCGCGCAGCCACGCGGTCCGGTAGGAGATCAGCGCGTAGCACGCGGCGTGACTCTTGTTAAACGAGTAGTCGGCCGATCGCTCGTTCGTCTGCCACAGCATCTCGATGACCGACTCGCTGGTGCCGGAGCTGCGGCAGCCCTGCACGAACTCCGGCTTGAGCTTGGCCATCGCCGCACGGTTCTTCTTGCCGATCGCCTTGCGGAGGTCGTCGGCCTTGGCCCCGCTGAACCCGGCCAGCTCCTTGGCGATCTGCATCGCCTGCTCCTGGTAGAGGATCACGCCCTTCGTCGACTCCAGGATCGGCCGCAACCGCTCGTCGGCGTACGTGATCGCCTCCGGATCCCGCTTGCCGCGAGCGTACGTGGGGATCTGATCCATCGCGCCCGGGCGGTACAGAGCGACGAGGGCCACCAGGTCGTCGAACTCGTCCGGCCGCACCTTCTTCAGCGCCTCGCGCATGCCCTCAGACTCAAACTGGAACACGCCGATCGAGTCACCCTGGGCCAGCATGTCGTATGTCGGCACGTGGTCGAGCGGCAGCGTGCTCATATCCGGCCGCTCCCCGGTCGATCGCTCCACGATGTCCAGCGCGTCCTCGATGACGTCGAGGTTGCGCAGGCCCAGAAAGTCCATCTTGAGCAGGCCGAGCTGCTCGACCGGCTTCATCGAGAACTGGGTGACGGTCCGGAAGATCCGGTCGCCGTTCTCGTCGACCCCGGCATCGGCGATCTGGAGCGGGAGGATGTCCGTCAGCGGCCGGTCGGAGATGACGACGGCGGCCGCGTGGATGGAGGAGTTGCGCACGATCCCCTCGAGTCCCTGAGCGACGTCGACGATCTGCTTGGCAGTACCGTCGCGGTCGACCTCGCCCCGCAGCGGCTGACCGGGGGCCAGGCACTCCTCGAAGCTCGGCGGCCGGCCCATGATCGGATCCGGGATCAGCTTGGCCAACCGATCCCCCACGCCATAGTCGTGGCCGAGCACGCGGGCGGCATCCCGGGTCGCGGCCCGCGGGAACATCTTGCCGAAGGTGACGATCTGGGCGACCGCCTCCTTGCCGTATTTCTCGGTCACGTAGCGGATCACGCGCTCACGCCCGCGCACGGAGAAGTCCATGTCGATATCCGGCATCGACACCCGCTCCGGGTTGAGGAAGCGCTCGAACAGCAGGTCGTAACGCAGCGGATCGACGTCGGTGATCTGCAGGCAGTAGGCCACGATGGAGCCGGCCGCCGACCCGCGGCCCGGGCCCACGGCGATCCCGGCGTCCTTGGCGTACTTGACGAAGTCCCAGACGATGAGGAAGTAGGCGTTGAAGCCCATGCGGTCGACCACGCTGAGCTCGTAGTCGGCCCGCTCCCGCGCCTGGGCGGGCACCGGATCCCCGTAGCGAAACCGCAGGCCCTCGTCGACCAGGCGGTGCAGGTACTCCATCTCGCCCGTGGCGTCCGGCGTCGGATACCGCGGGATCAGCTGGCGGCCGAGCTCCAACTCGACGTCGCAGCGGTCGGCGATCTCCAGCGTCGTCGGCAGCGCCTCCGGCCACTCGGCGAACGTGTCGGCCATCTCCTGGCTGGAGCGGAGATAGAACTCGTTGGTCTCAAAGCTCATCTTCGGCTGGCTGAGCGTCGACTTCGTCTGGACGCACAGCAGCGCAGCGTGGTGGTGGTAGTCCTCGCGCCGCAGGTAATGCACGTCGCCGGTGGCCACCAGCGGGCGTTCCACCTCCCGGGCGATCCGGACGATCCCCTCGTTGCACTTGTCCTGGATCGTCAGCCCGTTCTTCTGAACCTCGAAGTAGACGTTGTCGCCACCGACCGCCTCCATGAGCTCCCGGACGTGCGCCCGTGCCTCGTCGACGCCGTCGTCGGCAAGGTGCCGGCAGAAGCGGGAGGCCAGGCAGCCGGTCAGGGCGATGACACCCTCACCATGGGCGGCGAGCTGGGTCATGTCGACCGACGGTTTGCCGCGCTGATACCCGTCGAGGAAGCCGGCGGACGAGAGCCTGACGAGGTTGCGGTAGCCGACCGGATTCGCCGCCAGCAGCGTCAGGTGGAAGCGGTCCAGCTTGCCCGGTGCCCGCACGGCATGGTCGTCGACCATGTAGATCTCACAACCGAGGATCGGCTTGATCCCCTGCTTCCTGCACGCGGTGAACAGCTCCACCGAGCCGTTCATCACGCCGTGATCGGTCAGCCCCAGGGCCGGCTGACCGAACGACGCCGCCCGGGCTGCCAGGGCGTCGATCTTGCACGCTCCGTCGAGCAGCGAATACTCGGAATGGACGTGGAGGTGGGCGCAGGCGGGAGGCATAGGCGGCGGAGCACTAGGTTAGGCACCGGGCCGGACGCCGTGACCTCCGCAATCCGCTCGGTGCGGGATTCACCCGCTCGGTGCGGGGTTCGGACTTTTGGCGCGGGATCAGGCGCTCTGGGCGAGCTTGATCCACTCCCGCAGCACGGCGAGTGGCCGCTCGTCGCCGCGCACGGCCGCACCTGGCACCCCGTCGCCGGCCAGGACGGCCAGCAGCTGGTCGCCCGCGCAGGCGAGGGTGGTGTCGACCCTGGCCTCCGGCGAACGGCGGACCACCTGAACGGGACCGCCGTCGCGGACGATCAGGAACGTCGAGGCGGCCTGGGGATCCTCGTGGGCCAGAGCGAAGCGCTCGCCCCTCGTCCACGATGGATCGATCATGCTTGCCACCAGCGCAAACGCGGTCACGGGATCAGGCCGCACCCCGGCGCTGTGCAGGTCCCTCAGATCAAGCGGGGTGCCGAGGAGCGCCGTGAGGGCCGCGATCCCGTCGCGGCGTCCGCGCACTCGCGCCACCCGCCGGCCAACGCGACGCCGGAAGCGTCCCGCCGTCAGCAGGCGGGCGATCCGCGCCGGATCGCCCACCACCTGGAAGTTCACCTCTTCCCGCGGCCGCGGGGCGCTCTGGACGGTGATGGAGGTGGTGCCGTTCGGGACCGTGACGCACACACAGCTACGGGCGGGATGAGCCTCTCCGCGCCCGCTGCCCAGCACCAGGTCGTAGGCGATCTTGTGCGGGTACACGACCCGCTGGAGCGGCAGCAGCTCGAGCAGCAGCCGGCCGGCAGCCTCCGGATCGTCGCGGACGAGCTTGCGGAAGGCGCGTTCGAGCGACGGCCGGCCCAGGACCTCACTCAGTGACAACGAGCGCGTCGGCGCGGCTGCGGCTGCGGCTCCGCCGGCCGCCGCCGGGGCGTCCTGCGGCGTGATCGTTTCCCGCAGCCGAGTCAGCGCGTCGTTGAGCCTCGCGGGCTCGACGAGAGCCCGGCTCGGCGCCGTCGTCGGCGTCGGTGGCCCGGATGGTGCGGCGGGGGCTTCGGTGTGCAGCGCGGCCGCCTCGGTCAGCGGCGCGGCGGCCTCGGTCAGCGGAAGGGCGGCCTCGGTCTGAGGCCTGCTGAGCTGCTCAAGGGCCTCGCGAAGCTCTCCAATCGCGCTGTGGGCGCCGCGGGACATCTCCCGCTGGCCCTGGAGCTGGCGCTCGAGCTCGTCCAGCCGCCGTTCGGCGGCGGCGCGGAGGTCCCGCTCGCGCTCCAGCTCGCCGGCCGCGGTTTCGGCCTGCTCCCGCAGTTTCCGCTCGCGCGCCAGCGCGTCACGCAGCGTCTCCAGCTCGCTGCGCAGTTCGTGCAGCACCGCCCTCGTCCGCTGCTCCAGCAGGACCCGGGCCGCCAGCCGTGATTCCGCATCGACCAAACGCGCCCGCAGACTCGCCTCCGCTCGAGCGCGAGCGCTCAGCTCCTGGCGAAGGCTCCCAAGCAGGCCGCTGCCATCCGCGGCGAGACCGGCCAAGACGGGCGGAGGCGGGGGCTCTGGGATCGGCGGTGGCTCTGGGATCAGCGGCGGCGCCGGGGGAGGCGGCGGCTCCGGGATCGGCGGAGGGGCAGGCGGTGGCGGCTCCGGGGCAACCGGCGGCATCGGCTCGACAGCCCGTCGCAGCGCCGCGGCCGCGGGCTCAGAGGCAATCCGTGCCGCCGCTCCGGCACGGCGCGCCCGCAACTCACCCTCAAACGCCAGTCGTGCCGCCTCCGCCACGGCCGCGTCGCCCGCCGCCCTGCGGCTCCGGGCGAGCTCGCGCTCCTGCTCATCTCGCTCGCGCTCGGCTCGCTCCCGGACGGCGTTCGCCGCGGCCGCGAGCTGCTCGGCCTCGTCACTGCGCCGCCGCGCCAGGCGGAGCGCCTCCTCCAGGGCGCGGATCCGCTCCTCCGCGGCTGCCAGGTCGCCCATCGCCTGACGGGCGTGCTCGGCCTCCCGAGCCGTCGCCGCCAGCTGGCGCGCCATGTCCTGGCGCAGCGCCTGCTCGGCGTGCGCGCGCTGCTCGGCCAGCCGCCGCTCCCGTTCCCGCTCGGCCAGGGTCTCGGCGAGCCGGTCGCGCTCCGCGCGCGCCTCCCCCAGCTCGCGCTCCACCGATACGACGCGCGCCGCCAGCTCGGCCAGCCGTGGGTCCGGCACCGCCGGCTCAGTCGACGGCGCGTCCGGCTCCCGCAGTTTGCTGGACGGTGGGTCTGGGGCCGGGACTTCGGCCGCCGGTAGGTCCGGCGCCGGTGGACCGGCTGGCTGCGAAAGAGGCGCCGGGGATGCCGGCGCGGCGTCATGCTCATGCTGGACCGGCTCCGGTGCCGGTGCGGCCTCGCCGAGCGGTGCGCGCGGCTCTTCTGGGCCGGACGGCTCCGCGGGTCCGGGCAGCTGCTCGCTGGGTGCGGGCAGCTGCTCGCTGGGTGTGGGCAGCTGTTCGCCGGGTGCGGGCACCGCGACCGGCAGCGGCACGATCACCGTCCCAAACTGAAGCCACGTGCGCCCCAGGTCCGGGGCAAGCCAACCCGGGATTGTGAAGCTGAGCCGCCACACCCCCGGACCGGTCCCGGCCAGGCTCGGCGGCTCAGGAAGCGCGGGGAAGCGGTGCCGCCGGCCCTCGGCCTCGATCACGAGAGTGGGCTGCCCGGTGGCGGCCGGCCGTCGGCGCCGCCATCGCCCAGTGACCCGGAGCGTGAGGTTCCCACCGGTCTCGGCCGACCACTCGACCGTCTCGATGCCCACGGCAGCCGTCCCCGGCAAGTCAGTCATGCGCGCGACCGTACGTTCCGGCGCGGACGGACATGGCTGCGACGGCCCGGCGTTCCCGCTTACTGCGGGGTTTGCCCGCGCAACTGCTCGGTCAGAGCACGGGCATCGACCAGCAGCTGCTGAGCCTCCACCAGGTCTCCCCCGCGCGCGTCCCTGTGCTCCCGGGCCACCGCCAACTCCGACCCCAGGCGCTGCAGCTCCGCCTGGAGGCCGGTCACCTCACCGACGGCCGCCTCACGGGACACGCTGGCGGAGGCGAGCTGCTCGCGCAGGGCAGACACCTCGGCGGCGTGTCGCTGGTGCGCGGAGGAGAACTGGGACAGCTGCTGATGCAGAGCCGAGGCCTGCGCGGCGTGGGCGTCGCGCGCCGCGATCGCTTCGGTGAGTTGCTCGACGACCCGCTCGCGCTCGGCCTCGAGCTCGCGGTGGGTCCGGGCCCGCTCCTCCTCAAGCTCGTGGCGCGCCCTTGCCTGTGTCTCCTCCAGCTCCCTGTGCCCCCGGGCGCGCTCCTCTTCAAGCTCCTGACGTGCTCGGGCCCGTTCCTCCTCCAGCTCCTGACGCGCTCGAGCCCGCTCCTCCTCGAGCTCCCGGTGCGCCCGTGCCCGTGCCTCCTCGATCTCCTCCTCCACGCGCGCCCGCCGTGTCTCCGTCTCCCGCTCTGCCCGGGCTCGTTCCGACGCCAGCTCCTCGCGGGCCGACGCCAGTTCCTCGCGCAAGCGGTCACGCTCCGCTTCGGCTTCGGACCGACGACGGTCGGCGTCCGCCTGCCGCGCCTCGGCGTCTGAGAGCCCCGCCTGGAGCTCGGACAGCCGTCGCTCAAAATCCTCCCGTTGATCGGTGGCGGCCGCCATCAGCTGCTGCAACTGAGCGCGGAGGTCGCCGTGGGCGGATTCCAGCGACACCCGCTTGGCGGTGCGCGACTCCAGCTCGCCCCGGGCATCGGCCAGCTCGCCCCGCAGCCGGGCAACGTCCCCGGCGCGTTGGTCGAGCTCGGCGTGGAGCGCCGACACGCTCTCCTTGAACAGCAGCTCGGCCAGCGGTCCGGTCCGGCCGGTGTCGAAGACGGGCTCGGGTGGTTCGGCGGCCGGTGACGCCGGCGGGACGGGCGGCTCGCCGGCTCGAGGCCCGGACAGCGGGGGCGGCTCCGGGGCCGGCGGCGCGGACGACGCGGAATAGAGCGGGGGAGGCTCCGGAGGCCAGGGGGTCGCCTCGCCCAGGGCGGGCGGGGCCGGCAGCCGCGTGTATGGCGTCACATGCTGGGGGTGCGGCGCCGCGTGCTGGGCGGCCTGCGCGGGGGCCGCGGGGCTGGGCGTCTGCGGAGCCTCGGTTGCGGGCCGCGAGTTCTCAGTGCCGCCGCCGCCCGCCGGTGGCACGGGCACAACCGCATCGCCCAGCCACAGCGCCGCCTGACCGGGCCGGCGCGGCTCAGCCCACGCCGGCAACACGAACGTCGCCTCCCAACGGCCGGCGTGACGCATCTCGGTCACATTGGTCTCCGGGGGAGCGGGGTGGGCGGGATCCCGATCCGCCGGGAAGCGATGACGTCGTCCGTCGACCGCCACCACCAACAGCGGCTCGGTGTCAGATTGCCCGCCGGCGCCGATCCAGCGACCGGTGAGCCGCAAGCGGATGCGATCCCCGTCACCGCGCGACCGTTCCACACGGTCGATCGTCACAGGGATGTCAGCGGGAGCGGAATCTCTCATAACCAACGCGAGCCGCGCTGCTCACTCGCATCGCGGCCCCGCCTCCCCGCTTTCGGCGGCAGGACGACAAGTCCCTTCCACCGACCTGCCGAAACTTATGGTTTATTGA
>DASZMK010000219.1:0-40239 GCA_035551855.1 Solirubrobacteraceae bacterium
TGTTCTCGCTCACGCGAGGACTGGTCGATCACGGGTCGCGGCGGGCCTTCGAGCGGCTGACGGGGTCCTGGCCGGGGGACGCGGAGCCGGAGCGGGAGTAGCCCGGGCCGGCTGGGCTCGGCCCGGTTGGGTTCGGCCCGGTTGGGTTCGGTTGGGTTCGGCCCGGTTGGGTTCGGCTGGGTTCGGCTCGGCTCGAGCGGGCGGGGGTGGTCTGGGCCGTGGATGAGCGCAGGTGACCCGGGCGAGACGGCATCGGCTTTTGAGGATGGGGAGGGTGAGCGTGGTCGGCGGGTGATGTGGGCGCGCGGTCATGCACGGTGCGACAAATCCGGGCGTTGCCCGGAGATCTGGCACAGAACGCAGGCTCAGCCCCCCGCGTGCGCCAAACCTTGTCAGCGGTGCCGGATTTGTGGCATGGTGCACGCTGAAAACCGGTGTACCGGCCGGGATGAGTGACAGCACCGTCACGGATGTCACGAAAGACGCGCAGAGCCCGGCGCCACGGCCTGCCCCCTCCCGCTGTTCGTTGCCCGTGCCTGTCTCGCCCGGGTCACCTGCGCTCATCCACGGCCCAGACCAGCCACGCCCCGGCTCGGGGCGGGGCGGGGGCCGCGGGCGTGCCCAGAGGCCGAGCGCTGGGGCCGCGGGCGTGCACAGCCCGAGCGGCCCGGGCCGGGTCCGCCCACCTCAGCCCCTGTTCATGATTGCGTGCCGGCCGTGCGGGGTAGTCGTCGCACTGGCAATTAGCCAGTGGGCCCTCTCCTCCCGGGATTGCGGGCGGGCACGGCGTCGGGCGACACCATCGTCCTGTCTGCCCGCCATTCCGGTGGGCCCTCAGAGACCATGTACTTGGAGGCGAGCGATGTCCGAGCATCCACCGCGACCGGAGAGCGACGAGGAGTTCGAGCGAGAGCGTCGCGAGAGCACCGACCTCGGCTATCGAGACACCGAGGAGGAGCGGGCCTACGAGGAGGCCGAGCGCGATAAGGGCAAGTCTGACTCGCCGGCGGCGGGGCATGGGGGCAGCGTCGGAGGCGGCTGACTCGATCGGTCACTCCTCCGCGTCGTCCTCCGCGTCGCGCAGCTGCTCGATTGTGCGCCCGCTCTTGACCGAGCCGGGCTGGGTGGACTCCGGGTTGCGCCTTGCGTCGGCAGCCTCATCGCGGCGCTTGATCAGCAGCCACTGCGGCTTGTCGCCGGTGCGCGTTCGCTGCAGGGTGAAGCCGCCGCGCAGCTTCTCGCCCTCCAGCCAGAACGCGGCGTGCCCGGTGGCGAGCGCCTCCGCCATCGACTGCTCCTCGTCCACGAGGCGGTAGGTCCCCGCGTCCCACACGATCACCTCCCCGGCGCCGTAGCTTCCCTCGCCGATCACTCCTTCGAAATCCGCATAGGAGAGCGAGTGATCCTCGACCTGCACCGCGAGGCGCTTCTGGCGCGGATCCAGCGAGGGCCCCTTCGGCACCGCCCAGGAGCGGAGCACGCCGTCCACCTCCAGACGGAAGTCGTAGTGAAGGGTCGTGGCGGCGTGCTTGTGGATCACAAACCGCGGCGATCCGGCGGGCACGGCTCTACGGGCGGCCGGAGGACACCGACGGCACCATCAGCGGGAGGCGCCCATGCCTGCGCCCGCTCCGGCTGTCGCTCCGACGGAGTGCGGCGCCGGGACCGCGTGTGGAGCCGGCCCGGGGCCGGACGAGACCAGAACCGCGAATACGACGCAGGCGATCACCGCGGCGAGAGCCCACATGATCTTCGTGAAGAGACGGTTCATCCGCCCCCAGTCGGCAAATAGCAAAGGATTCATCGTTTTGTCGCGTATCGCGCTCACGCTGATCGCTACCCGGCCCCGCTGACGCTCAATCGCGCGCCCCCGGGCCGCTCAATCGCGGCCGGGTGGCTGCCCGCGGGCGTGTGTTCGGTGCCCGCGGTTCGTTTGCAACGCATCCCGTCGACGACTTGCACCGAGCGGGTAATTGCGATGAGAGCCTGGAGGCGACACGCGCGCCGCAGGTGGGGATGAAGAATTGACACGGCAGGCGATCGCCGCGCGGTCTTCTGGCGGGCCTAGCCACCCTCCAAAGCCGAGAAGGAGTTCAGAAATGGATACGAGATCGTCATCCCGTGCGGGTGCGGGCGCATGCTCGCCGCACGGTCTCGACACCGACGTCCTGGCCCAGCGCTGGCGCGTCCAGGGTGACCGCGCCGCCCGCGACGAGCTGTTCATCAGGTTCCTCCCGCTGGCCCGCAAGCTGGCCGGCCGCTACACGAATCCGCATGAGCCGCTGGAGGACCTCGTCCAGGTCGCATCACTGGGGCTGCTGGGCGCGATCGACCGCTTCGACCCCGAGCGCGGTGTGCGGTTCCCGGCGTTCGCCATCCCCACCATCCTGGGCGAGTTGAAGCGCTATTTCCGCAATACCGGCTGGTCGGCTCACGTCCCACGGGGAGCACAGGAGATGGCTCTGCGAGTCGACCGTGCCGCGAAGCAGATCACCGCCGACCGGGGACGCCAGCCGCGAGTCGACGAGCTCGCCGAGTACCTGGAGGTCCGTCCGGAGGACGTGCTGGAGGGGCTGGACGCGGGCGCCGCCCACTATTCGGTGTCACTTGACGCGCCGGTGGCCGCCGCCGACGGCGGCGAGCCCGACGCGCTCGGGGACAGCATCGGTCACGAGGACGAGACCTATGGCCTGGTCGAGACCAGGGCCTCACTCTCGTCGGCGGTCGCCCGGTTGCCGTACCTGGAGCGCAAGGCTCTGGCCCTGCGGCTGCACTCCGACATGAAGCAGACCGAGATCGCACGGGAGCTCGGCTGCTCTCAGATGCAGGTGTCGCGACTGCTGCGGCGGGCGGTGTCCAAGCTGCGTGAGCTGACCGACCCGGAACTGGAGCCCCGCTGCTGAGAACGGGCGGGGCTCACCCGCCGGTGAGCTGGGTGAGCTCGCGCAGAAGGAAGTCCATTCCGGCGATGCCGTGGTAGGAGCGCTGGCGCCCGGCGCCCCCGCGGCGCTCCACGAGCTCCGCCACCCCCTCCAGCTCCGGGTGGCAGCCAAGCTCGCCGGCGTACGGCTCGGCGGCCGCCAGGGCCTCGTCAAGCAGCTCGCGCAGCGGCCTCAGCCGGCCCTCATGGTCGGGCAACTCCGCCTCCGTGCCGAACCGGGCGGCACGGAACAGACCCTCCTCGAGCAGCTCCGGAGGAGGGTCGGCAGAGGCGCCGTGCTCGGCCGCGTGACGCGCCAGGCAGTGGGTGAGGGCAGCGAGGGCCGCGGTGTCCCTGAGCGAAGCCTGGGCATCGAGCGCGCGCAGCTCGACGGTGCCCAGGCGGGGATGCGGGCGGAGCTTCCACCAGAACCACGTGTAATCCGGCACGTCGGCCGCCGCCGCCAAGCGGCGAGCCAGGCCGCAGAAATCGGCGAAGTCCCGGAATGCGCGCGGTACCCCTGAACGCGGCCAGGCACGAATCGACACCTCGCGCGCCGAGGCCAGCCCGGTGTCGCGGCCGTGGCGAAACGGGGAATTGGCGGCGAGCGCCTGCAACAGCGGCAGGTGACCGCGCAGCCCGTTGAACGCGCGGATGGCGGTCGCGGCGTCAGGCATGCCGACATGCACGTGCAGCCCGCCCACCGGAGTCACCGCCGCGTCGCCGAGAAGGTGGCGGATCCGCTCGTAGCGCTCCTTGTCGGTCACGTCCGCCTCGCCCTCGGCCGCCGACGGATGCGTACCCGTTCCCATGATGCCGGCTCCCGTCGCCGTCACCGCACCGCGCAGAGCTGCCAGCTCGGCGACGGCCTCTCCGACGGTGTGCGACACGCCGCTGACCAGCTCCACCTGACAGGCGTGCAGCTCCAGCTCGAGTGTTCCGGCAACGGCGCGGGCGCGCTCGACCACGGCGGCCGAGGAGTTCGCCTGCCGGCCGGTGAGCGGGTCGACGAGGAACAGCTCCTCCTCGATGCCGACCGAGAACGACCGCTCGGACCCGAACCGGTCCGGCGTCAGATCCTGATCACTCAGGGCGCGGCGCCTTCGCCCGGCTCAACCGCTCGAGTGCTGATCGGTGTCCCCGAGGGGACTCTCGTCCTCCGAATCCGGCATCGGCGGCAGCTTCGACCGCTTCGCTGTCTCAGAGCCGCCTTCGGCCCCCACCTCCCCGGGCTGGTCCTCCGGAGCCGGGCCCTGGGTCTCCTCGTGCTCGCGTTCTTCTCGCATCGTCCCGTCGTCTCCAAAGTCGTTGTCGGTTTCGGCTACCCGGGCGGGGGACGGGGATAACCGCGGTGTGCCGGGTGTCATCTCCACGCCGGCAACCGCCGCACCGCGTGCTGCGGCCGGGAGCCGGCTGCTGCAGTTGTTTATGTAGCCGCACCCCGCGGTATGGCGGGGATGAAGAAGAAGGGATGTAGAAGAAGCAACTCACGACGACGCGGCCTCAGCGCCGAGGAGGACACCTTGCCAGAACGCGTTCTGATCACCGGCGGCGCCGGATTCATCGGATCCCATCTCGCGCGCAGGCTGCTGACCGACGGATGCGACGTGCGCGTTCTCGACAACCTCACTCCCCAGGTTCACGGTTCCGCCCGGCGGCCCTCGTACCTCGACGCAGACGTCGAGCTCATCGTCGGGGACGTGCGCGACGACCGTGCAGTCAGCCAGGCCCTGGAGGGTGCAGACGTCGTCGTCCATTTCGCGGCACGGGTCGGCGTGGGGCAGAGCATGTACGAGATCGCCGACTACACCGCCGTCAACGCCCATGGCACCGCCATGCTGCTGCAGAATCTGATCGATACCCCGGTCCGCAAGCTGCTGGTGGCATCCAGCATGAGCATCTACGGCGAGGGGCTGTACCGGGGGGCCGGCGATGAGATCGTCGAGAACGCCGAGCGCAGCCGCGAGCAGCTGCAGTCGGCGTTCTGGGAGCCGCAGGCCGCGGACGGCAGCCCGCTGGTGGCGGTCTCCACCCCGGAGTGGAAGCAGCCGTCGCTCGCGTCGATGTACGCGCTGGGGAAGTTCGACCAGGAGCAGATGTGCCTGATGTTCGGCGCGGCCTATGACATCCCGACGGTCGCCCTGCGCTTCTTCAACGTGTACGGCACCGATCAGGCGCTTTCCAACCCCTACACCGGAGTGCTCGCCATCTTCGCCAGCCGGCTGCTCAACGACCGTCCACCGCTGATCTTCGAGGACGGACACCAGCGCCGGGACTTCGTCTCGGTGCACGACGTCGTGCAGGCCTGCACGCTGGCGATGCAACGGGCCGGTGCCAACGGACGGGCGCTCAACGTCGGCAGCGGCATGAGCGTCAGCGTGCGCGAGGTGGCACAGCGCCTGGCGGCGGTTCTCAACAAGGAGCACATCGAGCCGGCGGTGACGGGCAAGTATCGCGTGGGGGATGTGCGCCACTGCTTCGCCGACATCTCACTGGCCGCCGACACGCTCGGCTTCGCTCCGGACGTCGACCTCGACGACGGACTGGCCGAGCTGGCCGAGTGGCTGGAGGGGCAGGTGCCCCACGACCAGGTCGACTCCGCCGCCGCAGAGCTCGCCGCGCGGGGGCTGACGCTGTGAGGAAGACGCGCTCGTTGCGCCGAACGGCGCTGATCACCGGCGGCGCCGGGTTTGTGGGGACGAACCTGGCCGACCACCTGCTGGAGACCGGCCGCCGCGTGCGGATCCTCGACGACCTGTCGAGGCCCGGGGTGGAGCGCAACCTCACGTGGCTGCAGGAGCGCCACGGGCCCGCGCTGGAGGTCGAGATCGCCGACGTTCGCGACCCGGCGGCGGTCGGCTCCGCCCTCAAGGGCGTCGAGTCCGTCTTTCACTTCGCGGCCCAGGTGGCGGTCACGACAAGCCTCGATGAGCCGTTCGAGGACGCCGAGGTCAACGTGAGGGGAACTCTGAACCTGCTGGAGGCGGCCCGGCGGCAGCCGCGTCCGCCAATCGTCCTGTTCACCTCCACCAACAAGGTGTACGGATCGCTCGAGGACCTCGAACTGGTCATCCGCGCCGAGCGCTACGAGCCGGCCGACGCGGCCTCGCGCTCCGGCGTCGGCGAGGACCGGCCGCTGTCGTTCTGCACGCCGTACGGCTGCTCCAAGGGCGCGGCCGACCAGTACGTCGTGGACTGGAGCCGAAGCTATGGCGTCCCAACCGTGGTCTTCCGGATGAGCTGCATCTACGGGCCGCACCAGCAGGGCAACGAGGATCAGGGGTGGGTCGCCCACTTCGCGCTGAGCGCGCTTCAGGAAGAGCCGATCACGCTGTTCGGCGACGGCCGGCAGGTTCGGGACATCCTCTACGTCGACGACCTGGTGCGAGCCTTCCTGATCGCCGAGGAGCGGGCCACCGATTTCGCCGGCCGTGCATTCAACATCGGCGGAGGACCAGAGAACGCGGTCAGCCTGCTCGACGTGATCGACCTCCTGGCCGCGGTTCGTGGTGAGGCGCCGGCGCTCCGGCACGAACCCTGGCGCCCGGGCGATCAGCGTTACTACGTCTCGGACTACAGCTCATTCACCGAGACCACCGGGTGGCGGCCCTCCGTCGATCCGGCCGACGGCGTTCGGCTGCTCCACTCGTGGTTGGTCAACGAGCGCGAAGCTGCCCAGGCCGCCGCCTGATCCGATGGCGGCGGGATCAAACAGCGCCCGTGCGACGATGCGCGCGGGCATCCTCTGCGGGGACGGTGCGGTGCGCATCGACGAGATCCCGGTTCCGCAACCCGGGCGCGGGGAGGTGCGCGTGGCGCTGGAAGGGTGCGGTGTCTGTGGCTCGGACCTGCCGGTGTGGCAGGGACGGCCGTGGTTTCGCTACCCCCGTCGTCCCGGGGCCCCCGGGCACGAGACGTGGGGTCGGATCGAGGCGCTGGGGGAGGGGGTGACCGAGTTCGCCGAGGGCGAGCGCGTGGCCGCCCTCAGCTACCAGGGGTATGCCGACTTCGACATCGCGGCTTCCGACCGCCTGGTGCGCCTGCCGCCCGCGCTCGCGTCCGAGCCGTTCCCGGGGGAGGCGCTCGGCTGCGCGATGAACGTGTTCCGCCGCTCGCAGATCCGCGCCGGCGACACGGTGGTGGTGGTCGGCCTCGGCTTCCTCGGCTCGGTCGTCGTGCAGCTGGCTGCCCGGGCCGGTGCTCGCGTGATCGGCATCTCGCGTCGTCGGACGGCCCGCGACGCGGCACTGGCGATGGGAGCCTCCGAGGTGCTGGCGTTCGACGATTCGCCTCAGGAGCGCGTGCAGGAGCTGACCGGCGGCGAGCTATGCGATGTGGTGGTGGAGGCCGCGGGGGTGCAGGCGACGCTGGATCTGGCCGGGGCGCTGACGCGCGTTCGCGGCCGCCTGGTCATCGCCGGCTATCACCAGGACGGCCGCCGGGAGGTCGACATGCAGGAGTGGAACTGGCGCGGCCTGGACGTCATCAACGCCCATGAACGTGACCCGCGCGTCTACGTGCATGGCATTCAGCTGGCCGCGGCCGCGGTCGCCGCCGGCGAGCTCGACCCCAGCCCGCTGTACACCCACCGGTTCTCGCTGCCGCAGCTCGGTGACGCGCTCGCGGCCGTCGCCGCGCGTGAGCTGCCCGTCCTCAAGGCGATCGTATGTCCGTGAACTCGACGACCGGCGCCGGGCGTCTCCGGGCGAGGACTCCGCGGCTGGGCTTCCTGGGGGTCGGCTGGATCGGCCGGCAGCGCATGACGGCGCTGGCCCGCGACGGATTGGCCGACGCCGTCGCGGTGGCCGACACCGATCCCTCGGCCCGGGCGCGGGCGGTCGACGCGGTTCCAGGGCTTGTCGCGGTGGAGGACCTGCCGGCCCTGCTCGACGCGGGTCTCGACGGGCTGGTGATCGCCACCCCCAGCGCCCTGCACGCCGAGCAGGCGCGTACAGCGCTGGAGCATGGCGTCGCGGTCTTCTGCCAGAAGCCCCTGGCCCGGACGGCGGCCGAGACCCGCGGCGTCGTCGACGCGGCGCGAGGCAACGATCTGCGGCTGGGGGTCGATCTCTCCTACCGCCACCTCCGGGCGGCCGTTGCGGCTCAGGGGGCAATCGAGCGCGGTGAGTTGGGGGAGGTGTACGCCGCCGAGCTGGTGTTCCACAACGCCTACGGACCGGACAAGCCGTGGTTCACCGATCGCCGCCTGTCCGGCGGGGGCTGCCTGATCGATCTCGGCACCCACCTCATCGACCTCGTGCTCTGGCTGACCGGCGGCCGCTGCGCGACCGTCGATTCGGCGCGACTCCTGGCACGGGGGCGGCCGACCAGCACCGCCCCCGGATCCTCGGACGTGGAGGACTTCGCGCTCGCCCAGGTTCACACCGACACCGGAGTGACCGCCCGCCTGGCCTGCTCGTGGTACCTGCCGGTCGGCCGCGACTGCGAGATCGAGTTCACGATCTACGGAACCGAGGCGGCGATCTCGATCCGCAACGTCGATGGGTCCTTCTACGACTTCGTCGCTCACCGGCACCGGGGGACGGTGGCCGAGCTCATCGTCGAGCCGCCGGACCCATGGGGCCCACGGGCGCTCGCCGCGTGGGCGTCGGCTCTGGCCCGGGGTGACGGATTTGACCCGGAGGCGGAGAGCCTCGGCGCGCTCGCCGCGATCCTCGACGACATCTACGACGCGGCGGGGGCGACGTGAGGGTCCTGATGACGGCCGACACCGTCGGCGGGGTCTTCACCCACACGGTGGACCTGGTGCGCGGGCTGCGCGACCGTGATGCCGGGGTCTCGCTGGTGACGTTCGGTCGCCGGATGACGGCCGAGCAGCGCACCCGGCTCTCGGATGCCGGGGTGGCGGACCTGCGCGAGACGGCGCTGGCGCTGGAGTGGATGGAGGACCCGTGGTCGGACCTCCAGGCCGCGCAGGACCTCCTGCTGGAGATCGAGCGTGATCAGCGGCCGGATGTCATCCACCTCAATGCCTTTGCCCACGGCGACGCCGATTGGCAGGCGCCGGTGCTCGTGGCCGGGCACTCGTGCGTGTTCTCGTGGTGGGCGGCCGTCCACGGTGAAGCGCCGCCGCCGCAGTGGGATCGCTACCGCACCGCGGTCCGCGCCGGGATCGCGGCGGCCGACGCTGTCGTCGCGCCGTCGGCGAGCATGCTCGTCTCGCTCCAGGAGTGGTACGGCCCGCTGCCGCCGCTCGCTGTCGCGATTGCCAATGGCTCGAGCTACGAGGGAGCATGCCCGGCGATGCCCAAGCAGCCGGTGGTCGTCGGCGCCGGCCGCCTCTGGGATGAGGCCAAGAACGTCCGCGCGCTCGTTCGTGCCGCCCGGCGACCGGGGCTGCAGGGTCGCGTGCTCCTGGCCGGCGAGGGGGCGCCGGAGGCGGGCTCGCCCGGTGTCGAGTCGCTGGGCGCGCTGGCGCCCATGCAGCTTGCGCAGGTGCGCAGCGCCGCGGCCGTCTATGCCGCACCCGCCCGCTATGAGCCGTTCGGCCTGGGGATACTCGAGGCAGCCCGGGATCGCTGCGCACTCGTGCTCGGCGACATCCCGTCGCTGCGCGAGATCTGGGGCGACGCCGCCGTGTACGTCGATCCCGGCGACGACGAACAGCTGGGCCACACTCTGGAGAGCCTGCTCGCCAACCCGGGGCGGGCCGCGCGGCTGGGAGAGCAGGCGCACCGGCGGGCTGCCGTCTTCACCGTGCCCCTCATGACGAACGGATACGCCCGGTTGTACGACCGGCTGATCGCCGTGGCGCAGAGGGTGCCGGCATGAGAGTCGTCATCTTCTGCCACTCGCTGGTCTCGGATTGGAACCACGGCAACGCGCACTTCCTCCGGGGGGTTGTCGCCGAGCTCATCGCGCGCGGCCATGACGTCTCGGTGCTCGAGCCGAGGGACGGGTGGAGCCGCCGCAACCTCATGTCCGGAGAGGGCGAGGCTCCCGTGCGCGCCTTCCACCGCCACTTCCCGGAGCTCACGAGCGTCGAGTACGCCCTGGACAGCCTGGATCTCGACGCTGCGCTCGAGGGCGCCGACCTCGTGCTCGTGCACGAATGGTCAGCGCCGGAGCTCGTGGAGCGGGTCGGCCGTCATCGCGCGCGGGGCGGACGCTACCGGCTGCTGTTTCACGACACGCACCACCGAGCCGTCACCGCGCCCGGTGAGATGCAGCGATTCGATCTCTCCCATTTCGACGGGGTGCTCGCCTTCGGCGAGGTGATCCGGCAGCTGTACCTGGAGAGGGGATGGATCCAGCGGGCCTGGACCTGGCACGAGGCCGCCGACACCAGGATCTTTCATCCGCACCGGCGCGCGCACGCCCCGGACGACCTGGTGTGGGTGGGCAACTGGGGCGACGGCGAGCGCGAGCGCGAGCTGCGCCAGTTCCTCCTGGGTCCCGCTCGGCGGCTGCGCCTGTCCGGCGCCATCTACGGCGTGCGCTATCCGTGGCAGGCGCGCGTGCGCGTCCGGTGGTCCGGCCTGCGCTACCGCGGATGGATCGCCAACTACCGGGTCCCGGCCCTGTTCGCCCGTCATCGGCTGACCGTCCACGTGCCGCGGCGCCCGTACGTCCGTGCCCTCCCCGGAATCCCGACGATTCGCGTCTTCGAGGCCCTCGCGTGCGGGATCCCGCTGATCTGCGCACCGTGGGAGGACACCGAGGGCCTATTCACGCCCGGCCATGATTACCTGCAGGTCGGCGATGGCCCGCAGATGACGCGCGCCATCCGCTCGGTACTCCGCGACCGGGCGCTGGCAGCGACGCTCGCCGAGCGCGGTCTGGAGACGGTGCGGGCCCGGCACACGTGCGCCCACCGAGTGGACGAGCTGCTCGCCATCTACGACTCGCTCTCACCGTCCGTCGCCCCCACGGCCACGTCATGACCGAATCCCTGAGCTTCGCCTTCTTCGGCTCCAGCCTGATCTCGTCGTACTGGAACGGCGCCTGCACCTACTACCGCGGCCTGATCCGCGCGCTGCACGGGCGGGGCCATCACGTCACCTTCTACGAGCCGCGTGCGTACCAGCGCCAGGAGCACCGGGACATCCCGGACCCGGAATGGGCGCAGGTCGTCGTCTACGAGCCGTCGGATGCGGCGGCGGTGCGCGCGATCGTCGGGCGCGCCCGTGATGCCGACATCATCGTCAAGACGAGTGGAGTGGGCGTGTTCGACGACGTGCTCGAGGCGGCGGTGCTCGATCTCCCCGGTGACGCCATGCGGATCTTCTGGGACGTCGACGCCCCGGCGACTCTGGCATCGATGGAGACCAACGCCGACAACGGCCTGCGCGAACTGATCCCGGAGTACGACCTGATCCTGACCTACGGGGGTGGAGACCCGGTGGTGGCCCGCTACGGCGCCCTCGGCGCACGCCGGTGCCGGCCGATCTACAACGGCCTCGACCCGCAGACCCATCATCCCGTCCGGGCGCAGGCGCGGTACGGCGCCGACCTGACCCTGCTGGCCAACCGGCTGCCTGACCGTGAGCAGCGGATCCGGGAGTTCTTCTTCCGCGCCGCCTCGCTGGCGCCGGGGCGGTCGTTTCTCCTCGGCGGGAACGGCTGGATCCCGGAGGCCGTGCCGGCCAACGTCCGCTGTCTCGGCCACGTGCCGACGGCGGAGCACAACACCGTCAACTGCAGCGCGCGGGTGGTGCTCAACGTCAGTCGCGACAGCATGGCCGCCAACGGCTTCTCGCCGGCGACGCGCGTGTTCGAGGCGGCGGGCGCCGGCGCGTGCCTGATCACCGATGCCTGGGAGGGCATCGATGCCTTCTTCGCTCCCGGGTCGGAGCTGTTGGTGGCGGCCGATGGGGCGGAGGTGGCGGCGCTGATGGAGAACCTCGATGATCGGCGGGCGCGCGAGATCGGCGCGGCGGCGCGCGACCGTGCCGTGGCCGAGCACACGTACGACCAGCGCGCGGAGCTGGTGGAAGCGCTGGTCCTGGACGCGCCCACGGGGGCCCGGGCATGAGGGTTGTGTTCCTGGGCCTGTCGATCACCTCGTCGTGGGGCAACGGACACGCGACCAACTACCGGGCGCTGGCGCAGGAGCTGTTCGTGCGCGGCCACGAGGTGGTCTTCTGCGAGCGCGATGTGCCGTGGTACGCCGCCCACCGCGACCTGCCCGCCCCACCGTACGCGGAGCTGTGCCTCTATCAGGATCTCGCCGATCTGCGCGAGCGGGCGAGGCCGTCGGTCCGCGACGCCGACCTGGTCGTCGTCGGCTCCTACGTGCCGGACGGCGTGGCCGTTGGCGACTGGGCGTTGCGCACGGCCGGCGGGGCAACCGCGTTCTACGACATCGATACGCCGGTGACGCTGGAGAAGCTCGCGCGCGGCGACCACGAGTACCTGGCGCCGGGACTCATCCCACGGTTCGATCTGTACCTGTCGTTCACCGGCGGCCCGGCGCTGCGCACGCTGCGCCGGCGGTTCGGCGCCCGCCGGCCGCTGGCGTTCTTCTGCCTGGTCGACCCGGAGGCCTACCGTCCGGTTGCGGTGCCGCGACGCTGGGACCTGGGCTACCTGGGCACGTACAGCGCCGACCGGCAGCCGGCGCTCGAGGCGCTGCTGCTGGAGGTGGCGCGGGACACGCCGGCGGGACGGTTCGCGGTCGCCGGGCCGCAGTATCCGGCCGATGTGCGATGGCCGGGGAACGTGGAGCGAATCGAGCACCTCGCGCCGCCCCGGCACCGGCGGTTCTACGGCGCCCAGCGCTTCACCCTCAGCGTCACGCGCGCGCAGATGCGACGGTTGGGGTGGTCGCCGAGCGTCCGCCTGTTCGAGGCCGCCGCCTGCGCGACGCCGGCCATCTCGGATCGCTGGCCGGGCCTGGAGGAGATCTTCGAACCGGGAACCGAGATCCTGATCGCCGACACGACGAGCGACATCCGGCGCATGCTGGAGGAGATCGGCGAGGAGCAGCGGGTGGCGATCGCCCAGGCCGCCCGGCGCCGGGTGCTCGCCGAGCACACCGCCGCCCACCGCGTCGACCTGCTGGAGCGCGAGGTGGAAACCGCGGGGGCACGAGGCGGAGCGTGGCCGGCGGCCGGTCCGGTGGTCGACCGGTGGCCGCCCGCCCAGGAGACCGACGCGGCATGAGTCTGCAGGTTCCCCGTTCGGCCGGCGAGCCCGCGGACGCCGTGTCCCGGCAGATCGACGATCTCGCTCCGTGGTTTCACAACCTGCACCTGCCGAGCGGCCATCGGACGGCGGCGGGCCACCCCCTCGGCGATTTCCCCGCGTTCAAGTGGGAGCAGATCGCCGGCGCGGTGGGGGACGACCTCCGCGGCGTGCGAGCGCTGGACATCGGCTGCAACGCCGGCTTCTACAGCTTCGAGCTGGCCGCCCGGGGGGCGCAGGTGTTGGCGATCGACGTCGATGAGCACTATCTGCGCCAGGGCCGGTGGGCGGCGCGCCAGCTGGATCCCGACGGGCGAGTGCGGTTCGAACGCCTGCACCTCTACGACCTGATCGCCAGCGACGCGCGCTTTGACCTGATTCTGTTCCTGGGCGTTCTGTACCACCTGCGGTACCCGCAGCTGGCGCTGGATCTCCTGGCGCGGCTGGTCGGCGGGCGGATGATCGTGCAGACGCTGACGATGCCCGGCGGCGGATCGGCCGAGGTCCCGGAGGATCTCCCGTTCGAGGAGCGCGCCCGGCTGGCCCAACCCGGTTGGCCGAAGGCGGCGTTCATCGAGCGCTCCTACGCGGGCGACACCACCAACTGGTGGGCGCCGGACGATGCCTGCGTGCGGGCGATGCTGCGGTCGGCAGGGTTGCGCGTCGTCGGCACGCCGGCCCATGAGACCTATCTCTGCGAGCGCGAGCGCGACGACGACCCGGCGGGACCGTTGCGCCACGCCGAGCTCAACGCGGCGATGCTCCGGCGCGGCGGGTCAGCGGACCGCCGACCTCCCTACTCCAGCCATCGGAAGTAGACGCCGTAGCGCACCGATCCGGTGGTGTTGATCCCGCCGGAATGCAGCAGGTCCGGCGCCATCGCCACCGCATCGCCCGGCTCGAGCTCGACCGCCGTGACCTCGTCTCCAGACCTGACGAGCAGCGCGCCGTTGGCTCGGTGCCAGCGGCTGAGGGGCACCCCCACTATCCGCCGGTACCGCTTGCCCTGCGCCCAGGCCGGCTCCTGGTCGACGTGAAACGTGATGTCCGGAACCGGGCCCTCGTGGGGGAACTGCAGCAGGATCTGCGGATCGCACCGTTCGCCGCGGCGCCAATCCTCAGGCAGCTCGTCGGCAAGCGCGGCGATGGCCGGCTCGTGGCGCAGGTGCGGAAACCAGTGGGCCCCCCAGAGCCATTGCCCCAGCTCCTCGGCCGTCGCGCCTCGCCGCAGGAGATCCAGGTGCAGGAGGCGCAGCGCGTCCTCGATCCGCCTCTCGCCGATCACGCCGCGTCGCACCTCATATCTGGTGACTGCCACGCGGGCATGCTGTCACGGGTCGCCGCCGGATGCGCTGAGGCCGCCGACGGACGCTCACGGTTTATCGCCGGAGGCCTTGGGTAGAGCTTCGGTATGTGGCTGTACATCTTTGTCTTTCCGCTGGCGATCTTCCTCATCGTGGGCGGCCTGCTGGCGGGCGGTATCTACACGATCGTGTTCCTGCCGATCGCGGTCATCATCGCCGTCGGATCGATCATGTACACGATGTGGAGGAGATCGAGCGAGCCCCGTGACATTCCGGCCGAGCGCGAGCGCGTGAAGCCGCTTCCCCACACCCCGCCCGCCGACACGCCGGGGCCGGCGACTCCGGACCAGTTGGTGGACGCGCGCCGCGCCGAGCAATAGGGTCCTCGGCGCGGAGGTGAACGCGGCTAGACGGCCTCCATCCGGCCGCGACCGGGCTGTGGCTGCGCCGGGCCGATGCCGAGCTCGGCGGACAGGGCGAAGAACGCGCGGGCATACGGCGAGGACGACGTCCGCCGGCGCAGCCCGGTCCAGTCGATCTGCTCGCGACAGGCCCGGACGATGCCCAGCAGGCTGCCGTAGTCAAGCGAGTGCTCGTTCAGCGCCATGAGCTTCGTGATCAGCACGTCCTCGAGTGCCATCACCGGTGTCTCCACCGCCAGCACCGCGATGAGCTCGGCTCGCTCGAATACGGCGTCATCCATGTCCACGCCGGCCGGCCGGAAGATGATGTCGATCATGGTGTCGCCGTGGAACGCCTTGACCAGCCATTCCTCGGGCGGTCGCTCCGCCCGCATTCCGGCCTCCACCAGCGCGGCGAGGGCCGCATCGGCGTGCTGCGGGCGGACCATGAAGTCGAGATCCTTGCCCGGCTGGGGGCCACCGCGGGCCCAGGCGGCGAAGCTGCCGGCGAGGACAAACGGAACGCGCGCGTCCCGCAGCGCGGCGACGCCCACCCGGCACGCCTCCGCCAGCGGGGCGAATGAATCGTTGCGAGTCATCTTCATTCGGGTACCCGGATTTCGATGCATGACGCTCATGCCGCCACCGACATGAGCCGGCTCCGGATCGCCGCCGCCGGGGATCTCCACTGCCGCGAGGATGGCGGCGCCCAGGTGGCCGAGTCGATGGCACGCGTCGCGCAGGAGGCCGACCTCGTGCTCCTCTGCGGAGACCTCACCACCCACGGCCGCCCGGAGCAGGCAGCCGTGCTCGCGGAGGCCTGCAAGGGCCTGGACATCCCTGTTCTGGCGATTCTGGGCAATCACGACTGGCACTGCGACCGGGCCCACGATGTGGTTGCGGAGCTTCAGCACGGGGGCATCCAGGTCCTGGAGCGCGAGAGCCGGATCCTCGACGTCGCCGGCGCCGAGGTCGGCGTCGTCGGCCTCAAGGGCTTTGTCGGCGGCTTCATCGGCTCGCATCTGCCGGACTTCGGCGAGCCGCTGCTGCGCCAGGTGTACGCCGAGTCGACCATCGACGTCGAGGCGCTCGACCAGGGTCTGCGGAACGTGGCCATGTGCCCGGTGCGGATCGTCATGCTCCACTACGCGCCGACCACGACCACCCTGGAGGGCGAGCCGCTGGGGATCTGGCCGTTTCTCGGTACCGACCGCCTTGCGGCCCCCATCGCCGAGCACGAGCCGCACATCGTCATCCATGGCCACGCCCACTCCGGCACGTTCCGGGGCGCAATCGGCGAGGTGCCCGTCTACAACGTGTCGATCCCGGTCATCGAGCGCGACTTCTGGATCTTTGAGCTCGATCGCCAAATCCATCGGGGACCGGCGATCCACTGAGTGACGCCATGGCGGGCTCCGTCCGGTCGCCGCGGAGGCGGGCGGCCAGCGGGGGCGACTCCCAGGCGGGCTCCTCGCCGTTCTCCCAGCGATCGAGATCCGGTCGCTGCAGCCGCGCGCCGCCGAGCACCAGCACGAAGGCCCCCGCCGCCCCGCCGCCCGCGGCCAGGCCGAAGCACACCCACATCGCCGTCGGAATCCCCTGAGTCGGCGACCGGGCCACCGTCGTCGCCAGGTGCAGGAGGATCGGCGCGACCATGAACGCGGCCACGCCGCGCAACAGCTCGATCAGCGCGAACACGCGCTGGATCTGGGCCGATGCGAGCGAGAAGCCGCTGATGAACAGCGCCGGGGAAACCGAGGCGCCAACGCCGAGGCCGACCAGGCCGGAGCCGACGACGACGAGCACGTGCGGCCCGGTGGCGACCCCGCTGAGAACGGCCGCGCCCCCGGCGAGCAGGATCGTTCCCGTGAGGGCCAGCAGGGGGGTGAACCGGGTGCGAAACAGCGCGCCGAACAGCAACGCGGTGGCCACCGCGCCGCCGAACTCCGGCCAGAACAGCATCGCGATGTGGGTCGGGCTCCCGTGTTTCTGCAACGCCGTCGCGGTCAGCTGGATGGCGGCCACCGACGCCGCCCCGGCGCTCATCGCGATGATGATCCCGGCGACCGGGAACGTCGTCGTCACCTTCCGGACCGGCATCAGCGGGCGCTTGATCACGTACTCGTAGACGACGAGCGCCACGATCATCGCCGCGCCGCCCACCAGCGGAATGAACACGATGGCGCTCATCATCGGATGCGTCGCCAGCTCGGAGGCCCCGAAGAACGCCGCCGCGCACCCGCCGCCGGCGAGGACCAGCGCCACCCAGTCCCAGGGGGCGCTCGGGTCCTGCGGCTCCTGGTCCTCGAACGTCAGCAGCGCGAACAGGAGCGCGAGCCCGCCGAGTCCGGCCACCAACCAGAACAACGGGCGCCAGGCATGGGCTCCGGCCTGGACGCCACCGACGACGGGGCCGATGGCGACCGCGCCGAACACGCACATGTTCATCACGATCCCGGTGATCGGCATCTTCGACGTCGGCCATCCGATCACGAGCGGCGGCACCGCCGCGATCAACATCAGGCTCGTGGTCATGCCCTGGAGCACGTGGCCGGCGATGAAGAAGCCGGGATTCGGCGCCCATGCGGCCATGACCGAGCCGATCACGAACCCCGTCGCATACAGCACGAGCATCCGCCGCCCGCGCAGGTGCGTGGCGAACTGGACCGCCAGCACGGTCCCGAACGCGTAGCCGGCGTTGGCCATCCCGGTCGTGAGCTGGAACGCCTGCGGGCTGAGCCCCAGGCTCTTGGTCAGGATCGGAGTCAGCGGAGTCAGGGCGCCCGTCAGGCCCAGGTACGGAGTCAGGGCGAAGACGACGAGCGCCACCGCCGCCGGATAGCTGTTGGCCAGGGGCCCGCGGAACCGCATCAGCTCGGCCAGGACCCCACAGCCACGGCGGTCGCGCCGTCGCCATCACGGCGGGCCGGCGAGGATGCGGCCGCCGGGAACCGCGCCGCGCGCTCCATCAGGAACTCGCGACCGAACGCCGGCCACCGGGCCGTTCCCGGACCGAACACGAACCGGTCGGCCATCGGCAAACTGCCGAGGATCAGCGTGATCACATTCGAGACAAACCGCGCCCGCACCGGCGTGGGCTACCCGGAAGCGCCGGAGGTAATCACGGCCCGGTTCACCCCGCGCGCAGACAGCTGTGATCTCGCCGTCTGGAACGGGTAGCCGCGGTCGGATGAGCCAGATCTCGCAGATCGCCCCGCCCAACCCGTTCGCCGGCCACTCACCGGGCCGGGAGCGGCCGTTGACCGGATACGCCGCCCTGATGGGGGCGTTCACCATGCTCGCGGTGGGATTCGGCGCGTGGTTTCGCGCCTCCGGGCGTGAGCTCCCGGATTCCATCTCCGCGCGCGACCTCGCGCTCGTCACCGTTGCCAGCCACAAGGCATCGCGCCTGATCACACGGGACCGGGTGACGAGCGCCGTCCGGGCGCCGTTCACCGAGTTCCAGGGGGACGCCGGTCCCGGCGAGGTCAACGAGACGGCGCGGGGCCGCGGGGTGCGGCGGGCCATCGGCGAGCTGCTGGTGTGCCCGTACTGCCTGGGGATGTGGGTCAGCGCGGTGTTGACCGCGTCGCTGCTGGTGTCTCCGCGGTTCACCCGGTGGTTCTCTGCGGTTCTCGTCGCCTTCTTCGGCTCGGAGGTCCTGCACATCGCCTACGCCCGGGCTGAGCAGCTGGTCTCCTCTCGCTGATGGGCCGCGCGCCACACTGTGCCTCGCCTCAGCCGCAGGCGCCGGGACAACCAGCCGCGTTCGGCTTCACTCCGCCACAGGGATGCGCGTAAGCTGGGTGGGTGGAGCCAGAATGGCCGGAACTCGCTGTTGAGGCGCAGCCTCAGGCCGTCGTCGTGGTCGGCGCATCCGCCGGCGGCGTGGAGACGCTCGTCCGCGTCGTGCGGGGGCTCCCCCCGGATCTGGCCGCGGCCGTGTGCATCGTCCTGCACATCTCGCCCGGCAGCCCCAGCGCATTGCCGTCGATCCTCGAGCGCGCCGGCTCACTTCCCTGCCGGTCGGCGGTCGACGGCGAGCCGCTGCGCGACGGTGAGATCCTCGTGGCTCCGCCGGATCGCCATCTCGTCATCTCCGACGGCCGGGCATCGGTCACCGTCGGCCCGCGGGAGAATGGCCACCGGCCGTCCGTCGACGTGCTGTTTCGCACGGCGGCCGCGTCCCAGGCCGGGAAGGTCATCGGCGTGGTGCTGTCCGGAACGCGGGACGACGGCACCGTTGGGCTGGCGGTGATCAAGCAGCGCGGGGGAACGGCGATCGTTCAGGATCCGGCCGAGGCCCTGTATCCCGGCATGCCGGCGAGCGCCCTTGCCCATGTTCCGGTCGATGCCGTCGTACCGAGTGACCGGATCGCCGAGACGATCGTGCGCGTGGTCAACGGGGATCTGCACCCGGTCGGCACGCCGGGCGGCAACCCGGGCCATGGCGAGGACGACGATCCGGACGCGGGCGGCAAACCCGGCCCCGGCGGCAAACCCGGCCCCGGCGGCACCCCCGGCCCCGGCGGCGGCGGAACCCCGGGCCCTGACGGCAATCCGGGCCCTGACGGCAGCCTGGGCCCTGGCGGCAACCCGGGCCAGGGCGGCCACGTCACCTCCACCTGCCCGGAGTGCGGCGGCGTGTTGGAGGAGCATCAGGAGGCGGGCGTCATGCAGTGGCGCTGCCGGGTTGGGCACCGGTACTCGCCGGAGAGCCTCGCCGATGCGCAGGCCGAGGGGGTGGAGGCGGCGCTGTGGGCTGCGGTCCGGGCGCTTGACGACCGCCGGGCGCTCCTCGAGCGCGTCGCCCGGCAGTTGGAGGCGCGTGGCCGGGAGCACTCGGCGCGGTCCTTCGGCGTCCGGGCGCGGGAGGCGAGCACCCACGTTGGGGCGATCCGCAGGGTCCTCGCCGAGGCGGCCTCGATGACCCTGCAGAAGATCTCCGACAGCGAGCCCGTGGAGCAGGAGCGGCGGGGTGTCGGCTGATGGCTGACGGACGCGGCACGCTCGACCAGCTCCTGGAGTTCGTCAAGGAGACGCGCGGGTTCGACTTCACCGGTTACAAGCGCTCGAGCATCGAGCGCCGGGTGGCCAAGCGGATGACCGAAGTCGGCGTCGCCAGCTACGACGAATACGTCGACTACCTGGAGCTTCACGGCGACGAGTTCGTGGAGCTGTTCAACACGCTGCTGATCAACGTCACCAATTTCTTCCGAGACCCGCCGACGTGGGAGCACCTGGCCACCGAGATCGTTCCCCAGCTGATCGCCACCCGTGATCCGGCCGCTCCGCTGCGGATCTGGTGCGCGGGGTGCGCGTCCGGCGAGGAGGCCTACACCGTGGCGATGGTCTTCGCGCGGGTGCTGGGGGACGGCACGTTTCGCGACCGCGTCAAGATCTACGCGACCGACGTCGACGAGGAGGCGCTGGACGAGGCGCGTCACGCCACGTATCTGCCGCGCCAGGTCGAAGACGTGCCGCGCGACGCGCTGGAGCGCTTCTTCGAGCGCGGCGATCAGCGGTACGTGTTCCGCAAGGATCTGCGGCGCAGCGTGATCTTTGGGCGCAACGACCTGATCCAGGATGCGCCGATCTCCCGGATCGACCTGCTGGTCTGCCGCAACACGCTGATGTACTTCACCGCGGAGACGCAGGCGCAGATTCTGCGCCGGTTCCACTTCGCGCTCGACGATGACGGCATCCTCGTCCTCGGCAAGTCGGAGATGCTCATCACGCATACCGACCTGTTCACGCCCGCCGACCTCAAGTGGCGGGTGTTCCGCAAGGTCATGAAGCCGTCGTTGCGCGACCGGGTCCGCGTGCTCGCTGCCGACCCCGGCAACGGCGCGTCGCAGAGCGTCCCGGAGAGCCTGCGCGAAGCGGCGTTCGACGTGGCCGTGACGGCCCACATCGTGCTCGACGCCCACCGCGGACTGGTCATCGCCAACGCCGCCGCCCGTCGCCTGTTCGGGGTCCGCGTGGGGGACCTGGGGCGTCCGGTCCAGGACCTGGAGCTCTCGTACCGGCCCCTGGAGCTCCGCGGCCCCCTCGACCAGCTGGCCCGCGAACTGCGCGGCATCAACATTCAGGGCGTACCCTGGCCGACCCCGGACCGCGAGCGGGTCTTCGACGTGCACCTCGCGCCACTCCGGAGCGACGGCGGCCTCCTGGGGACGAGCATCCTGTATGAGGACGTCAGCGACGTGTCGTCGCTGAAGGCCGAGGTCACCGCGTCAAAGCACGAGCTCGAGCAGGCCTATGAGGAGCTGCAGTCGACGGTCGAGGAGCTGGAGACGACCAACGAGGAGCTCCAGTCGACCAACGAGGAGCTGGAGACGACCAACGAGGAGCTCCAATCGACCAACGAGGAGCTCGAGACGATGAACGAGGAGCTCCAGTCGGCCAACGAGGAGCTCGAGACGATGAACGACGAGCTCCGCCACCGCACGCTCGAGCTCAACGAGATCAACACGTTCCTGGAGTCGATCCTGGCGACGATCGGACTTGCCGTGGCTGTGCTGGACCGCCGCCAGTACGTCCAGATCTGGAATGGCCAAGCCCGCGAGATGTGGGGTGTGTCAGCGGACGAGGCGGCCGACCAGCACCTGTTCGCGTTGGAGATCGGCCTCCCGGTCGATCAGCTCAAGGGCCCGCTCCGCGTGTGCCTCAGCGGCGAGTCGCAGCGTGAGGAGCTGGTGCTCGATGCGATCAACCGCCGCGGCAGCGCGTTTCGCTGCCGCGTCGTGGCCATGCCAGTCGGCACCGGAGCTGATGGCGACAGGAAAGTCTCCGGGGTCATTCTGCTCATGGAGCCCGTCGGTGAGCGGGCGGCGGCTCCGGTCGGCTGAGCCGCCGGCGCGCGATCTGCTCGCGCAGTGAGCGGGTGCTCTCCCGGGTTCTCCGGGACCGTTCCAATCGTTCACGGGTCTCGCCGCTGGTTCGCGCATGGCTATCGCTCAGGGCCGCCACGATCGCCGCCAGCCGCTCAAAGCTCGACGGGCTGAGCTGCGGCGTGTCAACCGCCTCCCCCACCGCCTCTGTGTCACCGGTCCACAGCGCCGGCTGGATCGGCGAGACACGAGGGTCGGCCCGCACCGGGGCCGGCCCCGGGCCCTGGGGCGGCGGTTCGAGCAGAAGCCATTCACCCTCCTGACGAAACAACGACCCCCGCTCCGCCAGTTCCTTGAGCGCGAGCGTGACCGTCGGCCGGCGGGCGCCGACCAGCTCGCCCAGCGCGTCGTGCGTGAGTGCCAGCGGGAGCACCGTGCCGCCGGCGGTGACGCGTCCCCACGTCTCCGCCAGGAGCCACATCAGCGCCAGCAGACGGTCCTCGACCCGCGGGAGCTGGCAGATGACCAGTTGCGCGGCCAGGCGCTGATGCTGGTCGGCGAGCCGGATCTGCAGCCCGGCGAACAGCCGCGGGAAGCGCCGCGCGATGAGCAGAACCCGGTCGTCGAGCATGGCGAGCCGCAGCTGTCCGCTGGCGCGATATCTCGATTCTCCCAGGATTGCGGTGCGCAGCCCGCCGGAAGGGGAGAGCATGTCGCCCCGTCCGAGCAGCCGGAGTCCCGGCTGATCACCGATCGACATCCGGTGCAGCAGGACCCCGTCGAGCACGACGGCGGCGAACGCACCGCTCCTGGTCAGCACCTGATCGACGTCGAGGGCGCCGGGCGAGACGGTCTGGACCGGGATCGCCGCGCGCGAGACCAGCTGGGACTCCTCGGTTGACAGGTACCCGCGGAGCTCTGGTACGACCTCTAGCAGCCACGCGGTGTGGCTGCCGTTGACGGTCGGCTCGCTCATATCCAGCAACGGTAATGGATGCGGGCATGACCGGGCGGGTAGGGAGCAAAGAATCGCCGCCCGCATCGCGCCGGCCGGCAAAACGAGCCCAGAGGAGCCCCATGTCCGACTCTGACACCTACAAGATCGTCGAAATCGCCGGAACCTCCCCGGACGGCGTGACCGAGGCGATGAAATCCGGGGTCGCGCGCGCCGCCAGGACGTTGCGCAACGTCGACTGGGTCGAGGTGCGCAGCATCCGCGGACATGTCCAGGACGCGGAGATCGCCCATTTCCAGGTCGAAATGCGGATCGGCTTCAAGATCGAGGCCTGACCGGGCGCCAATGCGGTCGCTGTGCGATCGATCACGGCCGTGTCGCGCTCGCCGCAGCGGGTAGCCCCGTGACGACCCCGGGACGACCGGGACCGACAAAGGAGACGAGCCGTGGCAGGCAACGAGCGAACTTTCGGTGGCATGGTCGGCAGAGCCATCGGCAAGGCCAAGAAGGTGGTGGGCGCCGTCACCGACGACAACGATCTGGCCCGTGAGGGACGGCTGCAGCAGGTTCATGCCGAGACCGAGCTCGAGGCCGAGCGCGCCGACCGTGAGGCCCGTGAGCACGAGCTCAGGGCCGAAGTGGACGGGGGCCAGGCCGAGGTCGAGGCCGAGCGGCGGCGTCTGCGCAACGAGGTCGAGGCCGAGCGCCGCGAGGAGCAGATCGAGCGAGACCGGCGTGACGCCGAGCAGCGGGCTCAGGCTCAGGCCGCCCTCCAGCGGTCCGAGGCCGACGCCGAGCTGGCCGCCGAGCGCGACCGCGCCGAACGGTCGGTGCAGGCAGCCGAGCAGGCCCGGCTCGGCGCCGCCGAACAGGCCAACCGCAAGGAGCGCGCTGCCCACGAAGCCGAGCTGCGCGCGGAAAAGCTCGACCCCGGGGAGGATCGATGAGCCGGTTCACGACGTCTGCCCTCGATGCATATCTGAGGCTGCTGCGCCGTCCCGTCGACGCGGCGGTGGGCTTGATCCCCGGTCCTCGCACCGGGCCCGGGGCGGCCGCCCGGCTGACAGTCGAGCGGTTGGATGCGACCGTGCGCGCCGTCGTCGGCGCCGCCCTCGGCGACCCGGAGTTGAGCGAGCAGGCCCGGCGGCGTCAGGCGGCGACCGCCGAGCGTGAGCGCGCGGTCAAGCTGCGCCAGGAGGCGGACGCCGCCCAGGAGCGCACCGAGGGCCGGCTCGAGTCACGCCACGAGCAGGCCGGCGAGCGCCGAGAGCAGGCCCAGAAGCGAGCGGCCACGCGACGTACCCGGGCCGACCGCGCTGCCCAGAGCGCAGCGCGGACCGCCCGCCAGGCTGAGAGCGAGCGGCTCCAGACCAGCCGCGAGCAGGAGGAGCACGCGGCGCAGCGGATCGAGAGCCAGGCCGACCGCGAGCGTCTGCCGGCGGTGGAGGAACAGGCACAGGCTCTCGCCGAGCGCGAGGCGGCGCTCGAGCAGGCCGACGAGGCACACCGGGTGGGACAGGCGGCGGCGCGCGTCAAGAGCGAGCGCAAGGAGCCCTGATCGCCGTGGCCACAGCCATCCTCGACATCGACGGCACGCTCGTCGACACCAACTACCACCACGCGATCGCCTGGTTCCGGGCGTTCGTGGGCCACGACATCGTGCTGCCGATCTGGCGGGTCCACCGTCATATCGGCATGGGCGGCGATCAGCTGGTCGAGGCCCTGTGTGGCCGGCAGGTCGAGAGCGACCGGGGGGACGCGATTCGCGACGCCGAGAAGGAGGCGTACTCGAAGCTGATCGGCGAGGTCAAGACGATGGAACGATCCCGGGAGCTGATCGAGACGCTCAAGCAACATGGCCACACCGTCGTCCTCGCCAGCTCGGCCAAGCAGGACGAGGTCGACGTCTACCTCAACCTGCTGAACGCCCGCGAGCTGGCGGACGCCTGGACGACGTCCGCCGACGTCGAATCGACGAAGCCCGCCCCGGACCTGGTGCACGCGGCGATGAACCGAGCCGAGACCGCCGCCGGTGAGGCGGTCATGGTGGGGGACACACCCTGGGATGTCAAGGCGGCCGCCGGCGCCGACGTCGGCACGCTGGCGGTGATGACCGGCGGCTTCTCCGAGCAGGAGCTGCGCGAAGCCGGTGCCCTCGACGTGTTCGAATCCGTGGCCGAGTTGTGCGAGCGGCTCGAGGAGACCCCCCTGCGCTGAGCGCGGCAGACGCGGTGCAGCAGCACCAGCACCCCGATGTAGATGACGCCGTCGCCGGCGCTCAGCACGTTGGGCAGCGGCCCGGGCCACGGGATGACGTCTCCCAGCCAAGGGCATTCATCCTGTTCTCTCCTTGGAATTGGCGCCGCGATGCCGGAGCCGTCGCCGACCGCATCGGTTCATGATTAACCAGAGTTGAGGGGAAATGGACAAAGGTTGGCGGGAGGCTCCGGCCGAGCGCCTCAGTTCGTGTTCGGCTACGGCTCGCTGGTCGGCGTTCGTGCCGATCGGCGCGTCGCCACGCGACCCGCGTGCGCGAGACCGGAGATCTATCGGCCGCCGACGCGGCAGCCGCACGCCACCGGATTCGTCGCCGAGGTGGTCGGCTTCCGGCGCACCTGGGGCGTTGCCATGGACAACCGCCGCGATCTGCCGGGCTACAAGTACTACACCGCCGCCGACGGGGGTCGCCCGGCGGTGTTCGTCGCGTTCCTCGACATCCGGCCGTCGGACGATCGCCAAGCCACGGTGAACGGTCTGTGCGTTCCCGTCGACGACGCCGCGCTGGAGGCGCTGGACGGGCGCGAGCGCAACTACGAGCGCATCGACGTCTCCGCCCGGATCTCGACAGCGGCGGCGGTGGGGTTCCGGGTCTGGACCTACATCGGGAGCGCGCTCGGTCGTGACCGGCTGCGACAGGGACGCGCCGCCGGAGCCGCCGTCATCGACGCCAACTACGTCAACGCCGTATCGGCGGGGTTCCGCTCGCTGGGCGAGGCCGAACACCGTGCCTGCGCCGCCTCGCTGGACCCTGGTGATCTGCCCGTCGTGCCCCTGCGTCGCCACGACCTGACCTGAGGGAAGGCGCCGAAAGCATGCGCCCCCGGCGGGGGCTTGAGAGGAGATGGACCAGTACGAAGGATTAGCCGGGTCCGGGGGTGGGAAGCGGGGGCGAGTAGCCTACGAGCGCGGATACCTCCGCGGATCAGGAGTCAGCCATGGATCGCAAGTGGTGGACGTTGATCGCAGTGTGCGTCGGGACGTTCATGCTCCTGCTCGACGTCACGATCGTCAACGTCGCGTTGCCGGACATCCAATCGTCGCTGAAGGCCAGTTTCAGTGACCTGCAGTGGGTCGTGGACGCCTACGCGCTGACGCTCGCCGCGCTGCTGCTGACGACCGGATCGCTCGCCGACCTGTTCGGGCGCCGGCGGCTGTTCGTCATCGGACTCGTCATCTTCAGCGTCAGCTCGCTGCTCTCCGGGCTGGCCCAAAGCCCGCTGTGGCTCAACCTGGCTCGGGGGGCGCAGGGGATTGGTGGCGCGGCGATGTTCTCGACGTCGCTGGCGCTCCTGGGCAGCGCCTTCCAGGGGCGTGAGCGCGGGACCGCCTTCGGCGTCTGGGGCGCGATCACCGGGCTGGCGGTGGCGATCGGACCGGTGATCGGCGGCGCCCTGACGAGCGGCATCTCGTGGCGCTGGATCTTCCTCGTCAACGTGCCGATCGGCGCCGTGGCCGTCGTGCTGTCCATTCTCAAGGTCGATGAGTCCCGTCAGCCGGGAGCGCGGCAGCCGGATCTGTTCGGCTTCGTCACGTTCAGCGGCGCGCTGGGAGCGCTCGTCTACGCCCTGATCGAGGTCGGCGCCCGGGGATGGGGCGACACCCTGATCCTGGCGTGCTTCGGGGCGACCGTGGTGTTGCTGATCACATTCCTGATCGGCGAGGCGATCCGGCGCGATAACGCCATGTTCGACCTCGGCCTGTTCCGCAAGCCGACCTTCACCGGCGGGGCGATCGCCGCCTTCTCGCTGTCGGCCGGGCTGTTCGCGCTCTTTCTGTATCTGACGCTGTACCTGCAGGACGTCCTTGGCTACTCGGCGCTGCAGACCGGCCTGCGGTTCCTCGTCCTCTCCGGCGGCATCCTGCTCACCTCCACGCTCGCCGGCCGTCTGACCGCCCACGTACCCATCCGGTTGCTCATCGCTCCCGGCCTCGCCCTGGTGGGCGTGGGGCTCCTGCTGATGCGTGGCCTGACGCCGGCGTCCGGCTGGAGTCATCTGATCCCCGGCTTCATCGTGGCCGGCGCCGGCACGGGCCTCGTCAACCCGCCGCTGGCGTCGACGGCGATCGGCGTCGTGCTGCCGGAGCGTGCGGGCATGGCGTCAGGCATCAACTCCACCTTTCGTCAGGTCGGCATCGCCACCGGCATCGCCGGGTTGGGATCCCTCTTCTCGCACACGGTCCGGACCCACATCGTCTCGATGCTCGGCTCCACCCACACGGTCGGCCCGTCCGTGGCCGACAAGCTGGGCCGGAGCGTCGCTCAGGGCAACGGCGCGTCGGCCGCGCTGGCGGCACTGCCGCCGAGAGTCCGTCCGGCCGCCGTGCACGCCGTCCGGGCGAGCTTCGTCACCGGCCTCAACGACATCTTCCTCGTCGGCGCCCTCCTCGTCCTCGTCTCGGCCACGCTGACCCTGGTGCTCATCCGCAGCCGCGACTTCGAGGTCGGTGCCGCCCGCTCAGACGCCAGAGCGGATGCGGGCGCGCCCCCGCCGGAGGGGGCGGCCGCGCCGGAGGGGGCGGCCGCGCCGGGGAGCTGAGCCGCGCGCCGCGGGCCGGGGCGGCGGCGACGAGGGGAGGACGCGGGCTCAGGCGGCCAGTTCGAGGCCGCTGAGCTCGCGGCAGGCGTCCAGCAGTCCGTCCTGCACGTCCTGCCGGGATGCCGCCGGGTGCGCCGCCGTGGGGCGCCGGTGGTGGAGGACACGCCCGCTCACCTTCGCCTCCGGGTCGTCTGAGACGGCGAGCCACGCCTGCGTGTCGGCGCCGAGCTCCAGGTCGTCCGGCGCTCCGGGGCCGCCCATCTTCGTCGCCACCCAGCCGGGCTCGACGGCGTTGGAGAACACGCGCGGCCACAGACGGGCGACGGCGAACGCGAGGACGACGTCGAAGAGCTTGGAATCGCAGTAGGCCTGCGTCCCGTTCCACGGCCGGTCGCGCCACTGCAGGTCCGAGAGGTCCGGGTTTCCCTGGCGGTGCAGGCCAGAGGTCAGGTAGACGAGCCGGTCCGGCCGGGTCATGAGGGCGGTCAGCAGGTAGGGGGCGAGCACGTTGACGGCGAACACCTGGCAGAGGCCGTCCTCCGTCTCGATCCGGCGCGGGGCCCGGTATCCGACGCCGGCGTTGTGGATGACGGCGTCAAACCGCCCGGTCGCGTTGGCGGCGTCGGCCAGGCGGCGCGTCTGAGCGATGCTCGACAGGTCGCCGGCCAACACGCCGGCGGCGCCGGGCGCGCCCGTCAGGGCGTCGCGGCCGCGGTCCTCACTGCGAGCGTGGAGGACCACCTCGTGGCCGCCGGCGATGAGCTGGCGCGCGGAGAGCTGCCCCAGCCCGTCGGCGGATCCGGTGATCAAGACGCGGGTCATGCCCCTCAGGCTGCCCCGGGCGGGCGTCCATCAACCGAGCTTGACCGTCGCCGCACGGCGAAACTCGCCGGCCAATCGAGGCGACCAGCCTACATGCGGAACACGCCATAGCGGACATCCGGGAGCGGGGCGTTGGCCGCGGCCGACAGGGCCAGCCCCAGCACGTCGCGGGTATCGCGGGGGTCGATCACCCCGTCGTCCCACAGCCGGGCGGTCGCGTAGTACGGGTGGCCCTGGCGCTCGTACTGTTCGCGCAGCTGCGCACCGATCTCCGGCTGGCCCACCTCGGACATGACCGCGGCGGCCTGCTCGCCGCCCATGACGGAGATCCGGGCTCCCGGCCACATCCACAGCAGCCGCGGCGAATACGCCCGGCCGCACATGCCGTAGTTGCCGGCGCCGAAGGACCCGCCGATGATGACCGTCAGCTTCGGCACCCGCGCAGTGGACACGGCGGTGACCATCTTGGCCCCGTGCTTGGCGATGCCGCCGGCCTCGTAGTCGCGGCCGACCATGAAGCCGGTGATGTTCTGGAGGAACACCAGGGGGATCCGCCGCTGGTCGCAGAGCTCGATGAAGTGCGCGCCCTTCAGCGCGGACTCGGAGAACAGGATCCCGTTGTTGGCCAGGATCCCCACCGGATGGCCGTGGACGTGGGCAAAGCCGGTGACGAGCGTCGACCCGTAGAGCTCCTTGAACTCGTGCAGATGGGAGCCGTCGACGATCCGGGCGATGACCTCCCGGGCGTCGTAGGGGCGGCGCAGGTCCGCGGACACGACCCCCAGCAGCTGGGCCGCGTCGACCACGGGATCCTCGACGGGGGCGCGTTCCCACGGCGCCGTCGCCCGCGGCGCCAGGGTGGCGACGATGTCGCGAACGATCTGCAGCGCGTGGGCGTCGTCCTGGGCGAGATGGTCGGTGACACCCGAGGTCCGCGAGTGCAGCTCTCCGCCGCCGAGCTCCTCGGCGGTCACCTCCTCGCCGGTGGCCGCCTTCACCAGGGGCGGTCCGCCCAGGAAGATGGTGCCCTGGCCGCGGACGATGATCGTCTCGTCGCTCATCGCCGGCACGTAGGCGCCGCCGGCGGTGCACGAGCCCATGACGGACGCGATCTGGGGGATACCGAGGGCCGACAGGTTGGCCTGGTTGAAGAAGATCCGGCCGAAGTGCTCACGGTCCGGAAAGACCTCGTCCTGGCGCGGCAGGAACGCTCCGCCGGAGTCCACGAGATAGATGCACGGAAGCCGATTCTGGAGCGCGACCTCCTGGGCCCGCAGGTGCTTCTTGACCGTCATCGGGTAATAGGTGCCGCCCTTGACCGTTGCATCGTTGGCGACGATCACGCACTCGCGGCCGGACACGCGTCCGATCCCGGTGATGATCCCGGCGCCGGGCGCCTCGTCGTCATACAGCCCGTGGGCGGCCAGCGGCGACAGCTCGAGAAACGGGGCCCCCGGATCAAGCAGGCGGTCCACACGCTCGCGGGGCAGCAGTTTCCCTCGGGCCACGTGACGCTCGCGGGCGCGCTCACCCCCGCCGGCCGCCACCCGGTCCAGCTGGGCCTGCAGGTCGGCGACGAGCGCCTCGTTGGCCTCCCGGTTGGCGCGGAACTCGTCCGAGCCGGGGTTGACGTGGGAGCGCAGGACGCTCATCCCGCGGCCACCGCCTCCACCCGCGCCAGCGGCTGATCGACGGCGACCGTGTCTCCGACGGCGACGCTGAGCTCGGTCACCTCACCGTCGACCGGGGCGGTCAGCACCAGCTCCATCTTCATCGACTCCAGGACGACGACCGGATCGCCGGCCCGCACCCGGTCCCCCGGCTCGGCCCGCACGAGCAGTACCTGGCCGGGCATCGGCGCCCGCAGGTCCCCATCGGCGAGCGCATCCTGCTCGCTGGTTACGCTGCGCGTCTGGACGGGCCAGGCGTACCCCTGGCAGCCGACCCACACCACGTCCCCGTCCGGCGCATAGAACCATTCGCGGCGGTCGCCGCCGACATCGACCACCCAGGCATCCGGTCCGGTCCTCATGAGCTCGTGCGCACCGAGATGGTCCAAACGGACGTCGACCTGCTCGAGCCCCACGCCCAGTCGCCACCACGACGCCGCCCGGCGTCCGCCCAGCCGCCAGCCGTCGACGCGATCGAAGGGATCGTCGCCCCGGCGCTCGTGCCCACCAGCGAGCGCCATCAGGGCGGCCACCTCCGCCACCTGCCGATGCGTGAACGGGGGCGGCGGAACAGCCAACCGATCGATCAACCCGGTATCGATCTCCCCGGAGCGGACCTCGTCGCCGGCCAGCAGCGAGCGCAGGTACCCGGTGGTGGTCGTCACGCCGAGGATCGCGGTCCGGGCCAGCGCGTGGTCGAGCCGGGCGAGCGCAGCCGGGCGGTCACCGGCGTGAACGACGACCTTGGCCAGCAGCGAGTCGTAGGCGGTATCCACCGAGCTGCCGGACTCGATGGCGTCATCGACCCGCACCGCAGCGCCGGACGGTCGCCGGTAGGCGAGCACCCGCCCGGCGGCGGGGAGGAACTCGCGGCAGGCGTCCTCCGCGTTGATGCGGGCCTCGATCGCATGGCCGCGGATGCGCACGTCCTCCTGCGCCAGCCCCAGCCGCTCCCCGGCGGCGACCCGCAGCTGCAGCTCGACGAGGTCCAGGCCGGTAACCATCTCGGTGACCGGATGCTCCACCTGGAGACGGGCGTTCATCTCCAGGAAGTAATGCTCGGCGTGATCGTCGAAGTCGGCGATGAACTCGACGGTGCCGGCGTTGACATATCCGGCGGCACGCGCCAGCGCCACCGCCTCGCCGCCGAGCACGGCCCGGAGCTCCGGCGTCACCACCGGTGACGGGGCCTCCTCCATCACCTTCTGGTGGCGGCGCTGCAGCGAGCACTCGCGCTCGCCCAGGTGCAGGACACGGCCGTGGGCGTCGGCGATCACCTGCACCTCGATGTGGCGGGCGCGCCCCAGGAAGCGCTCGATGAACACCCGGTCATCGCCGAACCCGGCCCGGGCCTCGCGCCGGGCTGCGGCCAGCGCGTCATCGAGCTGCTCAGGCCGGTTCACCACCCGCATGCCGCGCCCGCCTCCGCCGCCGGCCGCCTTGACGAGCAGCGGGTACGGTGCCGCCGCCGCCCGCGCCTGCGCCTCGGTGAAGCCGGGAACGACCGGCACGCCGGCGGCCGCCGCCACCTCCTTGGCGCGGACCTTGTCGGCCATGAGCTCGCTCGCCGCCGCCGGTGGACCGACGAACGCCACGCCGGCATGGGCACAGGCGCGCGCCAGCGCGGGGTTCTCCGACAGGAAGCCGTAGCCGGGATGCAGGGCGGGCGCGCCGCTACGCCGGCAGGCGTCGAGCACGCCGGCGATGTCCAGATAGGAGGACACACGGAACGCCTCGTCCGCCTCGCGGACGTGGGGGGCGTCTCGGTCAGCCGGCGCGAAGATCGCCACCGAGCGGAGCCCGAGCCGGTCGAGCGTCCTGATGATCCGGCGGGCGATCTCGCCCCGGTTGGCGATCAGGACGCTGTCAAACATGCCAGTCGATGGGGCCGGCCACGAGCGTGTGGCTGCCCAGGGGACGGCCGAGGTGCTGCTGGACCTGCCGCGAGCACTCCAGCAACGCGGGCAGGTCGACCCCGGTGCGCACGCCCATCTCGTGGAGCATCGACACCAGGTCCTCGGTGGCGATGTTGCCGGTCGCTCCGGCGGGCACCGGACAGCCGCCCAGCTCGCCGAAGCTCGACTCGAACGAGGCGACTCCGGCCTCGAGGGCGGCATAGACGTTGGCCAGACCCTGGCCCCGGGTGTTGTGGAAGTGGGCGGTCAGCTCGACGCCGTCCAGGCGCGGCCCGGCGGCGGTGAAGAACTCGCGCACCTGCACCGGGTTGGCCATTCCCGTCGTGTCGCCGAAGCCGATCTCCTGCGCCCCGGCGGCCGCCAGCCGCCCGGCGATGTCGAAGACGCGCTCCGGGGCGACCCGCCCCTCGTACGGGCAGCCGAAGGCGACGCTGATGACCGCCTCGCATCGCAGCCCGGCCTGCCGCGCCGTCGTCAGAACGCGCTCGAGACCGGTCAGGGACTCCTCGATGCTCCGGTTGACGTTCTGGCGGTTGTGGGTCTCCGACGCCGACAGGAACACGTTGATCTCGTCGAAACCCTCACGCAGCTCAAGGGCGCGCTCCAGCCCCCGCTGATTGGGGATCAGCACCGATCGGCTGACCGTGGCCGGAATGTCGACCGCCTCCAGCACCTCGGAGGCGTCGGCCAGCTGGGGAATGACGTCGGCGCGGACGAAGCTCGTGATCTCCAGCCGGCGCAGCCCGGTCCGAGCCAGGGCATCGATCAGCGCCACCTTGGTCTTGGTGGGGATCACCTCCGGCTCGTTCTGAAAGCCGTCACGGGGGCCGACCTCGCGGATCTGCGCCTCGGAGACCATCCTCAGGCCCCGAGCGCGCGGGCGATGACCATCTGCTGGACCTCGTCGGTGCCCTCGCCGATGGTCAGGATCTTCGCGTCGCGGTAGAACCGGCACACCGGGTACTCCTCGATGTAGCCGTAGCCGCCATGGATCTGCACCGCCTCGTCGGCGGCCCGGACCGCGAGTCGCCCGGTCTTGAGCTTCGCCTGGGCGGCGACGAGCGAGAACGGCCGGCCCTGGTCCTTGAGCCACGCGGCCTTGTAGGTGAGCAACCGGGCCGCCTCGATCTCGGTCGCCAGATCAGCCAGCTTGGACTGGATCGACTGGAACCTGGAGATCGGCTGGCCGAACGCCCGGCGCTCCTTCGCGTAGGCGAGCGCCTGATCCAGCGCGCCCTGGGCCAGACCGACGCCCATGGCGGCGACACCGATGCGGCCGATGTCCAGCACCTGGAGGAACTGGTGAAGGCCCTTTCCCCGGGCGCCCAGCAGATGGTCCTCCGGAACGCGGCAGTCGGTGAATGTGAGCGGGCGCGTGTCCGACGCGTTCCATCCCATCTTGCGATACGGCGCGCCCTGCTCATAGCCCGGGGTGCCGGTGGGCACGATGAGGTTGGAGATCTCGTCCTCGCCCGTCCGGGCGGTGATGGAGACGACGCCGGAGATGTCGGTGCCGGCGTTGGTGATGAACTGCTTGGCGCCGTCGATGACCCACGCGCCGTCATCCAATCGCGCGCGCGTGCGCGTGCTGCCCGCGTCCGAGCCGGCCTCCGGCTCGGTCAGCCCGAACGCCCCCAGTATCTCGCCGGCGCAGAGCCGGGGCAGCCACTCGCTCCGCTGGCTCTCGGAACCGAACAGATGGATCGGTTGGGTGCCGAGCGACGTGTGCGCGCACAGCGTGATGGCGACGCTCGAGTCGACGCGGGTGAGCTCTTCCACGGCGATCGCGTACTGCAGGCTCGTGCCGCCGGCGCCGCCGACGGACTCCGGGAAGGGAATCCCCATCCAGCCGAGGCCGGCCATCTGGCGTACGAGCTCATAGGGAAATGACTTCGTTCGGTCGAGCTCCTCGGCCGCCGGGGCGACCTCGGCCTCGGCGAAATCGCGCACCGTCCGCCGCAGGAGCTCGGTCTGATCGTCGAGCGCGAAATCCATGGGTCGCCAATAATAGCGAATGCTTGTTCAAAGTTCGAATGCTCATTCGGTACACTGTCGGTGTGGCCGTCCGACCCACCCGCCCGGCTCTGCGCGAGCGCTATGACCGACGCCGGCAGGAGGTCGTCTACGAGGCGGCCAAGGCGTTCGCCAAACGCGGCTATGACACGACGACGATGCAGGAGCTCGCGGCCGCGATGGGCCTGGCGACCGGCGCTCTGTATCACTACTTCAGCTCCAAGGAGCAGGTGCTGATGGCGATCTGCGACCAGCTGATGGATCCGCTCCTCGAGCGGGCGACGGCGCTGCTCGACGAGCCGGCTCCCGGCGAGGATCAGCTGCAAGCGGTCGTGCGGCTGTGGGTGGCGCACGTCGTCGCGCACCGCGACCACATGCTCGTCTTTCAGCAGGAGCGCCACCTGATCGAGTCAGGAGAACGATGGCGCAAGGTTCGCGCCAGCCGCAAGGCGTTCGAGCGGCTCATCGGCGGCGTCCTGGAGCGGTCACAGCTGCGCACCGACCCGCGGCTGGCGCTGCTCGCTCTGCTGGGGATGGTCAACCACACCGCGCAGTGGTACCGGCCGCGCGGGGACCTGGCCCCGGAGGAGATCGCCGACGGCTACGTCCGGCTGCTTCGCTGACCGCTCAGCCGGCCGCGGTGGCCGTCTTGCCCGGGTTGAAGATCCCGTCGGGGTCGAGCGCGTGCTTTATCGCCTGCATCATCTCCACCGCCGGCCGTCCGTGCTCCTCCACGAGGAAGCGGGCCTTGCCGTAGCCGACACCGTGCTCCCCGGTGCAGGTCCCGTCGCAGTCGAGCGCGCGCCGGACCAGCCGGGCGTGGAACTCCTCGCCGCGGGCGATGTCGAAGGGATCGCCGGCGTCGAGGAGAAGGCAGGTGTGGAAGTTCCCGTCGCCGACGTGGCCGACGATCGACGCCGTCAATCCGTGCTCGGCGAGGTCGGCCTGGGTGGCGGTGATGCAGTCGGCAAGCGAGGAGATCGGCACGCAGACGTCGGTGGTCAGGACGCCGCAACCAGGCCGCAGCGCCCGGGTGGCCTCCATGGCGCCGTGGCGGGCGTGCCACAGCCGGCGGCGCTCCCGCTCGTCAGAGGCCCAGGCGAAGTCGCCGCCGCCGTACTCGGCCGCGATCTCGGCCGTGTCGCGCGCCTGCGCCTCGACGTCGGCGGACGAGCCGCCATGGAACTCGATGAACAGCGTCGGCGCGACCGTCAGCGACAGGTCGAAGTGGCGGTTGATGGCCTCGATCTGAAGCTCGTCGGCGAGCTCGATGCGGGCGACGGGGATGGCGTGCTGACCGACCCGCACGACGCAGCGCACCGCCGTGTCGACCGATGGGAACGTGCACACGGCGGCCGCCGTCGCCTCCGGGATGGGGTGGATACGCAGCGTGGCCGCACAGACCAGTCCAAGCGTTCCCTCTGAGCCGATCATCAGCCGGGTCAGGTCATATCCGGCCGAGGACTTGCGCGCGCGCGAGTGCGTCCGCAGCACCCGGCCGCGCGCATCGATCACCGTCAGCCCCAGCACGTTCTCGCGCATCGCTCCGTACCGCACCGTGGTCGTCCCGGAGGCGCCGGTCGCGATCATCCCGCCGATGGTGGCGTCCGCGCCCGGATCGACGGAGAAGAAGACACCCTCGGGACGCAGCCGCGCGTCCAGCGCCCGGCGGGTCACCCCCGCCTCGACCGCGACATCGAGGTCGTCGATTGAGGGCCGTCCGATCGCGTTCATCTCGCGCATGTCGACGCAGATCCCGCCGCCGAGCGCGGCCACGTGACCTTCGAGCGACGTTCCCGCACCGAAGGGCACGAGCGGCAGGCGATGGCCGGCGGCGACGCGGACGATCGACGCGGCCTCCTCGATGCTCCGGGGCCACACCACCATGTCCGGACGGGCCTCAGGGTGAAACGACTCGTCGTGACCGTGGAGCGACCGTTCGTCGGCGCCCGTGGCCACCCGGTCGGATCCGAGCAGATCGGTGAGCGCGAGTCGGCCGGCCTCGACGCTCTCCCGGGACGGGCGGTCGACAGCGGGCACATCGGTCACCGTCATCTCCATAGCGTGACAGACGCCGAGGGGTCGGTGGCGCGTCAGGCGTCGCCGGCGACGGCGAGCCGGAGCGGGAGCTCGGCCATCCAGAGCTCCAGCCGTCCGCCGGCGGCGGAGAAGGCGGCCTCCACCTTCAGCCATCCTGTCGCGTCCTGCCAGGTCGGCGGCTCCGGTCCGGCGGTCACGACGAGCTCGGTGTCGCCGCTGGGGTGCACGAGGGCGAGCCCGCCCCAATTCCCCAGCGCGCTGACGTCGGTGAGGTCACCGAACGCCCATTCGCGGAGCGGCTCTGACCGCTCGCTCAGCACGATCGCGCGGCGGTCGGTGACGTGCAGCGTCCCGGAGGCGGAGGGGTGGCCGAGACCGGCGGCGCGGACGCCCATCCGGAGCCCGGCAAAACGCTCGCCGGGGGCCGGCGACGGTGGCCCGCCGTCGGCCGGCCGCAGCTCGCCTCCCGCGAACGCCGGGCACCACAGCGCGATCTCGGCCAGCACCCGTTGCGCGGCGGGGTTGAGCGTCGGGGGCGGCGCGGCGGTCTCGGCGATCACGACCGCGGCCGCCCCGGTGGTGCTGTCCGCCGTCAGGCGGCTCATGCGGGCAGCTCCCGCAGGGCCGGGTACAGCGCCCGGTAGCGCGCGCGATGCTCGTCGTAGAGCCTGACCCATTCCGGGTCCGGCTCGATGACATCGCCCGGCTCCACCGCCGTGCGTGCCGCGCCGGCGGCGTCCTCGAACAGATTCCCGCAGACGCCGCCGAGGAGGGCCGCGCCCATGGCGGCCCCGGCCTCGGAGCTCGTTCGCTGGAGAGGAAGGTCGAGGATGGCGGCGAGAATCCTCAGCCACAGGTCCGAGCGGGCCCCGCCGCCGCTCACCCGGGCGATCGCCGGGGAGCGACCGCTCTCGGCGATCAGGTCCAGGCCGTCGCGCAGGGCGTAGCCGACCCCCTCGAGCACGGCCCGGACGAGCGCCCCGCGGTTGTGGCGCAGGCCCAGGCCGACGAAGGCACCGCGAACGTCGCTGTCGGCGTACGGCGTCCGCTCGCCGGACAGGTACGGCGCGAACGTCAGCCCCTCGGTCCCCGGCGCCCAGTCGGCAGCCTCGTCGAGGAGGCGGGAGATCTCGTCCTCGGCCTGGAGGGCGTCGGCCAGCCAGCTCAGCGCACCGGCGGCCGAGAGGATGACGCCCATGACATGCCAGGTGTCCGGCAGGGCGTGGCAGAAGGCGTGCAGGCGGCCCTGCGGGTCCGGGGCGAAGGCGTCCCGGGCGGCGAAGATGACGCCGGACGTACCGAGCACGAGCGACGCCGGCCCGGCCTCGGAGGTGGCATCGACGCCGAGGGCACCGGCCGCCTGGTCGCCGGCCCCGGCCGCCACCGGCACGCCGGCCGAGCTCTGGCCGGTCTGCGCCGGGGACTCGTGGACGTCTGGCAGCCACGCCGGATCGACGTCGAAGGCGGCGGCCAGCTCGTGGCTCCAGGACCGATGCGCCACGTCGAGCAGCAGCGTGCCGGAGGCGTCGGAGACGTCTGTGGCCAGCTCGCCCGTCAGGCGCAGCCGCACGTAGTCCTTGGGCAGGAGCACCGTGTTGATCCGGCTGTGTATCTCCGGCTCGTTGTCGGCGAGCCAGGCGAGCTTGGGCGCCGTGAACCCGGCGAGCGCGCGGTTGCCGCTCAGCTGGACGAGGCGTTCGAGCCCGAGCTCCTCTTCGATCCGTGTCGCCTGGGGCTGACTGCGACCGTCGTTCCAGAGGATGGCCGGCCGGAGCGGGCGGCGGTCGGACCCCAGGACGACGAGGCCGTGCATCTGCCCGCTGAGCCCTATCCCGGCCGCGTCATCGGCGCCAAGCTCACCGAGGACGGCCTCGGCCGCCGTCCACCAATCCTCAGGATCCTGCTCTGACCAGCCGGGATGGGGCATGGACACGGGATACGTACGCTCGGCGCTGCCGACAAGCGCTCCGTGCGCGTCAATTGCGACCGCCTTGACCGAAGACGTGCCAACGTCCACGCCGATGGCTCGCGCGGCACTCACGGACATCCCGCCTGACGCGATAGGCGGGCGCTTCCATCCCCATCCCTCATTCTGTCTAATCTTAGACAAAACTATGGACGGAGCACTGGATGACCACCACACAGGGCGATAGCGCTCCCGGCGGGGGCCGGATCCGCTTCACATTTGGCCTGTGGACGGTCGGCAACCCGGGCCGCGATCCGTTCGGCGAGCCGACCCGGCCGCCGCGCGATCCGGTGCAGGCCGTGCACCGCCTGGCCGACGCCGGCGCGTGGGGGATCAGCCTCCATGACAACGACCTCGTGCCCTACGGGACCTCGGCGGCCGAGCGCGACCGGATCGTGACCCGCTTCCGGGCGGCGCTCGACGAGCGCGGGCTGGGCGTCGGCATGGCGACGACCAACCTGTTCGCCCATCCAGCGTTCAAGGACGGCGCGTTCACGTCCAACGACCGGGACGTGCGCCGGGCGGCGATCGGCAAGGCGATGCAGTCGATCGACCTCGGTGCCGAGCTGGGGGCGGAGGTCTATGTCTTCTGGGGCGGCCGCGAGGGTACGGAGGCCGGCGCCGCCAAGGACCCCCGGGACGCCCTCGAGCGCTACCGCGAGGCGATCAACGTCCTCGCCGACTACACGGTGGTGCAGGGCTACAAGCTGCGCTTTGCCATCGAGCCCAAGCCCAACGAGCCCCGCGGTGACATCTTCCTGCCGACGGTGGGCCACGCGCTGCATTTCATCTCGATGCTCGACCGGCCGGAGATGGTCGGCGTCAACCCGGAGGTGGCGCACGAGACGATGGCCGGGCTGTCGTTCCTGCATGGCGTGGGTCAGGCGCTGTGGGCCGGCAAGCTCTTCCACATCGACCTCAACGGCCAGCGGATCGGCCGCTACGACCAGGACTTCCGGTTCGGCGCGGAGGATCTCAAGGAGGCCTTCCATCTCGTCCGGCTGCTCGAGCACGCCGGTTACGACGGACCGCGTCACTTCGACGCCCATCCGTACCGCAACGAGGATGAGGAGGGCGTCTGGGAGTTCGCCCGCGGCTGCATGCGGACGTATACGGCGCTCGCCGCGCGCGCCCGCCATTTCGACTCGCTGCCAGAGGTGCAGGAGGCGATGGCGGCGGCGTCGACCCCTGATCTGGCGGCGGCGTCGACCTCCGGCGCGGGGGAGAGCGCGGCGCTGAAGGCGGAGGCGGCGGACCTCGACCGACTCGCCGCGCGCGGCTACCACAACGACCGGCTCGACCAGCTGGTGGTCGAGGTGCTGCTGGGCCTCAGATGAGGACGGTCGGACCGCGGGAACGGACAGCGCTGCGTGTGCTCGACTACCTGTTCCGTGCCGGGCCGGCCAATCGCGTCGAGCTGGTGCGGGCGACCGATCTGTCGCGGGCGACGGTCTCCAAGCTCGTCGGCGAGCTCCAGGCCCAGGGGCTGGTGGACGAACGACCGGCGCCGGTCGCCGAGGCGGGGCGCGCCGGGCGCCCGCCGACGCTGCTGGCCCTCAACCCTGAGATCGGCGCCATCGGCGGGATCGACTTCGACCACGACGCGGTCGGCGTTGGACTGGCCGACCTGTCCGGCACGCTGATCGCCGAGCGCCGCCAGGAGCTCGACGTCGACAACCAGGCGGAGCGCGCCATCGACGTGGCGGTCGAGACCGTGCGGGCCCTGCTGCGCAGGGCCCAGCTCCCGGTGAGCCGGCTGGTCAGCGTCGGAGCGGCCATCTCGGCGCCGGTCCTGCGCGACAGCGGGAGCCTGGCCGCCGCCGGGATCATGACAAGCTGGAGCTCGATCTCGCTGCGCTACGAGCTCGAGCGTCGCCTCGGCGTGCCGGCGCACGTCGGCAACGACGCCAACCTGGGCGCGCTCGCCGAGGTCCGCGCGGGCGCGGCTCGCGGTGCGGCCAACGTCGTGTACCTGATGCTGTCCGCGGGCGTCGGCGGCGGCCTCGTGCTCGACGGCTCGCTGTTCACCGGGCACCGCGGGATGACCGGCGAGCTCGGCCACGTGCCCGTCGACCCGGACGGGGCGCTGTGCCGGTGCGGCAACCGCGGTTGCCTGGAGACGGTGGCCGGCGCCCATCCGCTGCTCGAGCGGGTGCGACCCGTCCACGGACCGGACGCCACGCTCGAGGACGCCGCGCTGCTCGCGCGCGCCGGAGACCCCCTGTGCCGGGATCTCTTCCGCCGTGCCGGCGTCGCCGCGGGCCGCGTCGCCGGCGGCATCTGCAACCTGATCAACCCGGAGCTGGTGATCGTCGGCGGGGATCTGATCGTCGCCGGAGACGTCGTCGTCGACGCGGTACGCGAGGGGGTCGCCCAGGCGGCCATCGGCGTTGTGCGCCGCGACGTGGGCGTGGTGGCGGCGACGCTGGGGGACCG
>DASZMK010000220.1:0-6619 GCA_035551855.1 Solirubrobacteraceae bacterium
GCTGCCAGCGGTCGCCCCACTGCATGAGCGCGACGAGCACCGGCAGCAGCTCGGCGCCCTTCTCCGTCAGCCGGTAGGCCTGGCGCGTGCGCTGGCCGGGCTCGCGGTACGGCTCGCGCTCCAGGATGCCGCCGCCGATGAGCTCGTGCAGACGAGCGGCGGTGACCGGCTCGCTCAGGCCGGTGCGCTCGGCGAACTCCTCAAACCGGGTCGCCCCGTAGAAGGCCTCGCGCAGGAGGAGGAACGCTGACCGCGTCCGCATGACGTCGAGCGCGCCGGCCATGGGGCAGTGATCGGCCGTCCAATCGTCGCGCGGGTCAAGGACACCGGCCATCTGAATCGTTGTGGTCATGCGCAAGAGTCTAGCTGACTAATGCAGACCTTAGCCAGTGTGGTACGGTGCCTGGCTATGAGCCACCTAAGTCAGACCTCAGCCCGGCGCGCCAAGGCGTCGCCACTGCTCGTGCTGGTGATCGTCTGCGCCGGGGTCGTCCTGGCCAGCCTCGACCTGTTCGTCGTCAACGTCGCCCTGCCGCAGATCGCCCGCGACCTGCACACCGGGAGCCTCGGCGACCTCTCCTGGGTGCTGAACGCGTACGCCATCGTGTACGCGGCGCTGCTCGTCCTGTTCGGAAGGCTGGCCGAGAGCCGCCGGCGAGACCAGGGATTCCTGCTCGGCGTCGTCGTGTTCACCGCGGCCTCGGCCGCGTGCGGTGCGGCCGGGAGCCTGCCGATGCTCGTCGCGTTCCGGATCATCCAGGCCGCGGGCGCGGCGCTGCTGACCCCCAGCTCGCTCAGCCTCGTGCTGGCCACAAGCTCGCCGGAGCGCCGGCAGGGCGCCGTGCGTGCCTGGACCGCGGTCGGCGGAGCGGCCGCCGCACTGGGGCCGGTGGTGGGGGGCCTCCTCGTGGCCGCCAGCTGGCGCTGGGTCTTCTACGTCAACGTGCCGATCGGCATCGTGGCGCTCATCGTCGGTTGGCGCCGACTGCCCGCCGTGGCCGGGCACCCCGTCCGGCGGCCGGATGCGCTCGGGGCGCTCCTGGTGACGACCGGGGTCGCGGCGTTGACGCTGGGACTGGTCAAGGGCAACGACTGGGGCTGGGGCGCTGCGCCGACCGTCATCGCCCTCGCGGCGTCGGTGGCGGCGCTGGGCCTGTTCGCCGTCCACTGCGCCCGCCACCACAATCCGCTCATCGAAGGCGCCCTGTTCCGTGTGCGCGCATTCACCGGATCCTCGGTGGTCTCGGTTGTGTTCTCCACCGCGTTCGGCGCGATGCTGCTCTCGATCGTCCTCTTCGACCAGGACGTCTGGCACTGGTCTGCGTTGCAGACGGGACTCGCCGTCGCACCCGGTCCGCTGATGGTGCCGCTGTTCTCGTTCCTGATCGCCGGCCGGCTCATCGCCCGTTTCGGCGCCGGGCCGGTGATCGGTGCCGGAGCCACCATCTATGCCGCCGGCGCCACCTGGTGGGCGCTGAGGGCCGGAACGAGCCCGGACTACGCCGGAGAGATGCTCCCGGGGATGCTGATGACCGGCGTGGGGGTGGGGCTGACGCTGCCGACGTTCATGGCTGCGGGCGCCTCGTCGCTTCCGCCCCAGGCGTTTGCGACCGGTTCGGCAGTCATCAACATGCTCCGGCAGGTCGGCCTCGCCGTTGGGGTGGCGGTGCTCGTGGCCGTGCTCGGCACTCCCCGCAGCGGCGCGGCGCAGGTCCGCGCCTTCGATCACGGGTGGGTGGTGATCGCGGGAACCGCGCTTCTGGCGGCGACGGCCGGTGCGACGCTTCTCAGGCGACCCGGTCGCGCCCGTGAATCGCCCCGCTGGTCAGACGCAGCGGCGTCCCCGCGCGCTGAGCTCGGGCAGCAATGATCTCGGCCAGGACCGAGACGGCCGTCTCCTCGGCCGTGCGGCTGCCGATATCCAGGCCGCACGGCGCGTGGAGGCGGGCCAGGTCGTCGTCGGTGGCACCGGCCTCGCGCAGCCGGTGCTCGCGGTCGGCGGTCGTCTGGCGGGACCCGAGCGCCCCGATGTAGCCGGCATCCGTCCGCAGCGCAGCGAGCAGCGCCGGCTCGTCGAACTTGGGATCGTGGGTGAAGACGAGCACCGCGTCTCGCGGACCGAGCTCGACGTCGCGCAGCGCGTCCTGCGGCCAGGCAACGCTGACCTTGGCGCCCTCTGAGAACCGCGAGGAGCGTACGAAGCGGTCCCGGGCATCACAGATCGTGACCTGGTAGCCGATCTGCGCCGCGAACGGCGCCAGGGCGGCGGAGAAGTCGATCGCGCCGAAGATGAACATCTGGGGCGGCGGCGCGTATGAACGGATGTGCACACGGAGGTCGTCGCCGAGGGTGGCGCCGTCGGCCCCGAAGCGCCGGACGGTCGTCTTGCCCTCCTCCAGCAGGCCGTGGGCTTCGCGCCCCACGTTGCGGTCCAGGAGCTCGCCCTCGCCGAGCGATCCGACGATCCGGTCGTCGAGGACCGCCAGCCGGCGGCCGGCGGTGGGCCCGTCGAGCAGCGTGGCGACCGCCACCGGGTGACCGGCGGCGTGCTCCTGGAGCGCCATACGCTCGATGGCGCCGGTCTCGGCGTCCAGTTCGTGGACGAGGATGTGCACGATGCCGCCGCACATGAGGCCGACGGTGCCGGCGAGCTCGTCGGAGATGCCGTAGGTCAGGAGCCTGGCCGGGGCCGGGTGGTCGGCGCCCATGATCGCCTCGGCCTCCTGGACGACGGCGCCCTCGACGCAGCCTCCGGTGATCGAGCCCTCGATGTTGCCGTGCTCGTCGACGATCATCATCGCGCCGGCCGGCAGAGGCGCCGAGCCCTCCACCTCGACGAGCAGCACCTGGACGAACCGCCGCTCGTCGGCCAGCCAGCTGATCGCCGTGTCCTGAGTGGCGTTGACGACACCGGAGTCGATCATGGCTCTGGAAACCTTAGCTGGTGGCTGAGCCCTCGCTGCGCGGCAGCGGCGGGCCGGGCGGGTCGCAGATGTCACGCCCGGTTGGTCGCATCCGCGCGTCGAGCTCGACCTGCCAGTAGTAGCGCGTGAACGTGACGCCGGCCCTGAACTCGCCCACGTGCGGTTCGACTCGCTCACCCCGGGCCATGCGGACGATCAGCTCCGGGTAGCTGCGCTCCGGCAGCGCCGCGTACAGGTGCGCCGGGCACGCGCCGCCGAACCGGGTGTTGACGTCGGTGATTCCGAGACCGATCTCACGGTCACGGAAGACCTGCACAGTGCAGGGCCCCCGGCAGCCGAGCGCCTCCACGACCCGCCGGCCGAGTTCGATGAGCTCCTCGTCGGCGATGACCGTGCCCTTGATCGACTCACCACCGCGGGACTCGATCATGGTGCGGGGAATGGCGTTCAGGCAGCGCCCGTTCAGGTCCGACAGGGTGTCGATCGAGAACTCGGGCCCCTGCATCGCGCGCTGGACCATTGCCGGCTCCCGGATGTAGGCGGTGAGGAACTCGGCCTCGCTCTGATCGGCCGCGAGGAAGATCGAGCGCGCGCCGGAACCCCACCGCGGCTTGATCATCACCGGGTAGCTGGCCACCGGTTCGCCCGGGAGGACCGTCGGCGGCGACGGCAGCCCCAGGCGCTCGAGCAGGAGGTGGGTCTCGTACTTGTCGAAGGTCGCCCGGGCGATCTCGCCGTCCGGCACGAACGCCGGCAGCTGTCCGTCCTGGCGGGCATGGCCGAGGATCTCGAGGTCAAGATCGGTCAGCGGCACGACCGCGCCGACGTTGAACTCCTCGCAGAGGTCCCGGAGCGCCGGGACGTAGCCGGGGTCATCGAAGCGGGGCACCGCGCGGCGGTGGTGGGCGGCGTACCGCGCCGGCGCGAGCGGATTGGGATCGGCCGCGATCGTCTCCGCCAGTTGCGAGAAGGCCGACACGAGCGTGTAGCGCTTGCCGACCCCGGTCAGCAGGATTGCTACGTCCCGCTGGGGGGCTGCCATCCGCCCGTCGCTCCCTTGTAGATGCCGCTGCCGCGGGCGACGAGCCCGCACGTTCGCGCCAGGATCCTGAGATCGAGCGCGAGCGACTGATGCTCGACGTACCAGAGGTCGAGCTCGATGCGGTCCGGCCAGGGCAGCGAGGCCCGGCCGTTGATCTGCGCCCATCCGGTGATGCCCGGCTTGACGGCGAGGCGGCCCCGCTGCCGGGGCGTGTAACGGTCGACCTGGTGGCGGAGCGTGGGGCGGGGTCCGACCACCGACATCTCGCCCCGGACGACGTTCCACAGGTTGGGCAGCTCGTCGAGCGAGTACCGCCGCAGCAGCGTGCCGAGGCGGGTGATCCGCGCGTCGCCCTGCGCGATCGCCAGCCCGGCGCCCGTGAACTCCGCTCCGGTCACCATCGTCCGCAGCTTGTAGATCTCAAAGACGCGGCCGTCCTTGCCGACGCGGACCTGACGGTAGATGGGGTCACCCGCGGACTCGAGGCGGATGGCCAGGGCCAGCAGGGCCACCAGCGGGGCGCTGAGAATCGACAGGGGGAGCGCGATCGCGATGTCCAGCACGCGCTTGGTCACCGGGTGCCCTCGGCGGGTTCCCAGCCGGCGTGGGTCCCGTGGGCCAGCCAGTCCCACAGACCGGCGGCGAGCGACGCGGTGGTGAGCACGTAGTACCGGGCGATCAGGAACGGGCGAAATCGCACGCCACCCGCCCCGTCCGCCGCCACCGCCGCGGCGAGCAGAGCCGCCTGCAGGGCCACGGCGGCGCCGTAGACCCGGCCCCGGCCCAGAAGGGCGATGCTCGCGGCCAGCGCCGCCACGTGCAGGAACGGGGACGCGTAGCGCAGCACGCGGTGCGAAACGATCATCGCCGCGTACAGCGGGTCGTAGCCGCGCGGCGACAGCATCCCGCCCCGCAGCATGATCGGCCAGCCGTGGCTCATCATCCGGCGCTTGCGGCGGAACTCGCCCTCGATGCTGGGCACCATCTTCTCGGTCGCGTGGGCGGCCGGGGCGTACACCGCGCGCCAGCCCCGCTTGACCATGTTGAACGGGAACGACAGGTCGTGACCCATGATCGCGTCGACGACGATGTACGCGTCGCGACGCGTCGCGTAGATGGCGCCGTTGCCCCCGGTCACCGACCGCACCTGCGACTCCAGCCGCCGCAGCGCCATCTCATACCGCCAGTAGACGCCCTCCTGGTTCGTTCCCCGCTCGTTGACGAAGCGGACGTCGCCACACACGTAACCCACCCGGGGATCCGCGAACGGCCTGACCAGCTCGCGCAGGGCGTTGCGCTCCCAGCCGACGTTGGCATCCGAGAACGCGACGATCTCGTTGTGTGCGTGCTCGACGCCGGCGTCCTGCGTGCGCACCTTGCCCCGCCGCTCGAGCTCCAGGACGAGGTCGGCGCCGGCGCCCCGCGCCCGCTGCGGCGTCTCGTCCGGCGACCCGTCGCAGGCGACGATGACCTGGAGCTTGTCGGCCGGGTAGTCGAGTGACCGCAGGTTGGTCACCCGGTCGGCGATGACGTCCTGCTCGGCGTACGCCGCGACGATCACCGACACGGACGGCACGTGCGCGGGCTCCGGTGGGGTCGCCGGCGCGCGCCGCACCCGGGCCAGCCCGGCCAGCGCCAGGCCGTAGCCGGCGTGCGTATAGGCCAGCAGACCCGCCGAGGTCCAGAAGATCGCTTTGAGCACGGCGGGGGATTCTGGCGCACCGGGGCGTTGGCGCGCTGCTCCGGACGGCCCGGAACGAAAAAACAGCGATGATGGAGGGGCGTGACGGCGACCCGCGCCTGTCGCGGGGCGACCCGCACAGCTGCGCGCCTTCCGTACAGTCGCGCCCCCTCGTACAGTTGCGCCCGGCCGTCCGTAGACCGTCCCGCGGCCCGTTGCACCGGATTTCCGCGTGCACCGTGCGCCAAATCGCGGATCGCTGAGATGATTTGGCACCACGTGCAGGCTCAGCCACCTAAACGCGCCAAATCTCCAGGCGTTCGCCGGATTTGGCGCGTCGTGCATGACCGACGGGCGCGCGGGGCATAGTCAGCGGCCCTGGGTCCGGCCGGCGAGGTAGCGGCCGTCCCTTCTTCGTTGCCGGAAGTTCGTGTTTGGCACGGTCTCGGCACGGTTGGCGTGAAAGGCGCATCGAAGGGGACGGTGACCGGCGGTCCGGGCGCGGTGCCGGCGTCCGTGGTCGCCGCACCGGATTCCGGCGTGCACCGTGCGCCAACCCGTGGACCGCCCAGATGATCTGGCACCAGGCGCAGGCTCAGCCCCCAGAATGCGCCAGAACTCTGGGCGGTCGCCGGATTTGGCGCGTGGTGCATGGCCGACGGGGCGTGGTGCATGGCTGACGGGCACGCGGGGCACGGTGGGCGGCCCTGGGTCCCGCCGGCGAGGTAGCGGCCGTCCCTTCTTCGTCGCCGGAAGTTCGTGTTTTGGCACGGTCTCGGCCCGGTTGACGTGAAACGGCGCATCGAAGGGGAGGTGACCGGCGATCCGGGCGCGGTGCCGGGCGTCCGTGGTCGCCGCACCGGATTTCGGCGTGCACCGTGCGCCAACCCGTGGACCGCCCAGATGATCTGGCACCAGGCGCAGGCTCAGCCCCCAGAATGCGCCAGAACTCTGGGCGGTCGCCGGATTTGG
>DASZMK010000221.1:0-15249 GCA_035551855.1 Solirubrobacteraceae bacterium
CATGGCCTACGTAATCGCCGAGCCCTGCATTGGCACGAAGGACAACTCGTGCGTGGAGGTCTGCCCGGTCGACTGCATCCATCCGACGCCTGACGAGCCTGACTACGACAAGGTCGAGATGCTCTACATCGATCCGGAGGAATGCATCGACTGCGATGCGTGCGTCGAGGCCTGCCCCGTCGACGCGTGCTTCGCCGAGGATCAGCTGCCCGACGAGTGGCAGAAGTACGTCCAGCTCAACTCGGACTACTACAAGAACGCCTGATCAGGGAGACCGGCGCGCATGCGCGCCGCTCCCGCGGGCGCATGCGCCCGCGGAAGGGTCGGCGCATGCGCCGACCCTCGAAGCTCATCAGGCCATCGGCAGTGACATGCCCGCGGGCTTGGGCGCCGCCGCCGGAGCCGGGGCCTGCATGACCGGCAGCTCGATCGGCGAGAGCGCGATCAACCCACGCGCGCCCTGGCGCAGCGCCTGAGCGGCCGGATCGTCCGGGTCGGCGAAGACGAGAGGCACGCCGCTGTCGGACTGCTCGCGCAGCGGCATCGTCAGCGGGATCTTGGCCAGCAGCGGCACGTCGAGCTCCTCGGCCAGCAGCTGGCCGCCGCCCTCGCCGAAGATCTGGAACCGCTCCCCGCCGGGCGTGACGAATCCGGACATGTTCTCGATCACGCCGGCGATCTCCAGCTTGAGCTTCGTCGCCATCTCCGCCGAACGGGCGGCAACCTTCTGGGCCACCGGCTGGGGCGTGGTCACGAGCAGGAACTTGGCCTGGGGCAGCAGCTGGGCGAGGGTCATCGAGACATCGCCGGTGCCCGGGGGAAGATCGATCAGGAGGTAGTCGAGCTGGCCCCAGTCGACGTCCTCGAGGAACTGCTGCAGGGCCTTGTGGAGCATCGGTCCGCGCCAGACGACGGCGGCGTCCTCCTCGACGAAGAAGCCGATCGACATCACGCTGATGCCGTCGAGCGCGTCGATGGGGATGAGCTTGCGCTCGCCGTTGACCTTCGGACGCTGCGCACCCACCCCCAGCATGCGCGGCTGCGAGTACCCCCACACGTCGGCGTCGAGCACACCCACCCGCTTGCCCTCGGCGGCCAGAGCCGCCGCCAGGTTCGCGGTCACGCTGGACTTGCCGACGCCACCCTTGCCGGAGCCGATGCAGATGACGTTCGAGACCTGTGCGAGAGCGCCCTCCGGCAGGCCCCCCCGCCCCAGCTTGCGGCCCAGCGCCGCCTTCTCGTCGCCGGAGAGGACATCGAAGCTGACGTTGACGGCGGTCACGTCCTCCAGCCCGCGGACGGCCTGGGCCACGCCAGTCTGGAAGTGGCTGCGGATGGGGCAGCCGGACGTTGTCAGCGACACCATCACGTCGACCACCCCGTTGGGGTGAACGTCGATCGATCGGACCATCTCGAGCTCGACGATGTCCCGGCGGAGCTCAGGGTCGATCACGGAACGGAGAGCTTGCGTGACTTGTTCTCTGGTCGGCATGAGATTCATTCAAGCAGACCGCCTGGGGGCGCCCGGTCAGCAGTTGCGCCCCGGCGGGCGATCCTGCCGTCCGTCGGCGGCTCGGCCTGCCACGTCGGCCTCCCCGAGTGCTCGCAGCATCCGTGCGTGCAATTCTCCGGCGGCTCGCAATCCGCGGAACGCGATGCCGGGCTCCTCCCACGGCCTGGGAGCGGCGGTGCGGGCGTTGAGCCGCGAGCTGTTCGCCCGCCGGCCGTAGCGGTCAGGCGACCGCGACCGCCAGCCGCTCGCCGATCAGCGCCACGGCGTCGAGGTCGTCGTGGAGGAGGTGCTGGCAGAGCACCCGGCTGACGCCGGCCTGCTCGAGCGCCGCGAGCTGCTCGGCGGCGGCGTCGACGGTGCCGACGATCCAGCCCCCGGGGGGCTCGGCGACGAGGTCCGTTCCGGCGCCGATTCGCTCGGCCAGCCGGCCGGCCCGGTCGCGCAGTTCACGCTCATCGGCGCCCACCACCACGCAGGTCATGATCGAGAAGGGCAGCGGCTCGCGTCCGGCCCGCTCGCACGCCCGCAGCACCGCCTCGCGCCGCTCGCGCACATCGGTGACCGTCGGAAACGGCGTGTTGTACTCATCGGCGTACCGGGCGGCGAGGGCGACGCTGCGTGGTCCCGCCGCGCCGCCCATGATCAGCGGCGGGTGCGGCTGCTGGACCGGCTTGGGCTGGGCGTCGAGGTCGCGCAGCGTGTAGTGCGAGCCCTCGAAGGAGAACGGCGACGGGCCCCAGGCGCCCCGGACGACCTGCAGCTGCTCCTCCAGCACGTCCATCCGCACGCGGGTGGGCGGAAACGGGAAGCCGTAGGCCGCGTGCTCGCGCTCGTGCCATCCGGCCCCCAGGCCCAGCTCGACGCGGCCGCCGGAGGCGTGGTCGGCCGTGACCACCACCTTGGCGAGCTCGGAGGGATGGCGGAAGGTCGCCGGCGAGACCATCGTCCCCAGCCGCAGCGTCGACGTCACCGCCGCCAGCGCCGAGAGGGTCGCCCAGGCGTCGAGCGATCCGCGCTCCGGATGCTGTCCGTCGAGGTTCATGTAATGGTCGGAGCGAAACAGCGCCGGGATCCCGTGGCGCTCGCACGCCTGGGCCAGCGCCACCCACTGCGGCCAGCTCACGCCCTCCTGCCCCTCGATCATCAGGCACAGCTGCATGTGGCGGACCTCCGAAGTCGTGGCGGACGGGCGTTCCCCTGATTAAAGACCGACGGGGCGCCACTTGCGTGACGCCCCGGCGGTTGAGGGAGGAGAGGGTGCTGCATTCGCCGGCGAGGTATGAGGCCGGCGAACCTGTCCCGCTTCGGACGCTCTCCTCGGCGCCGGGCGGGGGAAGATGCGATTACGACAGGGAGCTGAGCCGCCCCTGGGCCTGCTTCATCGTTCGCTCGACGCTGGTCCGGCGCTGGCGCAGCTCTCGCTCGAACTTCGTCCGGGTCCGGCGGACCTGGCGCTCGAACCGGTTCCGGGCGCTCGCGCCGCGTCGCTCGTAGCGCTTGAGCTCCCGCTCCACCGAGGCCCGCGTCCGGTACTTGGTGGCGAGCCCCTTGACAGTGGAGACCAGGTTGTCCCGGGCCAGGAGGCCCGCGCCCACCGGGACGAGGACGGCGCGCTCGGCCAGCACCTGGGCCGCCTCGACGCGCGTCTTGGGTTGGGTGGAGGTCGTCGTCGTCCGGCTCGATGTCGTGCGCCGGGCGGTGGAGCGGCTCGCCGTCGTGGCCCGGTTCCCGGTGGCGCGGCTGGAGGCGGCGGCGCGCTGCGTCCGCTGCGCGGGCTTGCCGCCGGTGGTCTTCGCCGTCGTCGAGGGCGCCGATCGCCCTGTGTTGCTGGTGGTAGCCATTGGTTGTCTCACTCCGCTCGAACTCGTGATGGATTCTAGCTCAGGTCGCTTGCGGTCATCGAACACATGTTTGTAAACCACCACGATTCCGGAGTTACATTTCGGATGACGGACGTTGCCTGTCCGGGTAAACGAGAGGTTCCGTCCAGCGCCGTCTACCCCGGCCTCGGCCGTCTGCACACAAATGACGGGCGAACGTGTGTGCGGTCGCGCACAGAGCCCCGGCGACCGCCGGCCAGCACTACTAGGCCGTGGAGTGCTCCGGCAGCTGGCCGGCGAGGCCGACCCGGCGCAGCCACGCGTCCGGATCGGCCAGCTCGGCCATCGTCGGGAGGGCCTGGGGTGATGAGAAGACGTGTCGCAGGGCTGCGGTGCCCGCCACCCTGGTGATCGCGTCGCAGAAGAACTTGCCCTGCTCGTACTGACGGAGCTTGAGCTCGAGTCCCAGCAGCTTGGCCAGGAGGCGCGAGAGACCGGACTGGGTGCGCCGCCGGCGATCGAGCGCCTCCCGCAGCTTGGGCAGCGACGGCAGCAGGTCGGGCGCGACCATGTCCATGACGTGCTCGGCGTGCCCCTCGATCACCGCCATCACGGCCTGCACCCGGTTCAGGGTCTCGCGCTCGGTGGGCGACGCGAAGATGGAGATCAGGTCCCCGCTGCGGATGGCGGCCGCCACGCGCTTGACCTCCACCGCGGTCGGTAGCCGCAGCTTGCGCTGCGCGTCCAGGCGCAGCTCGGCGCCGCGCAGGAGCTCCCGGACCAGCCCGGCGACGTGGCCGTGCAGCCAGGGCACGCTGGAGAACTGGACGGCGTGGGTGACCTCATGCAGGGCGACCCACGTCATGAACTCGTCCTCCCGGGCCTCGAAGGACTGCACCGCCTGGCCGAGGTTGGGCAGGACGAACAGGAGACGGGGCGGGCTGGGATCGACCGCCTCGTCGAGCAGAACGAGCTCATACTGCCCCAGCACCCGCTGCGCGAGGTAGCCGAGCACGACGCCGACCTCGATCGTGACCACGACCCCGGCCGCGAGCTTGGCCGCCGGCCGGAGCGGCCCCAGACCCTCGCCGGCGCGCTGCAGGATGGGGTCGAGCAGGCTGCGCATGGCCCGGATGTTGGTCGCCACCCACTCACGGCGCCCAATCCCCTCCGGGGGTGGCAGCGGGCGCGTCGGCTCGAGTCCCGTGTAGGCGATCACCCGCCGCTCGGACACGGCCGCGAGGGCGGGCAGGTCGGCCCGCGGGAGCGCGGCATCACCCGTCCCGGCGACGTAGCCGGCAATCTTCTCGGCCAGGATCCAGTCGATCACTGCGGGATCCGTTCCAGCTCGTGCAGCGTGTCCGCGGTGCGCGCCGCCACCAGATGAGAGCTGGGGGAGGCGTCCAGGGGCGCACTGAGCGGGTCGTCGCAGTCGGTGAAGCTGACGAATCCGCCTGCCTCACGCACGATCAGCTGCCCGGCGGCGGCATCGACCCCGCGGCACCGCTGCAGCGTGACCATGCCGTCGAAGCGCGCGGCGGCGACCTGGCACAGAGTCGAGGCGATCGTTCCCAGGGCGCGCAGCCGATGCGCCGACGCCACGAGGGGATCGATCGATGCCCGGATCCAGCGGGGATCGGCGGACTCGACCCCCAGCAACTCGAGCTTGCCGTCGGCGGCGCGACGCTCCGGGAGCTCAGGATCCAGCTGCTCGCCGGCCAGCCAGGCTCCCTCGCCGCGGCGGGCCCACCACTCCTCGCAGGCGCCGAAGTCGTAGACGAAGGCGAACTCCACGTCAGCCATCGTTACCCCGCCGGCGACGGCAACCGACAACGCGTAGTGGCAGGCGTGGCGCTTGGCGTTGAGCGATCCGTCGATCGGATCGATGATGACCCGGACGTCGGCGCTGCCGAAGTCGACCTCGCCACGCTCCTCGGACACGGCGTGGAAGACATGACCCTGGTCGTGCAGGGCCTCCAGCTCACGCAGCATCACGGTCTCGGCCGACCGGTCGAGCACGAGGGTGAGGTCGCCTCCGCTTCCCCGGGTGCCGGTCTCACGGGCACGCTCGACGGTGCTGGGAGCGGCGGCGAGGACCTCGTTGAGGCCCTCGACAGCTCGCCGGCAGGCCGACAGCCAATCTGCGTCCAGTGCGGTGCCAGGGGCCACCATCCTCAACCTATGCTGTCAGACGGTGAGTGAGGAGCACGGAATCCCGCCCCCGGAGCTGACCCTGCTTGCCGACGACGCCGGCCGGGAACGCCCGCTGGACGGTCTGACGGCCGCCCAGCGCGAGGCCGTGACGCATTCCGAGCGGGCGCTCGTGGTGTCCGGCCCGGCGGGCACCGGCAAGACGCGGGTGACGGAGTCGCGGTTTCACTGGCTGGTCGGCCAGGGTTGTGCCCCGGAGCGGATCGGCATCCTCGTCCCCACCGCTGCCCGGGCTGCCGCGCTGCGCGCCCGGATCGAGGGGCGGCTCCAGGTCGGCTACGAGGAGCTGCTCGTGCTCACTCCGGCGCAGCTCGCCGCTCGCGTGCTCCGGGCCGCCGGGATGGTGGGCGAGCCGTTTGAGTCGGTGCTCAGCGCCGGCGACCGGTTGGCGATGCTCGTTGAGCGGATCGACGAGCTGTCGCTGGCCCACCACGACTTCGGCGGACGGCCCAACGCGCTGCTGGGCGGCTTCATCCGGCGCATCGACCGGCTCAAGGCCGAGTTGGTCAGCGCGGAGGAGTATGCGGAGTGGGCGGCGGGGCTGCCGGATGACGCGGCATCGCTCGCGGCCCGCGAGCGCGAGTTTGCGGGGATCTACCGTGGCCACGAGCGGATGCTGGACGCCGCGGACGCGCGCGACGACGGCGATCTGGTCGCCGATGCGCTGGGACTCGTCCGCCGCCAGCCGGAGCTGGGCGGCCGCTTCGAGCACCTGCTGCTCGACGATGCCCAGGAGCTGGATCTCGCCGCCGCCGAGCTGGCCGTAGCGATCGCCGGAAGGAGCCTGACCGTCGCCGGTGATCCCGACGGTGCGCTGCGGCGCTACCGCGGGGCGGGGGCGGAGCGGCTGCGCGCCTTCGCCGAGGGGGACGTGCGGACGGTGGCTCTTGACCGGACCGAGCGGTGCCCGTCGCGGGTATGGGCCGCCGCCCGCGCCGCGCTGCGGCCGGATGACGGCGCGGCTCAGGGGGACGTGCCGGCGCCCGCGGGCGGCGAGGTGGAGCTGTGGCGATGCGCCAACGAGCGGTCGCAGGCCCAGGCGGTGGCGGCCGACATCGAGCGCCTGCTGGCGCGGGGCGGGGAGCGCACCGGGCGGATCGCGGTCCTCGTCCCGGAGATCACCCACGAGGGCCAGGCGGTCGGCGTGGCGCTGGAGGAACGGGCGATCGCGCACCGTCTGATCGGCGAGGCCGCCTTCTTCCAGCGGGCCGAGATCCGGGATGTCCTGGCCTGGCTGCGCCTGCTGGCCGATCCGACCGACGCCGGGGCGGTCGTCCGGGCGCTGGCGCGGCCGCCCGTCGAGCTGCGATCCGTCGACATCGCCCGCTGTACGCAGATCGCCCGGCGGCGCAAGCTGGACATGGTCTCGGCGCTGGCGGCGGCGACGGAAGCCCCCCAGGTGCCACCGGAGGCGCGTGAGCGCATCCGCGTGTTCCTCAAGCTCTACCGGGCCGGCGCCGGCGGGCTCGACACGAGCCGACCGGATCTCTACGTCCACCGGCTGATCGAGCGGCTGGGGCTGCGGCGCCAGCAGCTGTTCACCGCGCAGGCCGATGTCGTCGAGCGATTGCGCGCGCTGGCGGCATTCGGCCAGCTCGCCGCGGCGTTCGTGGGGCGCTCGCCGCAGTCGACGCCCCGCGAGTTCGCCCGCTCGATCGCCGCGGTCGCCGACTTCGGCCTCCGTGAGCAGGAGGAGCCGGATCTCGGCGCGTCCGGTCTCGTCCAGGTGCTGACGCTCGAGGCGGCCGGCGGGCTGGAAGCCGAGCACGTCTACGTGGTGGGCCTCCACGCCGGGATCAAGGCCCCGGCGTTCGAGCACATCCCGGACTCGCTGCTGCGCGAGCGGCTCGTCGCCGACGACGACGAGAGCCGGCGGGCGGCGCTGCGCCAGCGGTTGTACGTGGCGGTGAGCCGGACCCGGGAGCGCTTGGTCCTCGCCTATCCGCTGGCTGACGATCGCGGGGCGCCGCTGTTGCCCGCGGTGGAGCTGGAGGCGATGGGCGCCGCCGTCGGCGGGGTGTGGCAGGACCGGGAGGAGGAGCTGTTCGGTCCCGCCGAGGCGCTGCACTCGACGTACCGCCTCCTGCGCGACGAGCTGCTGGAGGGCACGGCCCGGGCGGCGTCGCGCCTGGGGGAGCTGCGCTTCGACACCGACCTCGATGTCTCCCACGCCGTCGTCCGCTATCTCGAGCTGCTCAAGCTGGCCGCGCTGCTCGCCCGGGAGGGTGGGAGTAAGCCCCGGAGCGTCGCCGAGTCGCTGCGCGACGTCAACGCCCGGATCCTCCAGGCGGTGACCGCCGAGCAGCGGGAGATCTTCGAGTCCTCGGCGCTGGATGACTACCTGCTCGATGCCGAGCGCGACGCCCGGCGCCGGGCCCAGGCGATCGTGGCGCGCGACGAGCCGTCACTGGAGCCGTTCCTGCCCCTCCGCGGCGACGGCGTCGTCCTGTCGGCGTCGGACATCGATACCTACCGGACGTGTCCGCTGAAGTACAAGTTCGCGCGCGTGTTCCGCATCCCGCAGGAGCCGACGTTGCACCAGCGGTTCGGGATCCTCGTGCACCAGGTGCTCGAGCGCTACCACGCGGCGGACGGTGGGACGTTGCCGGAGCTGCTGGGGCTGCTCGAGGCCGGCTGGCGACGCGGCGGCTTCGGCGACTCCGAGGAGGAGCGCCAGCTCCGGGGCAAGGCCGCCTCGGCGCTGACGCGCTACCACGGGCGCTTTCAGTCCGAGGAGGCGCGCCCGGTCTGGTTCGAGCGCCAGTTCACGTTCAAGCTGGGCCGCCATCTCCTTCGCGGACGCGTCGACCGCGTCGACCGCCTGCCGGACGGCGAGTACGAGCTGATCGACTACAAGACCGGCCGGCCGAAGACGGCCGGGCAGCTGGCCGATGACGTCCAGCTGTCGCTGTACGCGGTCGGGGCCCGGGAATCCTGGCACCTGGACGCCTCACGCCAGGCCTACTACTACCTGCTCGACGACCAGAAGGTCGAGGTGCCGATGGACGAGGGCGACCGGGGCGAGTGGGTGCGCGAGGTCGCCATGGAGGTCGCCGAGGGAATCCTGTCCCAGGGCTTTGAGCCGACCCCGTCGTTTGCCGCCTGCTCGATCTGCGACTACCGGCTCGTGTGCCCCGCGGCCGAGCGCTGAGGCCGGCGCCGCCTCGCCGGCGTCCGGCCTCAGTGGGGAGGCGGGTCGTCGCCGCCCCGCTGGCGCAGGAAGCGCTGCAGGTCGCGGGCGATCGTCTCGCCGGAGGGCAGGGCCGTGGGGGCGTCGTCGGCCTCCTCGCCGGCTGCCTGCTCGAGCCGCTCGACGAAGGCCTGGACGTCCGGGTCGCTCTGCACGGCCACGTTGACCTGCCGGTCGTAGTCGGCGGACGCGCCCTCCAGCTCGGAGGCGTCCACGGCGACCCCGACCAGACCCTCGAGCTTGCGGACGAGGGCGAGCGCCGCCTTCGGGTTGGGGGTCGCGGCGATGTAGTGCGGCACCGCCGCCCACAGGCTGGCGGAGGGCAGGCCCGCCTGCTGGCAGGCGGCGTGAAGGATGCCGACGATCCCGGTGGGGCCCTCGTACGAGGAGGGGGCGAGGCCGAGACGGGCGACGAGACCGGGATCGGAGCTGAGCCCGGTGACCGCGACCGGGCGGGTGTGGGGCACGTCGGCGAGCAGCGCGCCGAGGGTCACGAAGAGCTGCGTGCCCAGCACCTCGGCCAGCTCGATGACGAGCTTGCAGAACGTGCGCCACCGAAACGACGGCTCGGAGCCGGTCATCAGGATGAGGTCGCGGGGGGCGCGGGGCACCCGGGCCTCGAACAGCTCCACGGCCGGCCAGACGACCTCGCGGGCCTGGCCCTCGACCATCTTCACCCGGGGGCGGGTGGCCTGGAAATCGTAGAAATCCTCCGGGTCGATCGTCGCGAACCGGCGGGCACCGAGGGCCGAGCCGACGAACTGGATCGCGCTCGATGCGGCGTCCGCGGCGTCGTTCCAGCCCTTGAAGGCGCAGATCAGCGCCGGGGCCCGAAGCCCGTCCGGACGATGCTCCCATTGCAATGGCTGCATCCGACTCACCGTACATCATGGGCTGATGCCGGCTGGCGGGTACATCTCCCCACAGATGCGGGGCGGGCGGGCGTGAGCGGCCCTGAGACGGTGGTGGCCGTGAGCGGCCTGCGACCCGGTCAGGCGATCGACGGCGTGTACGCCTGCACGCGCAAGGACCGCCTGATGACGCGGACGGGCTCGCCGTACCTCGCGCTGGAGTTGCGCGACCGGACCGGCGCGGTGGCCGCCCGCGCGTTTCAGAATGCCGACGCCCTCGCGGGGCGCTTCGAGCGGGGGGACATCGTGCGGGTCCGGGGGCGGGTGGAGCGGTTTCGCGACGAGCTGGTGCTGGAGCTGAGCGAGATTGCGCGCACAACCGACGCCGACGAGGCGGACCCGGCGCGGTTCCTCCCGGTCGCCTACCGCGACATCGACGAGCTCGACGGCTTCCTCGAGCATCTCGCCGGCGAGGTGTATGACCGCGGGTATCAGAGCCTGCTGCGGTCGCTGCTGGACGATGCCGAGCTGCGCGCGGCCTGGCGCCGGGCGCCGTGCAGCCGCGGCGGGCACCACGCCTACCTCGGCGGGTTGCTCGAGCACACCGTGGGGGTCGCGACGCTGGCGCACGAGACGTGTCAGCTGCATCCCGGCGTCAACTCGGATCTGCTTTTGACGGCGGCGCTCACCCATGACCTGGGGCGCACCCGCGAGTTCACCTACGGAGCCGAGATCGGATTGACGGCCGAGGGACGCCTGCTCGGTCATCTCGTGATCGGCGAACGAATCCTGACCGAACGCGCCCGCGGCCTGCTCTCCGAGGATCGCCTGCTTGCCCTGCTGCATTGCGTGCTCTGCCATCACGGCGCCGCGTCGGCTCCCGGCGGTCGCTTCGCCTCCACCGAGGCGCTGGCGCTGTACCGGCTCAACGCCGTCGATGCCGGCATCAAGGGCGCGCTCGAGCACGGACTAAGCTCGGACTGAGCAGCTAGAGCAAGGAGGTCGCCGTGGACGTGGAGATCTGGTCGGACATCGCCTGCCCGTGGTGCTACATCGGCAAGCGCAGGTTTGAGGAAGCGCTGTCGCGCTTCGCGCATCGCGACGAGGTCAGCGTCGTGTGGCGGAGCTTTGAGCTGGACCCCGAGGCGCCGGCGGAGCGCACCGGCGACCGCGCCGAGCATCTCGCGCGCAAGTACGGCATGTCGCTGGGGCAGGCCCGCGCCGCCGAGGCGCAGATCACCGAGACCGCCGCCGGCGAGGGAATCGAGTTCCGCTTCGACATCGCCCGGGGCGGCAACACGTTCGACGGTCACCGACTCGTGCACCTCGCCCGCGCCCACGGCCTCCAGGACGCGATGAAGGAGCGCCTGGTGCGCGCCTACTTCAGCGAGGGCGAGCTGATCTCCGATCCTGAGACGCTGGTCCGCCTGGCCACCGAGGTCGGCCTCCCGGGCGACGAGGCCGCGCAGGCGCTGGGCGACGGGAGCTACGCCGACGAGGTCCGCGACGACGAGCGCACTGCCGCCACTCTGGGGATCAGCGCCGTGCCGACGTTCGTCATCGACCGCACCCTCGGGGCATCCGGGGCCCATCCTGCGGAGGCGCTGCTCGAGTTGCTCGAACAGGGCTGGGCCAGGCGCCCGGCGGCAGGTGTCGCCGCGGACGGGGAGTCCTGCTCCGCCGACGGCTGCTGAGCGGCGACCCGGCGGCGACCGCGGCGACGCGCGGGCCTGCCGTGGCTACGCGCGGGCCTGCCGCCGCTCGTGGAGCCGGCGGCGCCGGCCGGTGATCTGCCACGGCCCGGGAGTGAAGTCGAGCGCGAGGTTGACCAGCCACACGATCAGGGTCGCGGCGACGAGGGTCCAGAACCCGTGGATCTGGAATCCGCCGACGATGTCCCGGGTCAGCACGAGCATCAACAGCGACACGAAGAACCAGGCGATGCCGAACGTGAGCAACGCCAGCGGGAGCGTGACGAGTCGCAGCAGCGGCTTGAGCAGCGTGTTCAGCACGCCGAACACGGCAGCGGCGGCGAGGAGGGCGCCGACGGTGGAGACGGTCACGCCGGTGAGGACTGCGGCGACAACCGCCAGAACGATTGCATTCGTCAGCCAGGAGATCGCCAGCCGCAGGGGTAGCGATGGAGTGTGCTTCATGTTCCGACCGGTCCTTTGAAGGTCGCCACCACCAGCGTACCGCCCGCGCATGCTCGGTACCGTGTCGCCGCGATGAATCGCACGTTGCTGGCGCCGACGCTGCCCGGTCACGCCGGCGGCCCCTCGCTCAACGGCCGCGTCGACGAGGACGCGATCGCCGACCTCCTGGAGGAGGCGATGGACCGGGCCGGCTTCGAGACCGCCCACTCCGGGAGTAGCTAGCCTCGCCGGTGATGGCTGAGAAGACCGCCGCAGAGCATCGATGAACCGGGCCGCGATCGTAGGGGCCGGGCCCTCCGGCTTCTACACCGCCGACCAGCTGCTCAAGGCCGGCTGGGAGGTTGACCTGTTCGACGCGCTGCCGACGCCGTATGGGCTGGTGCGGGCCGGCGTCGCGCCGGATCATCCCAAGATCAAGTCGGTGATCCGCGTGTACGCCAAGACCGCGGCGCACGAGGCGTTTCGCTTCTTCGGCGGCGTGACGCTGGGAAGAGACGTGGCGCGCGAGGAGCTGCTCGACCGCTATCACGCCGTCGTCTACGCGGTCGGCACCTCGCAGGACAACCGTCTGGGCATCCCCGGCGAGGACCGCCTCGGGTCGCATCCGGCGACGGAGTTCGTGGCCTGGTACAACGGCCACCCGGACTACGCCGACCATCTGTTCGACCTCAACGGCGGGCGGGCCGTGGTGATCGGCAACGGCAACGTCGCCATCGATGTGGCGCGGATGCTCGTGCTCGATCCGGGGGAGCTTGCGCCGACCGATACCGCCGACCACGCGCTGGACGCGTTTGAAATGGCCGGCGTGACCGAGGTGGTGCTGCTGGGACGCCGGGGTCCGGCGGAGGCGGCGTTCACCAACCCGGAGCTGCGCGAGCTGGGCGAGCTGGAGCGCGCTGACGTGATTGTGGATCCGGCGCAGCTGGAGGGGGTCGCCGAGCCCGCTGATCCGACCAAGCGCCGCAACGTGGAGATTCTGCGCGAGTACGCCCAGCGGACGCCGAGCGGCAGGTCGCATCGCCTCGAGCTGCGGTTCCTGCGCTCGCCGCTGGAGATTTTCGGTGAGGGCGATGCCGGAGCCGTGACCGGCATCCGCCTGGCGGTCAATCGCCTGGTGGCGGCGCCGGACGGGCGGGTGCGCGCCGAGCCGACGGGCGAGGAGGAGGTCATCGAGTGCGGGCTGGTGCTGCGGTCGATCGGCTATCGCGGGGTGCCTCTGGCGGGGATCCCGTTCGACGACGCCCGCGGGCTGATCCGCAACGTCGACGGGCGGGTGGTCAACGAGGACGACTCCGGGTGTCCGGGCGAGTACGTTGTCGGTTGGATCAAGCGCGGCCCCTCCGGCGTGATCGGTACCAACAAGAAGGACGCCACCGACACGGTCGCCCGGATCCTCGAGGACACGGAGGCGGGCTCGCTGGGACAGCCTCAGCCTGAGCTGGCCGATGCCGACTCCGTCGCGGCGTGGCTGACCGAGCGGGTGCCTGACCTCGTGACGTGGGCCGGCTGGGAGGCGATCGACGCCCATGAGTCTGCCCTCGGCGCTCCGGCGGGGCGGCCCCGGGTCAAGCTGGTGCGCGTGGCCGAGCTCATCGAGGCAGCGCGCGCCAGCCAGCGGCGCTGAGACTGAGCACGCTGAGGCGCACGCCGGGGCGCACCGAGGTCTCGTAGTCCGGGATGAGGCCGACCGCCCGGGCCACCGACAGCGACGCGGCATTCTCCGGCTTGATGCGCGCGAGGATGCCCGGCGCCCGGAGCCGCCCGAACGCCTCCTCGCGCAGCGCGCCCGCGCCCTCGCGAGCCAGGCCCTGACCCCAGGCGGCCGGCTCCAGCCACCAGCCGATCTCGTACGCGTCCGGATCGACCCCTGATCCCTCGCCCGCGAAGTTGAGCGCGATGAAGCCGATCGCCCGTCCGGAGTGAGACCGCCGGGCCAGGCGCCAGCCGAACCCGTGCCGGCGCCAGTGCTCGGCGTTGCGCGCCGCCACCTCCTGCATCTTGACCTCGCTCCAGGGCCGGCCGTCGCCGATGTGACGGACGACCGCGGGCGTCGTCGCCAGGGCGCGAAACAGGCGGGTCGCCGCCGGCGACCACGGCGCCAGCTCGAGACGAGCGGTGCGAAGCGTCTCCGCCATCGCGGCGACGATAGCCGCCGGCATCCATGTTCGCCCGGTACCAGGAAAGTCGGAACGGCCGCACTAGGCTCGACGGCCGTGAGACGACTCGGCCCGGCGCTGGAGGTACGCGATTTCCGGCTGTGGTGGCTGGCGTCCCTCGGCATGTGGATGAGCCTGCAGATGCTCGAGGTGGCGATCGGCTGGGAGGTGTATGCCCAGCATCGCAGCACGCTGGACCTCGGCTGGATCGGCTTGGCCGAGTTCCTGCCCATGTTCGTCCTCGCGTTGCCGGCGGGGCAGCTCGCCGACCGCGTTCCCCGGCGCGCCGTCTTCTCCGGCGCACTGCTGATCGGCGCCGGGGTCGGTGTCGGTCTCGCCGTGGTCAGCGGCTCCGGCGACACGTCGGTCGCCGTCTACCTTGCGCTGGCGGTCGGCGCCGGGATCTCGATGGCGCTGGGGACTCCGGCGGCCCGGGCGATGCCGCCGACGCTGGTCGGTGCCGAGCTGCTGGCCAGCGCGATGACCTTGCGGTCGATCGCCAGCCAGGCGGCTCAGGTCGCGGGACCGGCGCTGGGGGGCCTGCTGTACGGCATCTCGCCGTCGCTCGTCTACGCCCTGTCGGCAGGAGCGTGCCTGGCCGCCGCCGGCTGTGTGCTCGCCATGCGCCCGGCGGCGGCCGCCGATGCGGCCGACACCGCCGCCCCGGCCGGCGCGCTTCCCGCGGGCCACGGCGCGGCCCGTCCGCCGGCGGACGTGTACGGCGTGCTCGAGGGGCTGCGCTTCGTGGGACGGACGCAGATCCTGCTCGGCGCGATCCTGCTCGATCTGCTGGCGGTCCTGTTCGGCGGCGCGGTGGCGCTTCTGCCCGTGTTCGCCAGCTCGATCCTGCACGTCGGCGCCACCGGGCTGGGGCTTCTCCGGGCGGCGCCGGCGGTGGGGGCGCTGACGGCGGCCGCGGTCATCACCCGCCGACCGATCGCCAGGCACGCCGGGCGCGTGCTGCTGACCGTCGTGTTCCTGTACGGCGCGTGCATCGTCGTCTTCGGCCTGTCCAGGTCGTATCCGCTGTCCCTGGCGGCGCTGGCCGTCAGCGGCTTTGTCGACCTGTACAGCATGAACATTCGCTCCACGACGGTGGCGCTCGCGTCGCCGGACCGGCTCCGGGGGCGCGTCAACGCGGTGGAGATGGTGTTCATCAGCGCATCGAACCAGCTGGGCTACTTCGAGTCCGGATTCGCCGCGTTCCTGGTGGGGACGGTTCCGGCCGTCGTGGGAGGCGGCGTGGCGACGATGGTGATCGCGCTGAGCTGGCGGCGGTTGTTCCCGGACCTGGCCGCCGTCGACCGCCTGGAGCAGATCAAGCCACCACCGACCGTGCCGGTGCGGGCGTC
>DASZMK010000222.1:0-11224 GCA_035551855.1 Solirubrobacteraceae bacterium
GCCTCCGGCGCCTGCGCCAGCGGCGACCCCAGAGCATCGACCAGGAACCGGTAGGCGTCCTCCGACAGCGAAAACGACCCGGCCTCGCACGAGCTGCAGACGACGCCGCCGGCCGCGCCGGAGAACCCCCGCAGGTGCTCGGTCTCGCCGCAGACCGCGCAGGCGGCGAGCTGGGGCACGATCCCGGCGGCGAGCAGGAGCTTGAGCCGGAACGCGAGCCCGTTGCCCGCCCGGGCGTGGGCCACATCGGCGTTCAACAGCGCGAGCTCGTTGACGAGCAGCCGGAACACCTCCGGGTGGGGATCGGCGGTCTCGAACAGCCGCGCCACCGCATCGCACGCCCGCGCAGCCGCGTCGAGCGTCGCGGCGTGCTCGCGCAGCGCCCGGTGGACGGAGACGGTGTCGACGGCGGTCACCGTCAGCAGCTCGCTGCGGCCCTCGTGGAGGACGGCCCGCCCGTGCACGAACGGCTCGAGCCGGGCGCCGAACCGGCTGCGCGCCCGGCGCGCGCCCTTGGCGATCGCGCTGATCCGGCCGCGTTCCGGGGTATACAGGTGGAGGATCCGGTCGGCCTCCCCGTAGCGGATCGACCGCAGGACGACCGCCTCGGTCCTCAGCGGTCCGGGCATATGTCCATCACGCTATCTTTAATGAAGCCATGAAGTCGATCATCGTTTACACAACTGACTATTGTCCTTACTGCTCCAGCGCCAAGACGCTGCTGGCCAAGCGCTCGATCGAGTACGAGGAAGTCAATCTCGCACGTGATCCGGACGGCCGCACCAAGCTCTCGGAGCTGACCGGCATGTTCACCTTCCCCCAGATCGTGATCGACGGCGAGACGCTCGGCGGCTTCCAGGAGCTCCTGGCCGCCGACCGCGCCGGGCGCCTGTCAGAGCTGCTCGCCGCCTGAGCTGATTTTTTGGGGGGCCGCCTCACGGCGGCCTTGTTTTCTGGCCGTGGCCACCCCGGCGGCGCGGGCCCGTGGGCGCGGCTGGCACCGCTCGCACACGTACGTCCCGCGCCCCCCGACGACGAGCTTGCGGATCGTCGTGCCACAGACCGGGCACGGCTCCCCCTCGCGCTGGTGGACGGCGAACAGGTCCTGGAAGGACCCCTCGGCGCCGTCGACGTGGCGGAAGTCGTCGATCGTCGCCCCCTTGGCGTCGATGCCGGCCGCCAGCGCGTACTCGATCGCCTCGCGCAGAGCCTCGAGCTGCGCGCGCCTCAGGCTTCCGGCCGGGCGCAGCGGGTGGATCTTCGCCCGGAACAGCGCCTCGTCGGCGTAGATGTTGCCCACGCCGGCGATCCGCCGCTGGTCGAGCACGAACGCCTTGACCGGCGCCGTGCGCCCCCGCGCCGCCGCCCGCAGGTAGTCGGTGGTGAACGCCGGCGTCAGCGGCTCGGCCCCCAGCCGCTCGCCCAGGTACGCGTCCCGCGCCGGCTCGCCGAGCACCAGATGCCCGGTGCCGAAGCGGCGCGGGTCGTTGTAGACGACCCGGTGTCCCTCATCCAGCTCAAACCGCACCCGGGTATGCGGCGGATCCACCGCCGGATCGAACAGCAGCGCCCCAGTCATCCGCAGGTGCACGAGCAGGAACACCTCGCCGGTCAACCGCCACACCAGGTACTTGCCGGAACGGCCGACCCGCTCCACCACCCGCCCCCGCAGGGCGTCCTCGATCTCCCCGGGCGGCGCCGGGCGCGTCCACCGGGGGTCGAGGATCTCGACGTCGAGCAGCGTGCGTCCCTCCAGGTGGGGCGCGAGCTGGCGGCGGATCGTCTCGACCTCTGGAAGCTCAGGCACAGCTCTTCATTAAAGAAAGGAGCGCCCGGGCAGGTCCGGCGCCTCGCCCCCGGTCAGCCAGGCGAGGACGCTGGCGCCGGCGTCGGCCATCGGACCGTCGTGACGGCGCGAGCCGTCCCCCGCGAAGCGTGCCAGCAGCGGCACCTGTTCCCGGGTGTGGTCGGTCCGCGGCGAGGTCAGGTCGCACCCGTGGTCGGCGGTGAGGACGAGCAGGTCCTCATCACCGAGAAGCTCGAGCCACCGGCCCACCTCGCCGTCGATCTCGCGCAGGGCCGCGTGGAAGCCGTCGAAGTCGTGGCGGTGGCCGTAGACCTGGTCGGTCTCGATCAGGTTCGTGAACACGAGCCCGCCCTCCAGCCCGCGGATCAGCTCGGTCGTCGCGGCGAGCGCCCGGGCGTTCGTGGCGCCGGGATGCTGGACGTCGAACCCGGCTCCGGCGAACAGCTGGCCCACCTTCCCCACGCCGTGGACCTGGACGCCCGCTGCCTGCAGCTCGAGCAGATAGCTGCGGCTCGAGGGGGGCAGGGCGAAGTCGCGCCGCCCGTCGCTGCGGGCAAACCGGCCCTGGGTCCCGGTGAACGGCCGGGCGATGACGCGACCGACCGCGTGCTCACCGGTCATCCGCCGGCGAACCTCGGCACAGATGTCATACAGCCGGCCCGGTGAGACAACGTCGATGTGGGCGGCGATCTGCAGCACCGAGTCCTGGCTGGTGTAGACGATCAGGTCGCCGCCGGAGACATGTTCGGCGCCGAACTGCTCGATCGCCTCGATGCCGTTGTCCGGCCGGTTGCAGATCACCCCGCGCCCGCTGACCTCCCGGACCATCGCCAGGACGTCCGGGGGAAAGCCGCCGGGATAGGTCGGCGGAGGCGCGTCGGCGATGACGCCCATCAGCTCCCGGTGACCGGCGCTCGAGTCCTTGCCCGGGCCGAGCGGGTATAGGCGGCCGTGGAGCACCGGCCGGCGGACGGGGGCGACGCCGGTCAGGTCGAGGATCGAGCCCAGCCCCAGCGCCTGCAGCGCCGGCAGCTCCAGGCCGCCGACGTGCTGCGCCAGATGCCGCAGCGTGTTTGTTCCGGCGTCGCCGTAGTCGGCGGCGTCAGGGGTGGCCCCGGCGCCGCAGGCATCGAGCACGACGACGAACGCGCGACGGGCCACGGCGGGATTCTGTCAGCCGCGGCCGGTCAGGCCCCACCCGGGTCGGGGCTGCTGATCTGGGCCCGCGGGTGGGCGTCGAAGTAGACATCACGCAGGCGTTCGGCCGACAGGTGGGTGTAGATCTGCGTGGTGCCGATGTCGGCGTGACCGAGCATCTCCTGCAGTGAGCGCAGGTCACAGCCGCCGGCGAGCAGGTGGGTGGCGAACGTGTGGCGCAGCGTGTGCGGGCTCATCCGGTCGGCGAGCCCGGCGCTCCGGGCGTGGCCCTGGACGATCCGGTACAGCCCCTGCCGGGAGAGGCCGCTGCCGCGCAGGTTGACGAACACGTGAGTCTCGTCGCGCAGCCCGACGAGCCGCGGGCGCGCCTTGGTCAGATACTCGCTCAGGGTGACGATCGCCTTGCTGCCGATCGGTACCAGCCGCTCCTTCGAGCCCTTGCCCCGAGCGCGCAGCATCCCCGCCTCCAGGTCAAGCTCGGACAGCTCCAGCGTGATCGCCTCCGACGCCCGCAGACCGCAGGCGTACATCGTCTCCAGCAGCGCCCGGTCGCGCAGCGCCGCCGGCGACGTGCCGGTGGGCTGGGCCAGCAACCGGTTGACCTCATCGCGCGTGAGCACCTTGGGCAGGCGCCCGCGCGAGCGGGGCGGCCGCAGCTCGGCGGTGGGATCATGGTCCATGATCTGCTCGCGGCGCAGATGGCGGTAGAACGAGCGCAGGCAGGCGATCTTGCGCTGGAGCGTCGCCGGCGCCAGTGGCGGCCGGTCCTCGCGCCCGTCGGCGAGCTCTGAGACAAACGCGGCCAGGTCGCCGGGATCGACCCGGAGCGGGTCGCGACCCCGCCGGGAGAGGAAGACGCCGTACTGCTGCAGGTCGGAGCGATACGCCTCCAGCGTGTTGCGCGAGAGCCCTCGCTCCAGCTCCAGCGCGGCCAGGAACTCGAGCGTCAGGTCGGTCAGCCGCCGCTGGATCGAAGGGTCGCTCGTAACTGCCATCCACCGCCTCTTCGCCTCGGCCCACCCCCCTCCTGCGCATGCAACGCCGCTGCCGGAGAAGCGAAGCTCAGTACCGAACGCGGAAGCCGCGGCGCACCTTGACCGTACCCCCGCGCCGGGGCGCGAACGCCGCCGCGCCCACGGCGAGGAGGCCGTGGTGGGCGCGCCGCAGGAACCGCAGCCCGGCCGCGTTCAGGCGCAGGGCGACCCGGAGGGCGCCCGCCCGCTTGACTCTGAGGCCGATCGCGATCCGCAGCGGATGGCGCGTCCGGGCGCTCGGGGCGAATCCCCAGGCGAGCACGATCCGGCCCGGCATCAGCGCGCGGATCCGCACCGTCATCCCGCGGTGGGCAAGCAGCCGTCTCACCGTGGTGTGCAGGACGATCGCGCGGCTCAGGAGCGTCATCTGGCGCGAGAGGAGGGACCGTGAGCCGCTGCTCGGGGTGGTCGCGCTCGCGGAGCTTCGACCGCCGACACCGGGGCTGCTCGACATTGCGCAGGAGCCCGCGCCGGAGGTCGTCGACGACGTGTAGGCGACGAGCGTGGAGCCCGCGGGGACGACGAGGGTGTTGCCGCCGACGCCCAGGCCGGTGAGCGGCTGGGAGACATTCTGCTCGTCCGGCGCCGGGATGGCGCTGCCGACGTTCGTGCTCCACAGCGGCGTCCCGGTCCCGCAGCTCACCGCGTAGAGCTCGCCCGAGGAGGACCCGGCCCACACCGCCCCGGCCGTCACCAGCGGTGCGGAGTCAAGGTGGCCGTCACCGGTGAACGACCAGCGCGTGGCCCCCAGGCCGTCCCCGCCGACGGCGGTCAGCGTGCTGCCCGCCATCTCGTACGCGCTACCGCCGGCGACCGCGGGCGTCGTCGTGGAGCCGAGCGGACCCTCGGTCGCGCCCGTCGACGCGGAGGCGACGAATGGCGAAACCGTCCAGTCCCGGATGAACAGGTGGCCGTCGGCGACCACCGGGGTGCGTGCGTCCGCCGCCGCCGTCGCCGCCGGGGGTGTCGTGCCAGACCAGGGCCCCGGTCAACCGGTTGAAGGCGTAGTAGTTGTCAGGGTAGGTGACGTAGACGTTCGACCCGTCGACGGCCGGGGAGCTGTTGTCGCCGTTGGCGACCGGCTGACTCCACAGCAGGGCGCCGCCGGCCTCGCTTGTGGCGTAGACGGTCCCGCCGTTCCCGGCACCGCTGTCGTAGACGATCCCGCCCACGGCCGTCGGCGGCGAGCTGAAGGAGTACTGCCCGGGGAGCTGGGTACTCCACACGGTGTCGCCCGTCGACGCGTCGAGCGCGGTCAGCAGACCGTCGCTGTTGACGACGAACACGCGCCCGCCGTCGTAGGCGATCCCAGACCACGGGTAGGTACCGCCGATCGCGTGCTGCCACCGTGTCGCGCCGGTCGCGCGGTCGAGCGCATCGACCGTCGTCGCCGAGCCGCCCACCGCGCTGACATACACGGTGCTGCCGACCACGAGTGGGTAGGAGACCGCGCCGCTGAACGCGTCGCTCCACGCCCTGGTCAGGGGCGGCGCGATGACCACGCCTGACGCATAGCCGTCGTGGGCGGGATTGAGCTGGTACGCGACGCTCTGGCTGCCGGCGTCGGCGAGCGCCGGTGCGGCCGAGGTGAGGCCGCCGAGCAGAAGGAGCACCAGTGCCTGCTTGAACCGAACCCCATCGCCCACCACCATGGCCTCCGATCAGACGACCTTGAGCGCGCCACCCGCGCCAGACGCCTTTGTACCCGGGCGCGCGGTTTTTTAAAGCACCGGATGCCGGGGCGTCAGGTCGCGAGGTGGGCCTACGACGCCGGCGGGCGGCTCAGGAGCCAGAGCAACGCAATGAGCGTCTTTGAGTCCTCGCACTCGTCGACCGCGGCGCCGAGACGATCCCGCGGCCACGGGACGATCTCGATCCGCTCGTCCTCGTCGGCCTCGGCCGGCTCCTGGGTGTCAGCGAGGTCGGTGGCCTGAAACAGCCAGACGCGTTCGTCGCTGAAGCCCGGGCTGGTGTAGAAGCACTTGAGCTCCGTCCAGGTGGCGGCGGTCTTGGCGATCTCCTCGGCGAGCTCGCGTTGGGCGCAGGCGAGCGGCTCCTCGCCCTCGACATCGAGCTTTCCCGCCGGGATCTCGAGCGAGTCCGCCAGGCCGGCGGCCTCCCGCGGCTGACGCGTCAACCACACGTGCTCGTGGTCGTAGGCGAGGATCCCGACGGCGCCGGGATGCCACACCTTGTCGCGCGCCACAACCTCTCCGTCGGCATGGCGGAAGTGCTGGACCCCGGCCTCCACGATCTTCCCGTGCCAGAGGATCTCGGAGCCGATCAGCTCAAACCCGCTCACCGCCGGACCTCCGCACGTCCGCCGGCCGCCGGCGACCCGGGGCTCTCGCCGCCCAGCTCCACCGCCGCCTCGTCGACGAGGGCTCCGGCGATGTCCAGCAGGTCCTCCAGCGATTGCGTGCCGATCCGCTCCGTCGGCTCGTGGTTGTGCTCGGTGCCGTCGGCGAGGCAGAGGCAATGAAAGCCGGCGACCTCGAACGAGTTGGCGTCGGTCGCCCCGCCGGTCGTGATCCGCCGTGGCTCGTAGCCGCAGGTCCGCAGCGCCCGTTCGGCGACCGCCAGCTCCGGGGCGCTGGGCTTGGTGCGAAAGCCGGAGAACATGCGCTCCATCGTCACGTCGAGATCGCACTCGCCGGCATTGGCGGCGTCCTGCAGGTGGTCGACCACCTCGGTGGCCACCGCCGCCGCCCGGTCGGCGTCCAGGCAGCGCACCTCGGCCTCGAGCCGGCAGCGCTCCGGCACGACGTTGATGGCGCTTCCCCCCTCGATCGTGCCCACGTTGGCCGTGGTCTCGGCGTCCAGGCGGCCGAGTCGCATGGCGGCGATGGCAGTGGCGGCCGCGGCGATCGCACTGCGCCCGGCCTCCGGGCGCACCCCGGCGTGAGCGGCCCGGCCGCGGAACTCCCCGACGATCCGGTAGTGCGTCGGCGACGCGACGACGACGTCGCCGATCGGCGTGGCGTGATCGAAGACGTAGCCGAAGGCGCTGCTCAGCTGGGACACGTCGAACGCGGCCGAGCCGGCGACAGAGACCTCCTCGCACACCGTGAACAGGATCTCGATCCCAACCAGCGGGGGGCGGGCCCCGGCGGTGAATCGCCGGGCCAGCTCCACGATGACCGCCACCGCCGATTTGTTGTCAGCGCCGAGGATCCCGTCGTTGGCGTTCTCCCAGGCGCCGTCCACCAGCACGGGGTCGACCGGGGCCGCGAGCGGGACGGTGTCCATGTGCGCGCACAGCAGGATGCTCGCGTCCGTCCGTCCGGGAATCCGAGCCAGCAGGTTCCCGGCATCGGAGCCGAGGCCGGGGCCGCTGTCGTCCTCCTCGACGGTCAGCCCCATGCTCCGCAGCTCGTCCGTCAGCCAATCGGCGCACGCGCGCTCCTGCCGCGACGGGCTGGGAATGCGGCACAGGGCGGCGAACGTCTGATGCAGCCGCTCGCGCTCGGCTTCGGTGGACCGGGTCACGGGGCCGGCGGCCTCAGGGCCGTGGCGAGACGCTGACGCCTCGCTCGTCGCCGGCCCTGACACCGTCACGGTCACCGTCGCGCTCGCACCCGGCCACGACCTCGGCAGGTGGGGTGGGCGGGGCCGTATCCCGGGCGGGCGGGGTCATCGGCGCGGCCGCGCCCCGGGCCGCCTCGGCGCGCGCCAGCGCGGCGCCGACGAATTCGCGGAACAGCGGCGCGGGCCGCTCCGGGCGCGACTTGAACTCCGGGTGGTACTGGGAGGCGACGTAGAACGGGTGCACGTCGCGGGCCAGCTCGATCGCCTCGACGAGGCGGTCGTCCGGCGACGTGCCGGAGCAGACGAGCCCGGCGCTCTCCAGCCGCCGGCGGAGGTGGTTGTTGACCTCGTAACGGTGGCGGTGGCGCTCGTAGACGACGGCGTCGCCGTAGAGCTCGCGGATGCGCGTGTCGTCATGGAGCTTGACCGGATCGGCTCCGAGCCGCATCGTGCCGCCCATGTCGGCGATCTCCTTCTGCTCCGGCAGCAGGTCGATCACGGGGAACGGGGTCTCCAGGTCCATCTCGGTCGAGTTGGCGCCCTCCATCCCGGCGACGTGGCGGGCGAACTCGCTGACGGCTACGTGCATGCCCAGGCAGATCCCCAGGAACGGGACCCCCTCCTGGCGGGCGATCCGAGCCGCGCTGATCTTCCCCTCCCAGCCGCGGCCGCCGAAGCCTCCGGGGATGAGGATGCCGTCGGCGGCGCGCAGGCGCTGGGCGACCTCAGGATCGCCGACGGTCTCCGAGTCGACCCAGTCGAGCTCCACCTCGGCGTCGTGGTGCACGCCGGCGTGGCGCAGCGCCTCGGCGACCGACAGATACGCGTCCTCCAGCTGGACGTACTTGCCGACGAGGCCGATCCGCACGTGCCGGTGCGCCGCGGCGGCCCGGCGGGTGATCGCCGCCCAGCCGCTCAGGTCCGGCTCGTCGGCGTCGATCCCGAAGTGCTCGTGGAGGATGAAATCGTCGACCCTCTGGTTGTTGAAGACGAGCGGGATCCGGTACACGTCGTCGACGTCGTAGGCGGAGACGATCGCCTCGACCGGAAGGCTGGCGAACAGGGCGATCTTGGAGCGGATGTCCACCGAGAGCTCACCCTCGGACCGACACACGACCATGTCCGGCGCGATACCGATGCGCCGCAGCTCGTTGACCGAGTGCTGGGTCGGCTTGGTCTTCAGCTCGCCGGCGTGGCCGATGTACGGCACGAGCGTCAGGTGGATGAACATGCACCGGCGCCGGCCGACGTCGACGGGAAACTGGCGGATGGCCTCCAGGAACGGGAGCGACTCGATGTCTCCGACGGTGCCGCCGATCTCGGTGATGACGAAGTCGACGTCGCTGGAGTCGGCCATCAGCTTGATCCGCTGCTTGATCTCGTTGGTGATGTGAGGGACGACCTGGACCGTCGCGCCCAGGTAGTCGCCGCGGCGCTCGCGCCGGATCACCGTGTTGTAGATCCCCCCGGCGGTCACGTTGGAGGCGCGGCTGGTGTTCGCGTCGGTGAAGCGCTCGTAGTGGCCCAGGTCCAGGTCGGTCTCGGCGCCGTCCTCGGTGACGAACACCTCACCATGCTGGTACGGGGACATCGTCCCGGGGTCGACGTTGATGTACGGATCGAACTTCTGCAGCTGGACCGACAGGCCCCGCGAAACGAGCAGCCGCCCGATCGACGCGGCGGCGATGCCCTTGCCCAGCGAGGAAACAACCCCGCCCGTGATGAAGATGAACCGCGTCTCGCCCTGTGACATCGACTGCAGGCGAGTCTATCGAGGGCTCCGGCGGCCACCCATGGCCGCCGCCGGTTTGCCCGCTCTACGCGGCTGATTCACGGCCCGGCGGTCGATCGCCACCGCGGATCTGCGCCCCCGTGACGCCATGATCACGCGGCTCGCAGAAGCTCGCGGGCGTGCTCGCTGGCGGCCCGGTCCTCGGACCCGCCGCCGAGCATCCGGACCAGCTCGCCCACCACCTGGTCGCCGTCGAGGGCGGTGACGGTCGTGGTCGCCGGCGTCGCCGCCGCGTCCTTGACGATCGTGAAGTGGCGATCGGCGAGCGCGGCGACCTGCGGCAGGTGGGTGATGCACAGGACCTGGCGGTCGCGGGAGAGCTGTCGCAGGTGCTCGCCGACGGCGCGGGCGGTCAGGCCGCCGATCCCGGCGTCGATCTCGTCGAACACGAGGAGCGCTCCGCGCTCCTTTGGGAGTTGCTTCGCAACTCCGGCCCGCGTCTGCTCGCGATTGTCATCCATGTCGTGGGCGATGCTGAGCAAAGCCAGCATGACGCGTGAGAGCTCGCCGCCGGAGGCGACCTCGCGCAGCGGCCCCAGCGGGCCACCGGCATTGGGCGCGATCAGCATCTCGATCGCGTCCGCCCCCCGTGGGCCGCAGCCATCCGGCCGCGCCGAGAGCTCGATCTCGAAGCGGGCCTCGGCCATCGCCAGCTCGGCGAGCCGCGCGCGGACCGCTCCCGCCAGCCGTGGCGCCGCCTTGCGCCGGGCCTTGCCGATCCGCTGGGCCAGCCGCTCCAGGTCGGAGCGGGCCTCCAGGAGCTCCGCCTCCAGCGCGTCGAGGGCGCTGTCGGCGTTCTCCAGCTCACTCCGGCGGCTCCGGCAGCGTTCGGCGTGGGCGAGGACGTCGGCGACCGTCCCGCCGTGCTTGCGCTCCAGGCGCGCCAGCACCGCCAGCCGCTCCTCGATCTCCTCCAGCCGCGCCGCGCCGCCGGCCTCGCCGGCGCCCCCCTCCAGCTCCAGCAGGTAGCCACGCAGCTCGCCGGCGACATCCTCGGCCTCGTAGCGCAGCGTCTCCGCCCGTTCCGCCAGCGGCATGAGCCGCTCGTCCATCGCCGCCGCGTGGTCGAGCGCCACGGCCGCCTGAGCCAGCAGCTCGGCCGCGCCACGCGCCACCGATCCGGCCGCACCACCGCCCCCGCCCTCGGCCCCGGCCGCCCCGGCGATGGCGTCGATGCCGGTCACCGCGGCCTGCGCCAGCGCCTCCTGGTGGCGCAGGCGGTCCCGCTCGGTCGTCAGCGACGCCTGCTCGGCCTCGCTCGGTGCCGCGGCCTCGATCTCCTGCAGCTCGAAGGTCAGCAGGTCCAGCTCCCGGTCGCGGGCGCCGGCGAGCTCCCGCAGGCCGGCGGCGCGCTGCTCCCGTTCGCGCACGTGCTCGTAGGCGGCGCGCAGCTTGCCGCGCAGCGCCAGCTGCTCCGCGCCACAGTAGGCGTCGAGCACCTCCAGCTGCGAGGCGGAGAGCATGAGCTTGCGGTGCTCGTGCTGGCCGTAGAAGGACAGCAGCTGGCTACCCAGCTCCTGCAGGTCGGCCTGGGTGGCCGCCCGGCCGCAGACGTAGGCCCGGGTGCGCCCGTCCGGCCAGACGCGCCGCGCGAGCACGATCTCCTCCACCCCGGTCGGCAGCCGCTCGGATCCGGCCAGCGCGGGCGGCAGCTCGAACACGCCCTCGACGTAGGCCTCCGCCGCTCCGGGACGCACGATCCCGCGGCGCGCGCGCCCGCCCAGGAGCAGGTCCAGGGCATGGGCGAGCAACGTCTTGCCGGCCCCGGTCTCGCCGGTCAGCATGTTCAGGCCGGGGGCGAGCCGGAGCTCGGCCCGCTCCATCAACAGCAGGTTCTCGACGCGCAGCTCGTAGAGCACGACAACGGTCTACCAGGCGGGCCTGACGGATCCAGGGCGCCGATGC
>DASZMK010000223.1:0-55067 GCA_035551855.1 Solirubrobacteraceae bacterium
GCACGGAAAGGCGACGATCCTCGAGCTCTACCGGTCGGCCGTGCACATCGGCGCCGAGTGGCAACCGGACCTGGAACGGCTCGAGGTGCCGGCGATGGTGATCTGGGGCCGCAACGACCCGTATGTGCCGCTCATGTACGGCGAACGCCTGGCCGAGCGAATGAAAGCAGAGCTCGTCGTACTGGAGTGCGGGCACTGGTGGCCGTTCGAGCGACCGGCCGAAACGGCTCAGTCCCTGCTGCGCCTGTGGTCGCGCGTGCGGACGTAGACCCGGGCCGCCGGGTACGCGCAGGCGTCCCGCGGTGCCTACGCGGCCGCGGTCTGCCGCGCGAAGTTGCGCGTGAGCCACGGGAGCAGGAGAGCGTTGACTTCGGCCGGCTTCTCCTGTTGCAGCCAGTGTGCGGCGTCGGGAATGACGTGCTTCTCGAGTTGCGGGAGCAGCTCCTCCATGCCCTCGGTGAAGTCCGGCGGGAGAAACCAATCATCGGCCGCGCAGATCATCAGCGCCGGCTTGTCGTAGCGGAAGTCGTGATCGAGGCCTTCCGCCCAGTCCTCGCGGAGGGCGCGGTACCAGTTCAGGCCGCCGGTGAAGCCGGTGCGACGGTAGGTGTCGACGTACACGGCCAGGTCGTCGTCGTCGAGCAGCTCGTCGCCGAACAGCTGGGGGTCGCCGACGAACACGCCGGCGGGCACCTCCTGGATCTCAGGCGGGGCGCTCCGGAACTCCTCGAGGGTGTAGCCGCGCGTGCGGATCAGCGCCCGGAACGTCGCCTCGACGTCCCGGCTCAGCAGTGCCTCGCCAACCCCCGGCTCCTGGAACGTGGCCATGTAGTGCTTGGGTCCGCGCAGTGTGTTGTAGGCCTCGATGAGATCGGTCTCCCCCGGGGTGAAATACGGGGTGCACAGGCTGGCCGCTCCGAGGACGCGATCCGGCGCGTAAGCGCCCGCATACCACGCGGGCATGCTGCCCCAGTCGTGGCCGACCCAGATGGCCCGCTCGATGCCGAGCGCGTCGAGCAGACCGGTGATGTCTGCGACGAGGTTCCTGACGCTGTACGTCTTCGGGTCCGCCGGGGCGCCGCTGTGCCCGAAGCCGCGCTGGTTCGGCGCGATGACGCGGAATCCCGCGTCGACGATCGGCGCGAGCTGATAACGCCATGAGTAGGCGAGCTCAGGAAACCCGTGAAGGAGCAGCACCGCCGGCCCCTCTCCGGCCTGGTGCACCTCCAGGTCGATTCCGTTCGTGGCGATGAGCCGGGAGTCCGGCCAGGGGATGGTCATCGGCCAACCCTAGATGCGCCCTCTGCGCCAGGCCCGCGATCGGCCGCCCGGCGGCCTGTGGTTTCTCCAGCGGGTTGTGCACCGGCCAAGAGGTGCCGCCTCACGGCACGGGCCGGCCCAGCCACCCTGCGTAGAAGCCGCTCACGTCCGGGAGGTACTCGTGGAGCACCGGATAGCCGGGCGGGACCGCGTCGGCCTCCAGCAGATGGCCGGAGAGCGGGCAGTAGAACTCGCGCAGCTCCATCCAGTCCCCCTCGGGGTAGGCGAGCTTGGGATAGATCTCCTCGTAGAGCTCGTCGGTGTCGCGCACGAACATCGGAGCGTGCATGCGCCAGTTCTCGTCCCAGCGGCAGAAGTCGTACCCGGCGTCGGTGCGGATCACCAGCTCGCCGTCGGACCGCCGGCGGACGATGTTGAGCCCCTCGCCGTAGGGCAGGACGATCGGATCGTCATAGGGCACCCGCTCCTGGAGCAACGCGACCCAGAGGTCGAAGCGGCCCGGGTCCTTGAGGCCGGACTGGATGTCCTTGACGGCGCGGCGGGACAGCTTCTCGTCGAGCAGGTCGGCCAGGAGCTCCGGCGTCATCCGCGAGTTGACCGGCACCTCGGTCGCGTCGCTCGCCGCAAACGCCGTCGCAGCGGCCAGGAACCCCTGGGCCGACTCGGCCGGCGTCAGCTTGCCGGCGGGGGCCCGGGAGATTGGGACGGTCGGAGTGATCACGTCGAAGTCGAAGTCCTCCGGCAGGTCCCAGAAGCCGCGGTACTCGGCGGCCCAGCGAGGCTCCAGGCGCATCGACTCGGCATACATGCATTTGACCGGCTCTATCAGGTCCTGGGCCAGGATCCGCCGGCGCTGCTCCGCCCACCACTCCGGCGCGGGGCGGGCACGCGCCAACCGGCGGCGGCGCACGGCGTCGCGGTCGCCACGGCCGTACGCCCGCTGGGCCCACTCGGGCTGGATGTGGCCGCCGGCGACGTCGGCCTCGATCGCCTCGTCCGGGCGCAGCAGCGGGTCGCCGAGGCCGCCGCCGCCCCGGCCGGAGCTGAGGTAGATGTCGCCCGTCTTGACCGCCTGCATCAGCGTGTACGGGTCCTGCTTGACCACGTGCTCGCCGCCGAATGCCATCATCGCCAGCTCCTCGCCGCTGACGTCGCCCACCGGGTAGGCGGCGCCCGCCGCGGCCTGCTGATAGATGTCGGAGCCGTAGACGTTGTGGACGTAGGCCTGGGCGCCCGGGTAGCCGCCGAAGATTCCCGGCGAGGTGAACATCCCGCCGGTGCCGATGTTCTCGATCTCGAAGTCCGGGGTGCCGTGCACCAGCAGCAGCGACTCGAATGACGAGCCGCCGCGGTGGCGGCCGATCCCGCCGGTGTAGGGCTTGATCCGCCGCCCCAGGTAGACCATCGGCTTGACCAGCTCCCACATCTCGATGTCGCCCATGTCCCCCTCGGGGTTGAACACCGCGGCGCCGTAGTCGAGGCCGTCGAGGACGTACTTGCCACCCTGGCCCTGCGCACCGATCTCGAAGTTCATGAAGCCGGAGATCTGACCGTACTGGTCGATGCCGCCTCCCTGGGCGACGTTGCCAGGGACGGTGTACGTTCCGACGATCTCCTCGATGTAGCCGCGGGATTGCAACGCCCGGGAGATCGCCCGCAGGTATCCGGTCGAGGTGCAGAACATCGGCATCCACGGGAAGGAGGACGAGCACGGCGCGTCGCCGAGGTCGGCCCAGCTGCCGCGGGTCAGCTTCAGCTCGGTGGCGTAGTAGGCGCCGTCGTTGATCTTGTCGTTGCAGATCAGCGTCTGGGTGAACAGGATCCACTGCATCCCCTGCTGGGCCGCGGGCGTGGCGTTGAACGAGTGCCAGCCCCACGCCGAGGAACCCCGCAGGTCGGTGGTGAAGCGTCCGTCGGCGTCGACCACCGCCTCGTAGGCGCCGTGGAGGATCAGATCCCGCCGGGCCCGCTTGGGCATCTCGGTCTTGTCCGCGTACCGTGCCTCGGTGAAGCCGGCGGAGCGATAGCGCCCGGGAACCAGCAGCGAACGCGCCCGGTGCTTGAACGCCCGGCGTCCATCCTCGATGGCTTCGCGCATGAACCGCTTGAGCGTGTCGAGGCCCTCCTCCAGGACGAGACGCTCAACGGTGTCACGGATCATGTGGCACCCGGCCAGACGGCAACGCTCATCCAGGATGTACAGTCCCGGGGCGCGGCTCTGCATCGAGATGCGCTTCATGTGCCAGCTGGCGATCCGGTCGCGCTCGCCGATCTTCATGCAATGCAGGTCGATCCCGTCGTCGAAGCGCGTCGTCGGCGCCACGCACACGCCGCCCGGCGTGGTGGCACCGATGTCCATCACGTGGATGACCCCGCCCGCCCACGCCACCAGCTCGTCCCCCTCGGGGTCGAAGATCGGCACGAACGTCTGTACGTCGGCGTTGTGCACATCGCCCAGCGTCGGCTGGTTGTTGGCAAAGATGTCGCCCGGCCGGATCTCCGGGTTGTCCTCCCACCCGTTGCGGACCATGAACTTGATCGCCTCGCTCATGGTGTGGACGTGGACGATGATGCCCGTCGACAGCGCCACGTTGTCGCCCTCCGGGGTGTACATCGCGAAGCAGATCTCGCCGAGCTCCCGAACGATCGGCGAGGCTGAGATGTTCAGCGCCGTCTCACGCGCGGACACCATGCCGCCGCGCACCCGGGAGAACAGCTTCTCGAAGTGGAGCGGGTTCGATTCCTTGAGCGCCATCGAGGTGAGGCCCTGGTAGCAGCCGGTGTCCTCGAACAGCCGTTCCGATGCCTGAAGCATCTCGGCCAGCGTCTGCCCGTCCCAGCCGATCGGCGTCCGTGCCTGCGGTTCGAGCTCGGTACTGCGGTCGATCGTGGCCATGGCTCTCAGGCCTCCCTGTGCTCAAGGTGGAAGATGCCGTGCTCGTCGAGCAGCGCTCGCCGGTCCGGCGGAATTGGGAACGTCGTCGACTCGGCTTCCAGGATCGCCGGACCCTCCAGCGAGTGCCCGGGACGGACGTCATCCATCTCGTGCACGGCCGTGTCCTCCCAGCCGTCGTCCCACCAGACCCGTCGCGTGTCCTTGACCGGCGGGGACCCGGATGCGGCGGCCAGGACCGGCAGGCGCGGCTGCTCGACCGGCACCGACCCCTTCACGATCGCCTGGGCGACCAGGTAGCCGAGCTCCGGCGACGATGCCGCCCGCGCGTACATCCGCTGGTAGGTGGCCTCGAATGCGTCGCACAGCGCCTGCGCGTCCTGCGCCGTGCTCAACTCGGCGCTCGGCGAGTCGACCTCGATGTCGACGAGCTGGCCGTAGTACTGCATTCGCACCATGTGCGTGAAGGTGACCGTGCCGGGATCGGCGCCGGATTTGCGGAACTCCGCCCGGACGCGATCCTCGAGCGCGCGCCAGGTCTGCGAGACCAGGGTCACCATCTGGGCGCGCTCGGCGTCTGACTGAGCCGGCATGAGCGGCAGGTCGACCTGATGGTCGAACCGGTATTCGAAGTCGGCGCACGCGCAGCCAAAGGCGCTGAAGCCGGCGGCCCATTCGGGCACCAGCACCTGCTGGTAGGGGACGCCGCGGGTGTAGCCGGCAACGTGGAGCGGGCCGCCGCCGCCATAGCACAGAAGGGTGAAGTCGGCCGGCGAGTACCCCTTGCCCAGGATTCGCCCCACCGCGTCGTTGCGCAATTGGCTCTCGAACAGCTCGATCACGCCGGCGGCGGCCGACTCCAGCGGTAGCCCCAGTGGATCGGCGATCTGACGCCGGACCTCCGCCCGGGCACGCTCCAGGTCCAGGGTGACCTGGCCGCCGAGGAAGTAGTCAGGGTTCAGCCGCCCCAGGACCAGGTTCAGGTCGGTGATGGACACCGTGCCGACGCCTCCCTGGGGCCACGCCGTGCCAATCGCCGCCCCGGCCGAGTCCGGGCCCACCTCCGGCCGGCGTGAGCTCGGGTCGATCCGGACGAACGAGCCACACCCGGCGCCGACGGAGTCCATCTGGACGAGCGGCATGCCGAGCATGAATCGTGCCACGTTCGGCGTCGAGGTTACGTCGTAGCGCTTGTTGACCAGCAGCGCCATGTCCGAACGAGGTGCCGCCGATGTCCGTGCAGAGCACGTTGCGCAGGCCGATCTGATCAGCCAGCCAGCGGGCGCCGACGACACCGCCGATCGGCCCGGACACGAGCGTCGTCGCGAGCTGCTCGGCGTCGATCGAGATCGTGCCGCCGTGACTGGCCATGACCCGCAGCTCGAAGCCGGCGCCGCGCTCCTTGGTGCGGTCGCGCACCGCCCGCAGCGTCCCGCGCGAGGGCTCGGCCGCGTACCCCTCGATCACCGTCGTGTTGAGCCGGGGGAGATCTCGCCTGGCCGGATACAGCTCGGAGGAGATGAACAGCGGGCAGTCGCCGTTGCGCGATCGCCGTGCCTTCTCCTCCTGCAGGATCTCCTTGACCCGCAGTTCGTGGGCTGGATTGCGATAGGAGAACAGCAGGGAGACGCAGATCCCCTGGACGCCGGCGTCCAGCAGCGCGGCCGCGGCCTCGCGCACGTCCTGGTCGCGTAGCGGCAGGACCTCGTTGCCGAACAGGTCGCAGCGGCCGCGCACGCCGAACACCCGGTGGCGCGGAACCAAGGGTGGGTTGTGATGGTGGGTGGCGACGTGCAGCCGGTCCGCGTAGGAGTAGCCGAGGTAGGTCTGGATGCCCCGCTCCATCTGCAGGGCATCCTCCTGGCCGGCGGTGACGATCACCCCAACGTCCAGCCCGCGGCGGCTCAGCAGCCGGTTGAGCATTGCCGTCCCGCTGAACACGCCTGAGCGGATTCCGGGGAACGCCGCGGCGGGATCCAGCTCCCATTGACGCAGCGCATCCTCCGCGGAGAGCATCAGCCCCGCGCTCTCATCCTCCGGCGTCGTCTGCGCCTTGCCGACCACGAACTGCCCGGACTCGTCGACGATGAACGTGTCGGTCATCGTGCCGCCGGCGTCGATCGCCAGCACCCGCGGGGTATGGCCCATTGCTCATGGCTCCTGTGTTGGTTCCCGGCGTCAAGCTATGGGGCGGTCGCGCGTCGGACGGGTGGGTCCGGAGGGTGGCTTGTCGAATCCACAACGACGAGGCCGGCCGGCGGCCACGGCCGGCCGGGGCGCTCATACGATCGGATCGGCACCGTTCACGACCGCAGAGGAGCACGCATGGGCAGCCTTGGAACCGTCGCCGACACCAGCCAGACGCGCACCGGCCGTCTGCAGGACAAGGTTGCCGTGATCACCGGAGCCAGCAGCGGTATCGGCAACGCGACGATGAGGCTGTTCGGACGCGAGGGCGCCAAGGTCGTGGCGACCGCCCGGCGTCAGGAGAAGCTGGAGGAGGGCCTGGAGAGCGTCCGAGAGGCCGGCAGCGAGGGGGTGATCGTTGCCGCCGACCTGGAGGATCCCGCCACGCCCGGGAGGGTCGTGCAGACCGCCCTGGACACCTACGGCAAGGTCGACATCCTCGTCTGCAACGCCGGGGTCGGCTGGCAGTACGGGATCGACAACCCGGGCACGATGGCGGGCATCCATGAGGCGTCGCTGGACAACTGGCGCGCGATCATCGGCGGCGTCGACCTCGAGGGATACTTCATGATGATCCACGAGGTCCTGCCGCACATGATCGAGGCGGGATCAGGCGCCGTGGTCAACGTCGCCAGCATGGCCGGCATCACCGGCCTCTACGACGCCCACGCGTACACCGCGGCGAAGGGCGCAATCGTCAACCTCACCCGGTCGATGGGCATCACGTACATGAAGAACGGGATCCGCACCAACGCGGTCTGTCCCGGCTTTGTCGACACGCCGATGATCGCTCCCGTCGTCGGGGTGTTCGATGATGCCGCCACCGCGGCGGCGCTGGCGCCGATTGCCCGGCCGGCCCGTCCTGAGGAGATAGCGGCGCCGATCGCGTTCCTCGCCTCTGACGAGGCCAGCTACATCAACGGTGCGATGCTCGTGGTCGACGGTGGCTGTACGGCGCGCGCGTTCCCCGGCTGAGCCCGGCTGACCACGACAGCCGGTCGCGGGGCGCCGGCCCCGTGGCCATGCCGGCGCTCACTTGATCGTCCAGCCCCCGTCGGCGACGAGGCAGGCGCCGTGCATGAACGGGACCTCTCCTGACGCCAACAGGGCCGCAACCTTGGCGATCTCGGCGGGTTGCGCCCAGGTCCCGCTCGGGATGTTGGGGATGAACTCGTACATGACCGAGGTGGGGTCGTCGAACAACGGCTGGGTCATCCCGGTCTGCACGACGCCGGGGCAGATGGCGTTGACACGGATCCCGCGCGCGGCGTTCTCGAACGCGAGTTGACGCGTCAAGCCGACGACCGCATGCTTGGACGAGGTGTACGCGACGCCACCGCCTCCGGCGACCAGCCCGCACACCGACGCGGTGACGATGATCGCTCCGGTGCCGCGCTCCAGCATCCCCGGGAGCACCGCCCGCGACAGCAGCCAGCACGCCTTGACGTTGATGTCGAAGACGCGGTCCCACAGTTCCTCGGTGGCCTCGAGCGCGCTTGCGTAGCCGTCGAGGACGCCGGCGTTGGAGCAGAGCACGTCGATCCGGCCAAACTGCGCCTCCACCTCGGCGACGGCGTGCGTCGCACCGGCCGCCGTGGCGACGTCGGTGACGACGGTGAGCGCCTCCGGTGCCCCCACGGCCCGAGCGGCAACCTCGGCCGCGGTCGCCGTCTCTGCGTTGATGTCGCAGGCGGCGACGATCGCGCCGCGCGCACCGAACTCCTCCGTCATCGCGCGGCCGACGCCGGAGCCCGCGCCGGTGATCAGGACGACGAGATCGTCCAGCCGACCACCGTCCACGCCGAGCTTGGTCAAGGGTCCTCCGGGTTCACTTGAAACGGGTTCCGACCCGCAACGCTTCCAGACCCTCCCGCGAGGCTCGGTGGACACCGAGGCGCGCCGATGGGAAATCTCCAACCCCTGCCGGGCCGTGGCGGGAGACTGCGTGCAGGCGACATTACGTTGGCCCCGTGACGCAGGTGCGTGAGCTGACCGTGCTGGTGGAGGGCGGGACATTCTTCGAGGGCGTCCGCTGGCGCGAGGGCCGGTGGTATGCGTCGGACTTCGGGCACAACCGTGTGATCAGCGTCGACCCTGGTTCTGGCCGGTGGCGTACGGAGCTGGAGCTGGAGGTCCCCTCCGGCCTGGGCTGGCTGCCTGACGGCTCGCTGCTCGCGGTGTCGATGACCGGTCACAGGCTGTGGCGCCGGGGCGCCGACGGCCGGGTTGCCATGCACGCGGATCTCGCACAGTTCAGCCGGGGTCAAGCCAATGACATGGTCGTCGATGCCCGCGGGCGCGCATACGTCGGGTGCTACGGGTTCGACCTCGGCGCCGGCGAGGATCCGGTGGGGGCGACGCTGATGCGGGTCGACCCGGACGGCTCGGTCCACGCCGCCGCCGAGGATCTGCAGTTTCCCAACGGGGCGATGATCACCCCTGACGGCGGCACGCTGATCGTCGCTGAGACGATCGCCGCCCGCTTCTCGGCGTTCATCATCGGCGCCGGCGGCGAACTGAGAGACCGCCGCATCTATGCGCAGGTGGCGCCGGCGCCGGCGCCCGGGCCGCTTGACCGGGTGCTGGCCGGGGTGGGCTTCGCTCCGGACGGCGCCACGCTCGACGCCGAGGGGTGCGTGTGGGCCGGTGACTCCCTCCATCACCGCGCGGCGCGGGTCTCGCCCGCCGGCGAGATCCTCGAGGAGATCCCGGCTCCCGGCGACCGCGTGTTCTACGGGGCGATGCTCGGCGGCGAGGACGGCCGGACGCTCATGCTCAGTGCCGCGCCGGACTGGCGTCGGACCCGGCCGGAAGGCGAGGCGGCGTCCGAGCTCTACACCGTTCGGGTCGACGTTCCGCACGCGGGGCTGCCGTAGCGGCGCGCGCCGAGCATGAAGATGGCCATCACGCACGGCTCGCTTCCCGGGTTGCGCCAGCGATGCCGGGTTCCGTTCTGGACCACGGTGTCGCCGGTCCGCAGCCGGCGCTCGGCGCCGTCGTCGAGCTCGAGGATCGCCTCGCCGGACAGGATCACCTCCAGGTCGATCGTGTCCGTGGTGTGCATTCCGGGCTCGTCGGGCTCCATGTGACCGAGCAGGCCCGCCATCGCCTCCTCCACCGCCGCCGCGTCCCGGCCGGGGTCCTCGCCGGCGTACCCCGCGGTGCCGTGTGGGGGGATGGTGGAGAAGCTGAAGCGAAAGCCGTTCAGGGCCGGGAAGTAGCCGCAAGCCGGCGGCCGGGTCCCGCGGCCGGGGTACGCCGGCGGCTCATCGCCGCCCCAGAGCGCGTGGAACTCCCACCCGGGAAACAGGCCGAGCCGGAGCGGCGCCACCTGCTCATCGGAGGCGAACACGGAGCGCCCGGCATCGTCGTGGCCGGTGACGACGCGGCGGACGTGCATGGCGAGAGGATCGCCGATCGCGGCCGGCGCGCCCGGGTGCACGGGCGTGGGCGCTGTGCGATCCACAACCCCCGCACCGTCAGTCCAGGCCGAGCCGCAGGGCCATGACCGACGCCTCGACCCGGTTGCGGGCCCCCAGCTTGTGGAGCACGTGCTCCACGTGCGTGGCGACGGTGCGCCGGGCCAGCACCAGCTGCTCGGCGATCTCGGCATTCGAGAGCCCGGACGCCACGAGCCCGAGGACCTCCGCCTCCCGGGGGGAGAGCCGCGTGGCCGCCCGCCCGGCGCCGGTTGCGGCCAGCCGCGCGAACGTGTCGCGGAGGATGCCGATCGACTCCCGGGAGCCGACGGCGAGCTCAGGCTCGCGGACGCTGACGTGCAGGGCACCGGCCAGCCGTCCGTCCGGGCCGAGCAGGCAGACCGAGGTGCCCTCAGCGTAGCCCTGCACGGAGAACACCTCGCGGGCGCTGTAGGTGAACCGGTATCCCGGAACGTCGCGCCAGCAGAGGATCTGCTCAGGCTCCGCCAGCGCCCGCCGCCAGCCGCGGTCCCGGGCGACGAACTCTCCGAGCAGGTACTGCACGACGGCCGGGGCGTAGCCCCGGTTGGCCAGCAGCCGGTGAGCGCCGCTGCCCGGATCCACGTAGCTGACCGCGGCCGCCGCACACGGAACGAGCTCAGCCATCGCCCGGAGGAGGCCGGCGGCCCGGACCACCGGGCCGGCGCCCGGGTCACACAAGGCGGCCAGATCCACGATCGCCTGCTCGCGCTGCTGCGTGGAACCCATCCTTCGCAAAATTCGGGACCGTCTCCGGCAGCGCCACGTTAACACCCTGCACCCGCGGCGCCGCGCGTCCCGCGCCCGGGCGCTGGGCAAGCTACAACCGTCGGCCGGCTACAGCGCCGGCCGGAGGTCGGCCCACGGCCGGGCGGCCCCGAAGTTGGCGGCGGCCCGGAGCACGGCGGCGTCCCCATGCAGCGTGCCGGCAATCTGCAGCCCCACGGGCCGCCCGTCGGCCGTGAAGCCCGCCGGCACCGTGATCGCCGGTACCCCGAGCATGTTGAACGGATATGTGAGCAGCCAGCCCAGCAGCTCGCGGCGCAGCTCCTGGCCCTCCAGCCACGGCGGGCCGAACAGCTCATGGCCGAACGCGGCGGAGGCGAGGGTGGGGGAGACGATGAGGTCATAGCCGGCCATGAACGCGGCGAATGTGTCCCACATGTGCCCGCGGAACGTGTCGGCGCGGCCGATGTCGACCGCCGTGACCCGCTCGGCCTGGTGCATCAGGTCGATCAGCCGGTCGTCGACCGACCCGCGGTGCGCGTCCCAGTCGAGCAGGTCGTGTTCGGAGCCGAACCCGGGCACCCAGATCCCGTGCCACATCGCCTCTTCGGGATCGTCCCACGGCGGCGTCGCCTCGCTGACGTGCGCGCCGAGGTCGGCGAAGGCGCCGACGGCGGTGCGGACGACCTCCACCACCTCGGGATCGATCTGCTGGCCGAGCCCCAGGTCCGGCGAGTAGGCGACCCGCCACCCGCGGATGTCGCCCTCGAGGGCCTGCCGGAAGCTGGCCGGCGGATCCGGGAGGGTCATCGGGTCGGCCATCGAGGCGCCGGCGAGCACGTCGAGCATGAGAGCGTTGTCGGCGACGGTGCGCGTGATCGGGCCGTGGAACGCCCAGTTGTAGAACCGGCCCTCGAGCACCGTCTGGGGGATCCGGCCGAGCGAGGGCTTGAGCCCCACCACGCCGCACATCGCCGACGGGATCCGAACCGAGCCGGCGCCGTCCGATCCCTCGGCCAGCGGCCCAAGTCCCGCGGCGACGGCGCAGGCCCCACCGCCGCTCGAGCCGCCCACCGTGTGTCCGTGCTTCCACGGGTTGTGCGTCGGCCCGAACAGATGGTTGTCGGTGCCGCCGTAGTACCCGCTCTCCGGGGTGTTGGTCTTGCCAAGGAACAGGCCTCCGGCCTCGCGCAGCCGGGTGACCACCGGAGCATCGGTATCGGCCACGTTGTCCTTCAGCGGCACCATCCCAAACGTGAGCGGCAGTCCGGCCACCGCGGTCAGGTCCTTGATCGTGTACGGGACGCCGTGGAGGGGGCCGAGCGGCTCGTGGCCGTACTGAGCGCGCTCCAGCGCGCGGGCGTCGGCCAGGACCTGATCCGGGTCGAAGTAGACCAGGGCGTTCAGCTGTGGGTTGAGGCGCTCCACCCTGGCGATGAACGCTTCGGCCACCTCCACCGGGGAGAGCTGGTTGGTCCGCACCTGGCGCGCCAGCTCGGTGGCGGGCCGGAAACAGAGCTCGTCATCGCCGCCGGTGGTCTGGCCGGTGCGGTCGACGGGGACGGAGGTTGCGCTCATGGCCGGCTCCTCTTGCGGGCGGGTGGATGCGCTTCACCGTAAACCGGGCTGCGCGTCACCGCCATCGGTCACCTGACCGAATTCACGGGCCGGCCGCCGGCTGTGTCACCTTCTACAGGTCGCGCATACCGGTCGCCCGCGGCCGGAGCGATGATCTACACCACGTCGTTGACCGGGCGGCGGAAGATCAGCTCCGGGATCACGCAGTGCTTCGAGAGGTGGAGGAGGTTGCGAACGCTCTCGGCGATGTCGGCGACGGTAATCATCTCGCTCGGCGGGATGCGGTCCTTGAAGTGGTCGGTCAGCGCCGTGTCGACGTAGGCCGGGCAGAGGACACAGGATTTGATCCCGGCGTCGCGCAGCTCCTCGTTCATCGCCTCGGTGAACCCCACCATCCCATGCTTGCTGGCCGAGTACGCGCCCAGGCTCGCTGTCCCGGACTTGCCGGCCATCGACGCCGTGTTGACGACGAGCGCCCCGCCGCCGGCGCCCGCCACCCGGAGCATCGGCATCGCCTCGCGGTAGAACAGGATCATTGCCCGGAGGTTGACCGTCAGCTGCCGATCCAGGTGCTCGGTGCGCAGCTCGTCGATCGGCCCGGTGATCCCGGTGCCGGCGTTGTTGACGAGCAGGTCGAGACGGCCGAAGCGCTCGCGGTGGGCGGCGACGATGGCCCCAATGTCCGACTCCTCGCGGACGTCGCCGGCGATGTCGAGGACGTCGGCGCCGGCGGCACGGAGCCCAGCGGCGGCCGCGGCCAGCTTCTGGGGTCGGCGCGCCGTCAACGTCACGGCATAGCCCTCGTCGGCGAGCATGCGGGCAATGCCAAGCCCGATGCCGCTGGATCCGCCCGTCACGAGCGCCGCGCCCGTCGTTGAGAAGACGCTCTCGTTCGTCATGCCGGCGTCTTCGCTGCTCATTGTCGGCACTCGCGGTTCAGGGTTCCCAACCGTCCGGGCGGTCAGTGTATTGAACTGATGGCGGCTCCGCGTAAACTAACCGCCCGGGCGGTCAGTCATGAAGGCGATCGAGAACCAGCACACGAGCGCGGAGCTCGCCAGCCGGATCTACCAGACGGTGGCGATCATCCGTGCCGCCGAGCTGCGCCTCCAGCACCACATCGCCGAGCACGGGTTTGGCGGGTTCTGGCACCCCGGGCTGGGCCAGGAGGGCCTTCAGGCGGGGGCCGTAGCCGCGCTGCGGGCGGACGACCAGCTCTTCTACGCGCACCGCGGGCTCGGCTACGCCCTCGCCAAGGGCATGCCGCTGGAGGCGCTCGTCGGCGACCTGTTCGGCCGGGTCACCGGCAGCACCGGCGGGAAAGGAGGCGGGACGGTCCACTTCGTCGATCCGGAGCGCGGGGTCCTCGGCCAGGGTGGGACGCTGGGCTCAAGCTTCGTGCTCGGCGCCGGGGCGGCCGTCTCGGCGCAGCTGCAGCATTCCGACCGCGTGGTCGCGGTGTTCTTCGGCGACGGCGCCGCCTCGCGGGGAACGTTCCACGAGGCGGCGCTGCAGGCGGCGGTGTGGAAGCTGCCGGTCGTGTGGATCTGCGAGAACAACGGGTGGGCACTATCGGCGCCGATCGCCGAGCAGAGCCCAACGGCAGATATCGCCGACCGGGCGGCCGGGTACGGGATGCCCGGCGTGGTCGTCGACGGCCAGGATGCGCTCGCCGTCCACGAGGTGACGGCAGCCGCTGTGGCGCGGGCACGGGCCGGCGACGGGCCGACGCTGATCGAGGCCAAGACACTGCGCGTCCGCGGCCACTATGAGGGGGACCGCCAGCCGTACCGCACCGATCTCGATCCGGCGGGGCCGGAGATCCCGCGCGACCCGGTGCTGCTCCTGCGCGAGATCGTCCCGGCCGAAGTCGCCGACCGCTTCGACGCCGACGCCCGGGCCCTCGTCGACGAGGTGTTCGAGGCGACGCTCGCCGCCGATCGCGCCGATCCATCGATCGTGCTCGACGGGGTGTGGGCGCCGTGAGCGAGACCGAGACGATCAACTACGCCTGGGCTATCAACCACGCGCTGGCCGAGGAGATGCGCCGCGACGAGCGGGTGTGGATGATGGGCCAGGACGTCGGCCGGATGGGCGGCGTGTTCGGGGTGACCCGCGGTCTGTATGACGAGTTCGGGCCGGCCCGTGTGCGCGATACGACGATCAACGAGACGTTCATCGTCGGTGGCGCCGCCGGCGCGGCGATGACCGGGACGATTCCCGTCGTCGAGCTGCAGTTTGCGGACTTCATGATGATCGCCGCGGACGAGATCTTTCACAAGCTGGCCAAGTGGCGCTACATGCACGGCGGCAAGCTCACCCTGCCGGTCGTGGTGCGGCTGCCGACCGGCGTCCTGGGCGGTGCCGGCGCGGAGCACTCACAGAGCCTCGAGGCGATCGCGATGCACGTGCCGGGCCTCAAGGTGGTGGTGCCCGCGACTCCGGCCGACGCCAAGGGACTGCTCAAGACAGCGATTCGCGACCCCAACCCCGTCCTGTTCTTCGAGCACAAGGGCCTATACCGGCTCAAAGGTGAGGTCCCGGTATCCGACGAGCACCTCGTCCCGTTCGGTCAGGCCGCGGTGCGCCGCACCGGCACGGATGTGACCGTGGTCGCCACCGGACTGATGGTGGGTCGCGCGCTCGAGGCCGCAGACCGGCTCGCCGCCGACGGCATCGAGCCGATGGTGATCGATCCTCGCACGCTCGTTCCGCTGGACATGGACACGATCCTCGCCTCGGTGCGGGAAACATCGCGGGCGCTGGTGGTGCACGAAGCGGTCCGCACCGCCGGCCCCGGCGCCGAGATCGCAGCGCGGATCCAGGAGGAGGCGTTCTTCTCACTCGACGCGCCGGTATGGCGGCTGGGCGCGCTGGACACCCCGCTGCCGCAGGACCCCCAGCTCGAGCAGGCCTGTCTGCCAACGGTCACCGACATCGAGGCGGCCGTCCGCGAGCAGCTGGCCCTCTGAGCAGGACGACTAGCCGTAGGCGCCGGCGTCCCAGGATTCGAGCAGCCGCTTGATCGCGACGACGCACCGGGTCGCGTAGACGCCGTCGACCGCGCGGTGGTCGAAGGTGAGCGCCAGCATCATCAGCGGGCGGATGCCGATCGTCTCCTGGCCGTGCTCGTCGATCACGACCGCGGGCCGGCGGACGATCGCCGGGATGCCGAGGATCGCCACCTGCGGCTGGTTGATGATCGCCATCGCAGAATGGGCGCCCACCGATCCGGGATTGGAGATGGTGAACGTGCCCGCGCGCATGTCATCGGGAGTGAGAGCGCGACGCCGGGCGCGGTCGGCGAGGTCGGCGATCGCGTCGGCGATGGCCGGGGCGGTCAATCGCTGGCACCCGCGGATGACCGGGACCAGCAATCCCTGAGGCGTGTCCACCGCGATCCCCACGTTGATCTCTCCCCATTGGATCAGTCGCTCGGTCTCGAAGGTGGCGTTGAGGTCCGGGAACTCGGCCAGCGCGGTGCAGCAGGCGCGGGCGATCAGCGCCAGCGGCGTGAGCTTGGGCTGACCGGCGGCGAGCCGGGCGGAGTTGAGCGCCTCCCGCGTGCGCAGAGCGGCCGACATGTCGATCTCGGCTTCCGTGGTCATGTGGGCGGCGGTCTGGCGCGATCGGATCATGTGCTCGGCGATGACGCGGCGGGCATGGGTGGTGGGCACGACCTGATGGGGGACGTCCTCGTACCCCCGCGGCAGGCGACCGTCGCCGGGAGAGGGCGCGACCGCCGCGGGAGCGGACCCGGCCGCGGCGGCCGACGCCGGCGGCGCGAGCGTCACGTCAGGGGCGCCGTCGATGGCGGCGAGAACGTCTGCCTTGCGGATCCGGCCCCGCAATCCGGTTCCCACCAGACCATTGAGGTCGACCCCGTGATCTGCCGCGAGGCGGCGCGCGACGGGCGAGCTCACCGTGCGGCCGTTGGCACCGGCATGGTCCAGGGCGGCGCGAGCGGCGTGGGCGGGGTCGAATCGGCTGGGCACGCTCAATGCGGGTACGGAAGCCGGCGCGTCCGCGCCGACTCTCAGCTCGCCGAGCAACGCGCCCACCGGCACCGTCTCGCCGACCGCCGCGACGGTCCGGGCGAGGACGCCATCGGCCGGCGCTGGGATATCGGTCTCGACCTTGTCGGTGGAGATCTGACACAGCGCCTCACCCTCGCTGACCCCGTCACCCACCGCCTTGAGCCATGCGACGACCGTCGCCTCGTCCACCGAGACCCCCATGTGCGGCAGCACCACGGGCACCACCCGGTCAGCCACCGCCGACCTCAATCAGCACCTTGATGTCGCCGTCGGGCGCGGTGGCCAGCCGCTCGAGGGCGCCGGGGGTCTCCTCGAGCCCGATCGTGCGGGTGATCAGCCGCTCCGGGTCGACATGGCCGGCGGCGATCATCGCCGCCACGCGGGGCAGGTCATGCGCGTAGCCGAGGCTGGCGATCAGCGACCGCTCGTACAGGACGAGGCGCGCGGCGTCGATCGGCGGCGAGGTCTTCGGGATGCCGACCAGCGCCACCCGGCCGCCGCGGACGGTCATCTCCGGAGCCGCCTCCAGCGCGGCCGGGACGCCGCTGGCGTCGACCACCAGGTGGGCGCCGCCGCCGGTGCGCGCGCGGATCGCCTTGGCCACCTCGCGCGGCGACCCGTCTGGGGCGATCGTCGCGTGACCCAACTGCTCCGCCCGGGCCCGCCGGGCCCGGCCGGGCTCGCTCACGAGCACGGTCAGGCCCATGGCGCCGGCGATCTCGGCCGTGCAGGCGCCGATCGCTCCGAATCCGAGCACGACGACCGTCTCGCCCGGCGCGGCGCCGCCGCGGCGCAGTGCGTGCAGGGCCACCGCCAACGGCTCGAGGAGTGCGCCGGCCCGGTCGGTCACCGCCTCAGGCAGGGGAACCGCACAGTACGCGGGGAAGCGGATGTGCGACGCCATGGCGCCGTCGGAGGCGAGGCCGATTGATCCTGAGAGCACGCACTGGTTGTAGGCGCCCGCCACGCACGCCACGCAGGTCTCGCACCGCCAACAGGCATCGGCGGCGACCCGGTCGCCGACGGCCACGTCGCCGGCGCCCGGTCCGACAGCGGTCACGCGCCCGGAGAACTCGTGCCCCAGGGTGATCGGCGGTTCCTGCCCGGTCAGCCGGTGGATGTGGCCGGGGCGGATCGCAAAGGGCCCGTGGGCGTACTCGGCGACGTCGGACCCGCAGACCCCGCACCAGGCGACCGCCACCTCGATCATCCCCGGTCCGAGCGCCAGTCCGAGGTCGACGTCCTCCACGCGGACATCTCGGTTGCCATGCCAGCGGACCGCGCGCATTGGGGAAAGTATAAGCCGACCGCCCGGGCGGTCAGGAACGCTCCTCGTGGTTTCGACAGAGTCCGCTGAGACGACCGGCGACAGCGACCGAGAGGAGCGGCGTCACGTGGCGGGACTCGTGTGCGGAGTCGACATCGGAGGAACGTTCACCGATTGCGTTCTGGTCGGCGAGGACGGACGGGTCGCCTACGGCAAGGCGCTCTCGTCGCCCGCCGACTCGTTTCAGTCCGGCTTCTTCGGGTCCATTGAGGCCGCCGCCGAGCAGCTCGGTGTGGCCGGCGCGGACGTCTACGGGCGGATGGACCGGCTGATCTCGCACGGATCGACGGTGGCCACCAACATCGTCGTCGAGCGCAAGGGGGCGCGGATCGGGCTCATCACCACTGCCGGATTCGAGGACACCGTCCGAATCATGCGGGGGATGGGCCGCCCCACCGGTGAGCCGCCCGAGCGGCTGCTGAAGGTGGCCGAGACCCACAAGCCTGAGCCGCTTGTGCCCGCCTCCCGTGTGCACGGGGTGGCGGAGCGGGTCGACTCGCAGGGGCAGGAGGTGGTCGCCCTTGACGACGCCGCCGTGACAGCGGCGGCACGAGCCCTGGTGGGCGATGGGGTCGACACCATCGCGATCGCGTTCCTGTGGTCGGTGCGCAACGACACCCACGAGCGGCGCGCCAAGGAGCTGGTGGAGGCGGCTGCGCCCGGCATGTTCGTCACCGTGTCCAGTGAGATCTCCAAGGCGGTCGGCGAGTACGAGCGGTTCGTCGCGACGCTGATCAATGCCTACGTCGGGCCGGTGACGAGTCGCTACCTGCACGGGCTCCAGGACCGGCTCGGCGAGATCGGCTTCGAGGGCGAGCTGCACATCATGCAGTGCCACGGCGGGATGGTCCCGCTGGCGATCGGGGCCGACCGCCCCATCTTCAGCATCGGCTCAGGGCCGGTCGGCGGGCTGATCGGCTGTGCCCGTGTCTGCGAGGAGCTGGGGACGAGCGACATCATCGCCTCCGACATGGGCGGCACCAGCTTCGACGTTGGCATCGTCAAGGACGGCGAGCCGCTCGCCGCCGATGACACCTTGCTGGGCAAGTTCCGCTACCGCGTTCCGGCGCTCGAGGTGATCTCGATCGGTGCCGGCGGCGGCTCGATCGCCTGGATCGATCGCCACGGGGGCGGCCTCCGGGTCGGTCCGGAGAGCGCCAGCTCCCTGCCGGGGCCGGTCTGCTACGGCCGGGGCGGGACCGAGCCCACCGTCACCGACGCCGATCTGGTGCTCGGCTACATCGCCGCCGACGCCACATTCGGTAACGGCGAGCGGGGCGGCTTCCGACCGGATCACGCGCTCGCCGAGGAGGCCATCCGGGAACGGGTTGCCGAACCGCTCGGCCTGTCGGTGACCGACGCCGCCCTGGGCATCGTCGAGGTCGCCAACGCCAAGATGGCCGGGGCGCTCGAGAACGAGATCATCGGCCGCGGCTTCGATCCGCGGGACTTCGTGCTGATGTCGTACGGCGGCGCCGGGCCCCTGCACGCCGTCGGCTACGCCCGCACGCTCGGCATCCGCACGATCGTCGTCCCCGGGGAGGCCGCTTCGGTGTGGTCGGCATTCGGCATCAGCCAGGCGGACATCCGCTACCAGTACGAGTCCTCGGTGGTGATGCTTCAGCCGTTCTCGGCCGACGCGGTCGAAGGGGCCTTCGCCGAACTCGAGGCCCGCGCCCGCGCAGCTCTCCAGGCTCGTGAGGATCTGGCCCGGCTCCAGTTTCGCCGCTACGCGCGCATGCGGTTCCAGTGGCAGCGGCACGAGCTGGAGATGCGCCTCCCCAACGCGCCGCTGGACGAGCCGAGGGTGGAGGAGATGGTCCGATCGTTCATCGCCATGTACAGCGAGCGCTACGGCGAGGCGGCGTTGCTGCCCGGGGCTCGCCTCGAGCTGGTCTCGCTGCGGCTCGAGCCGGCCATTCCGGCGGGCGCCGCCCCGCTCCGGCGTTCCTCGATCCACAGCGGCCCGGTCCGCTCCGGCACACGTCAGCTGTACTTCGAACGCGGCCAGGGCCCGGTGGCGGCCGACATCTACCACGGCGACACGATGGCGGTCGGCGACACCGTCACGGGGCCCGCCGTGATCGACCTGGCGATCACCGGGATCGTGCTGCCGCCGGGCACGTCGTGCCAGCGACGCCGCACCGGCGACTTCGTCATCACCCTGGACGCCTGAACAGGAGGAACAGCCATGGCCAGCACCGAGATCGCCCCCGCCGCGGCGGCGGCTGAGGGCGAGCCCCGTCCCGATGGCTTCTGGGACGGCACCACCCACGCGTTCATCCCCGGCAGTGAGGTCAAGGTCCCCGTGGGCCTGCGTCTGCACCATGAGGCGGCGGAGGACATCGACCCCATCACCTACGAGGTGATCCGCCACGGCCTGTGGAACGCCAATGCCGAGCACGTCCGGGTAATCGAGAACCTGGCGGTGTCGCCGATCGCCGTGGAGATCCGGGACTTCCAGCCCTGCATCCTGACCGAGGACGCCGAGCTCCTGTACTTCGGGCCCTGTCTGCAGTACATGGCCGGCATGCTCGACGTCCAGACCCGATACGTGATCGAGCACCGCGGAGAGCGGGTGCGCGATGGTGACATGTGGCTGCTCAACGATCCGATCATCGGCACCGCCCACCAGCCCGACGTCGGCCTCATATGCCCGGTGTTCATCGATGGGGAGGTGTTCTGCTGGGTGGCGAACATCTGCCACCAGAACGACATCGGAGGCACCGTGCCCGGGTCGTTCTGCCCCAACGCCGTCGACGCGTTCTGGGATCCGCCCAGCTTCCCGCCGTTCAAGATCGTCGAGGACGGCCGGATTGTCACGGACATGGAGGCGCTCTACCGGCGCTGCTCGCGCACGCCGGAAAACCTCTCGCTCGATCTGCGCGCCACCATCGCCGGCAACCACGCCGCGGCCACGCGGATCCGCGGACTGGCCGAGAGGTACGGCAAGGGCGTGGTCAAGGGAGCGATGAGGCGGATTCTCGACGCCAGCCAGCGGGCGCTGGAGGAGGCGCTCGACACGATCCCGGACGGTATCTACAGCGAGCGACTGCTCAACGAGGTGTCGATGACCGGCGACCGCGGCACCTACCCGGTCGTGACGACCGTCACCAAGGCCGGGCGCACGCTGACGTTCGACAACGCCGGCACCCACCCGCAGGCCGGCGCCATCAACGTCGGGTTCGCCGCTTGGCGTGGGGCGATCCTGGGGACGCTCAACGTACTGCTGCTCGCCGACCAGATGGGCTGCGTCGGCGGTGCCGCGCGCGCCTGCCGGTTCGAGCCTGAGCCGGGGACGATCACCTGCCCGGACTGGGGCGCGGCCGTCAGCCCGGCCGGTGTCTATGCCACCGAGACAGCGATCTCGACCGGCAACGCGGTCATCGCCAAGATGATGCTGGCGTCCGGCGACCCAGCGATCCGCAACCGCGCCCTGTCGCCCGACGGCGGCCAGTGGGGCTGCCACTTCGTCGCCGGGATCAATCAGCGCGGCGACTACTACGTCGGCGGCATGGGCGACAACATGCTCGGGGCGAGCGGCGCGTGCTGGAACCGCGATGGGGAATTCGCCAATGGCCACTACTGGATCCCGGAGGGCCGCGGGCCCAATGTGGAGCTCTACGAGCGCGACTGGCCGATTCTGTACCTCTACCGTCGGGAGCACGCCGACTCGGGGGGCGCCGGGCGCTTTCGCTCCGGCAACGGCGGCGAGATCGCCTATGTGATGCATGGAGGAGATTCCGCGCTCGGTCTCTACACCACCGAGGGGATCCCCAAGACCAACGGGATCTTCGGCGGCGGCCCGGCAGCGATCCTGCAGACGCGGGTGATCAAGGACACCGACGTCCGCCGGCACTTCGCCGACGGCCGCCTGGCCCAGGACATCGATCAGCTCGGCGGCGAGGACGTCGCGCTCACCGGCAAGGGCACCGGCCTGGCGTTGACCGAGGATGACGTCCTCTACTGGAACTGGTCCCCGGCCGGCGGGTACGGCGATCCCCTGACGCGTGATCCGGACCACGTCGCCGCCGACGTCGCCGACGGCAGCGTCACCCCAGCCGGTGCCGAGCGGGTCTACGCGGCCGTCGTCCGCGACGGCCACGCCGACCACGCGGCCACGGCTGCGTTGCGCCACCGCCGGCTCCTGGCGCGGCTGCGCGAGGCCGGCAGCGAGCGGACCGAGCTGCTCTCGGGCCGCCCGGTACCGGAGGGCGCTCGCACCATCGCCGACGTCTACGTGCTCGACCGGGACGCCGACCGCATCGAATGCCACCGCTGTGGGACCGCATTGTGCACGCTGGGGGAGAGCCCGAAGGACGGGATGGCGGTCCTCGAGCGCCCGGTGCAGTCGCTCACCCCGGGGGCGCCGGATCCGCGGACGTTCGTCGACGACGACGTCGTCTGGCGCGACTTCCTCTGTCCCGGCTGCGGCGTGCGCCTCGCGACCGAGGTCGCGTATCCCGGCGCGCCCGCCTTCCGCGAGCTCGAGCTCCGCTGATGGCGATCCGGGACGGACGCTCGCACTGGATCCCGGATCCGGCCGAGGCGCCGCCGTTGCGTGACCTCACGGTCGCCGCCCTCCTGGACGAGTCGGCCGGGCGGTGGCCTGATGCCGAGGCGATCGTGTACAGCGCCTACGACGACCTGGGGATCCGGGAGCGTTGGACCTTTCAGGAGCTGCGCCAGCGCGCACGCGCGGTGGCCCGCGCCTTCATCGCCGACGGCTTCGACGCCGGCGAACGGGTCGGCGTGTGGGCCACCAACCGCCCCGAGTGGCTCCTGACGCAGCTCGGCGCCGCGTACGCCGGCGTTGTGCTCGTGCCGATGAACCCCCTCTATCGCAGCTTTGAGGTCGAGGATGTGCTCGGCCGTGCCGGTGCGAGCGGATGCTTCGCCGAACCTGAGGACCGCGGCAGCGATCTGTGGGCCATCCTCGAGCGGGTCAGCGCGAACCTCCCGCAGCTGCGCCGCCGGGTGGCGTTCGGTGAGCCTGCGGGCGTGGGCTTTGGCGATTGGCTGAGCGGCGGAGACGGCGTGGCGGAGGCTGCGCTTCAGCGCCGCACGGCCCGGGTGCGCCCGCAGGACACGTCGCAGATCCAGTTCACCTCCGGGACCACGGGGTTTCCCAAGGGCGCCGAGCTGCGCAACGCCGGCATCGTCAACAACGCGCGGATGTTCGCCCAGCGGGCCCAGTTTCACGAGGGCGGGCGCCACTGCAACCCGATGCCCTACTTCCACTGCGGCGGGTGCGTGATGTCAACGCTGGGAGCCATCGCCACCGGGTCGGCCCAGCTGCCGACCCTCACCTTCGACGCCGCGCGGGTGGCCCGCACCGTCGACATGGAGTCGGCGACATCGCTCTCGGCGGTGCCGACGATGCTGATCGGCGTGGAGGAGGCGATCACCCGGAGTGGCGGCTCGCTCGAGTCGCTGGAGGTGATCGTCACCGGCGGCTCGCCGGTCCCGGTCGACGTCGAGCGCCGGTGGATGGAGCAGTTTGGCGTCAGGTTCACGATCACCTACGGGCTGACCGAGGCCTCTCCGGTCATCACCCAGAGCGACCCCGACGATCCGGTGGAGCTGCAGATCGCCACCTGCGGCCGGCCGTTGCCCCACGTCGAGGTCGACATCGTCGACGCGGCCCACGAGCCGGTGCCGGTCGGCGAGCAGGGCGAGCTCCGCACCCGGGGGACGATGGTCATGAAGGGGTATTGGGGCGACGCCGGCGCGACGTCACGGACCATCGATCCGGGCGGCTGGCTGCGCTCCGGGGATCTGGCGCGGATGGACGCAGAGGGCTACGTCTCCATCACGGGACGGGCCAAGGAGATGATCATCCGCGGCGGCGAGAACATCTCCCCGGCGGAGATCGAGGACGCGCTGCGGCGCCTGCCCGGGGTCATCGATGCCAGCGTGGTGGGCGTTCCCGACGAGCGCTACGGTGAGCAGGTGGCGGCGTTCGTCCGGATACGCGAAGGAGTCGATCGCAACGCCGAAGCGATGCGCCGCCAGCTCGCCGGGCAGGTGGCGCGGTACAAGATCCCGCGTTACCTGCTGTTCGTATCCGAGTTCCCGGTCACGCCGTCGGGCAAGGTGCAGAAATTCAAGCTGCGTGAGCAGTTCGTGGCGGCGATGTCACAGGAGGCCCGGCATGTCCGATGACCGCTGGTATCGCCCCGAGGAGCTGGCGGAGATGAGCCGGCCGACGATGGACCGGGCAATCGAGGCGATCCGTGTCGGCGACAGCGAGCGCGCGATCGAGCTCTGCGAGGAGATGAAGCACGAGTGGCGCTTCCTCCACGATCTGATGGCCGAATCGATGCTCGGGCTCGTCACCTACGTCCAGGAGGAGTTCGGCGAGCATCGGGTCGGCGAGGCGTGGGAGCGCAGCATGCGGCGCGGGTGGAAGCGCGACACCGGTGAGATCTTCCGCCGTGACCGCCGCCGGATCGTCGAGGCGCTGGCCGCGACCTGGCGGGCTCACTCCACCAGCGGCGTCGGCCCCGAGCCGGGAGCATTCTCCATCGAGGAGGATGACGAGAAGTTCACCTTCCGGATGAATCCGTGTGGCAGCGGCCAGCGTCTGTGGCGGCGCGGGATGTACGGAGGTGACGACCCGTACGGCGTCACCCGGGAGGCCCACGATTGGTCCTACGGACGCGCCGGCTTCCCGTTGTACTGCACTCACTGCGCGTTCATGAATGAGCTGCTGCCGATCCGATGGTACGGGATGCCGCTGTACCCGTCCGAGCCTCCCGGCGACTACGACCGTGACCCCTGCACCTGGTACTGGTACAAGGATCCGGCGGATGTTCCGGAACGCTACTGGCAGCGTTACGGGCTCGAGCGCGACCGGGGCTGAGCCGCTCGGTCCTGGGCGCCCGGAGGAGGGGCGCCCCAGCGATCGCAGAAGGCGATCTCGCTCACCGGCCGCCGCGTCAGCCGGGTGGCCAGTGGTCGCTCCGGCCAGCCGAGCGCGATCACCGCTGCCACCGCCACTCCCTCCGGGATCCCGAGCAGCTCTGCGATCCTGGGCTCGTCGCCGACGAGCAGAGTGGTCAGTGCGGCCCCGAGCCCGGCCTCGCGCGCGCTGAGGAGAAGGTTCTGCACCGCTGGATACACCGATGCGCCGCTGACGAGTCCGGGCCTCGGCAGCGCGGCGTCGACCGACGAGATGTCGGCCATCACGGCGCAGGCGACGAGCAGCACCGGGATGTCGGCGAGATGCTCGGCCATGTGATCGGAGTCCTGCACCATGCGCATTGCCCGCCGGCCGTCGATGCGGACCTGACCGGTCCTGGTCCGCTCCAGGTATGCCTTCCACGGCACCAGGTACCAGTCGCGCAGCTGCTCCTTGAGTGCGCGGTCGCGTACGACGATCCAGCGCACCGGCTGACGATTGCCTCCCTGCGGTGCGAACCGGGCCGCGTCGAGCAGCACCCCCAGCGTCTCGTCGTCGACCGGATCGGAGCGGAAGTAGCGACAGGTCCCGGCGGCGCGGATGACGTTTTGGAGTTCCACCTCAGCGCTCTGCCGCCCGGGGCGGTTTGAGCACAACCTCTCCCTCGGCGACGAGATCGCCGGCCTGGTTGCGCCACGTGATCGCCATCGTCGCGCGATTGCGCGCGGGCTCCAGCCGGGCGACCTCGACACGTGTCGTGATCGTGTCCCCGATGTAGACCGGCCGGCGATAGTCGATGCGATTGCTCACCGCCACGCTGCCGAGTCCCGGCAGCCGCATGCCGAGCACGCCGGCGCTGAGCGCCAGGGTCATTGGACCGTGGGCGACGCGGGCGCCGAACCCCGTGGCGGCCGCGTACTCGGCGTCGACGTGAATCGGATTGAAGTCGCCCGAGATGGCGCAGAACATCGCAACGTCGGTCTCCGTGATCGTCTTGGCGAACTCGGCCGATTGGCCGATCTCCAGTTCATCGATCGGATGCGATTCCATCGTGGGCGTCGATCGTAGTAGCCTGACCGTCCGGACGGTCACAAATCTCATGGCCAATCGTAAGGACTCCAAGGGCGCGGGATGAGAGTCGCGATCGTGACCGGCGCCGGGCGCCGCGGCGGGATCGGCCGGGCGATCGCCGCCCGCCTCCTGCGCGACGGGTGCGCCGTGGTCCTCTCGGACCTCGAGCGCCCGATGGCCAGCCATCCCGACTACCCGGCGGCAGCGGGGGACGAGCTGCGCCACGCGGTCGAGGACCTGGCGACGCTCGGGCTGGGAGAGGTGGCCGGCTGCCCGTGCGACGTTCGCCATGCGGCTGACGCCGATGCGCTCATTGCCTTCACTCTGGGGCGCTTCGGCCGTCTCGACGTGCTGGTCAACAACGCCGGCATCGCCATCGGGCTCGCTCCGGTCGTGGAGCTGACCGACGAGGACTGGGAGATCAACCTGGCGGTGATGGCCACCGGCGTGTTCAACTGCTCGCGCGCGGCGGCGCGAGCCCTCATCGAGCAGGGCGAGGGAGGCCGCATCGTGACGGTCGCCTCCCAGGCGGCCAAGCTCGGTCAGCCCTGGCTGGGGGCGTACTGTGCGGCCAAGTTCGCGGCGATCGGACTCACCCAGGTCATGGCTCACGAGCTGGGGCCCCACGGCATCACGGTCAACGCCGTCTGCCCGGGTACGGTGCTGACGCCGCTGCTCGATGTGCCCGGCGGGATCTTCGACGTCTATCCGGCCCGGGCGGGGATCACCCGCGAGCAGTACGAGCGCCGGCTGCTGCGCAGCATCCCCCTGCGGCGCTTCGAGACGCCTGACGACGTGGCCGGGGCAGTGTCGTTTCTCGCCTCCGACGACGGCGCCTACGTCACTGGGGAGGCAGTGAACGTCAGCGGCGGCCAGACGATGGCGTGATCACTCGCCGGCGCGCTCCATCGTGGCGTGGACCAGATCCGGCACGGCCGGGTTGGGCCGCGCGCGGCGGTTTGCCGCCAGCCCACGAAACAGGACTCCGGTGAAGCTCTCGGCGATCTCATCGGCGCTCCAGGTGCCGTCCGGGCGATACCACGTCCAGCTCCAGTTGCACATCCCGAAGATCTGGAGCGAGACGATCGCCGGGTCAACGTCGGCGAACTGTCCCCGCTCGACCCCGCGGCCGATCGCGTCGCGCATCAGCGCGGTGTACTCGTCGCGCATCCGGCGCACATCGGCCATCACCTCCTCGGAGGCGAAGCGCACGATCTCGCGGGCAAACGCGACGGTCGCCGCCCGGTCCTCGGCCTGGGCGTAGATCAGCTGGTAGACGAGGGCGCGCACCTGATCGGCAGGAGAGTCAAGCTCGGCCAGAAACGCGTGGGCCTCGGCCAGGCGGCGCTGCATGTAGTCGGAGTGGACCTGCTCGAGCAGCCGATCCTTGCTGCCGAAGTGGTGCAGGATCGTGCCCTTGCTCATCTCGAGCGCTTCGGCGACGTCTCGAAGGCTGACCGCGTCATAGCCGCGCTCGGCGACCAGCTCGGCGAAGCAGCGGACGATCTCGGCCTTGCGGTTGCGCCGCTCCTGACGGATCGCGCTCACCCGGACGCTCCCGGTGATCTGCGGAGAAGGCCTCGGGCGATGACGTGCTGCTGGATCTCGGAGGTGCCGCCGCCGATCTGCATCAGCTTGGCATCACGCATGAACCGTTCCACGGGGAATTCGTCAGTGTAGCCGTAGCCCCCCAGGATCTGGACCGCCTCCGTGCTGGCTCGCATGGCCATATCCGCTCCGAACAGCTTGCAGGCGGCCGACTGCAGCGTGAGCTCGTGCTCCCGGCCGGCGTCGGCGGCGGTCGCGCACTGGGCGACGAGCGCGCGGCAGGCCTCGATCTCCGTGTACATCGTCGCCAGCTTGCCCTGGATCAGCTGGAAATCGCCGATCGGCCGCCCAAACTGGCGGCGCTGCCGGGCGTAGGCCAGCGCCGCATCGAGCGCGCCCTGCGCCAGCCCCACGCACTCGGCCGCCATCACGACCCGCTCGCTGTTGAGGCCCGCGAACATGATGGCCCGCCCCTCGTCCCGAGCGCCGATCAGGTTCTCTTCCGGGACCTCGCAGCTGTCGAGGACGAGCTCGCCGGTGGGCGAGCCATGCCAGCCCATCTTGTGAAACGTCCGGCCGCGGGTGATCCCTTCGCGGTCGCACTCGACCGCGAACAGCCCCAACTCGCGACTGCCGTGAGGTCCCGTGCAGGCGTAGACGAGCGCGAGGTCGGCGACCGGGGCACTGGTGATGAACGTCTTGGCGCCATCCAGGACCCATCCGGTCCCCGTCCTCGTTGCGCGGGTGCGCATGCTCATCACATCCGACCCCGCCTCAGGCTCGGTCATCGCGAGGCAGCCGATGATCGATCCGTCGCACAGGCCCGGCAGCCATCGCGCCTGCTGGTCCGGCGTGCCGTGGCGGACGAGGCGGGGGACCACGAGGTCAGCCTGATGCAGGATCGTCGCCGCGGTCGAGACGCACACCGCGGACAGCTCCTCCCCGACGATGCACCGCTCGGTCAGCCCCAGCCCCGTGCCGCCGTAGGCCTCCGGGGCGGCCATCCCCAGCAGACCGAGTTCGGCGCCGCGCACCCAGCTCTCGGTTGGAAATCGCTCTTCACGGTCGATCGTCCGTGCCAGCGGAGCGACCTCCTCACGCGCGAACGCCCGCACCATGTCCCTCAGCATCCGCTGCTCGTCGGTCGGTTCTCGGATGGCGGTCATCCCGCCGACCAGACTAGTGACTGACCGCCCGTACGGTCAATGAGGCCCAGTCCCGGGCGCTTAGCGCAGAGCGCTCAGGCCGAGCTCCGCCAGCTCCTCGACCCCGGTGCGAAAGCCGAGGGCGAACGGGTCGTCGGAGTTGCCGCTGAGCGCCCGGCGGTAGTTGCCCTCCATGAACACCGCTGACTTCCAGCACGCCAGGGCGGTGTACCAGGGGAGGTCATCGGCGCTGCGACCGCTCCGGCGCTCGTAGCGCTCGATGAGCTCTGAGAGGGTGGGGAAGCCCTCGAGCGCGGTGACCGGCGACAGGTGAAACAACGGGGTGTCGGTCTGGCCGCGATCGGTCCAGGCCGCCGACAGGTAGCCGAGATCCGCCAGCGGGTCACCCAGGGTCGCCATCTCCCAGTCGATCAGCGCCGCCACCCGTGCCGGAGGATCCGCGGCGAAGATCGCGTTGCCGAGCCGGGCGTCGCCGTGGATCAGCGTGGTCTGGTAGTCCCGGGGCAGGCCCGCCCGCAGCTGGCGTTCGAGCGCGGTCATGGCCTTCACCTGGCGGGTGCGGCTGATCTGCCAGGAGCCGCTGAAGCGGCGCAGCTGACGCTCGAGGTAGCTGCCCGGTCGTCCCAGCCAGGCGAGTCCGGCAGCGGTGATGTCGACGGCATGGACGGAGACCAGGGTGTCGATGAACGCCTGGGCGGCCCGCCGCCGCTCCGCGGTCGGCTCCAGCTCCGGCGGCAGGCTCGCGTCGAGCACGAGTCCCGGGACGTACTCCATGAGCACGAACGGTGCCCCCAGCACCGCCTCGGACTCGCATGTGTCGATGATCCGGGGCACCGGGACGGCGGTCGTCTCCAGTCCGCGGAGGACGCGTGCCTCACGCACGATGTCATGCGCTCCGGGTGGGAGTGGTGGCCGTGGCGCACGTCGCAGGACCACCTCCAACCCAGGCCGCCGGATCAGCATCGTCACGTTCGAGTGCCCTCCCGGAAGCCGCGACGCCCTGAGCGGCCCTGAGCCGAGCCCACGCTCGTCCAGCCAGCCCTCCAGCGCCTCCAGCACCACCAGCGGAGCCCGGGGAAGGGCCGCCGCCTGGGCCGCGGTCTGGACTACGTCGGTGCCGTCGAGCGTGTCCATCGCCGTCAGGCCGCCTGCAGCCGGTCAGCGAAGTCAAGCGCGCGCTCGGTCGGCTGAAAATCCATGCGCCGATGATCGGTCACGGACGCGGAACGCTTGATGACGGGGGCTCGGCGGTTTGGGAAACCTCCAGCCGAGCCGCGCGCTCCCTGGACCTGGCGGGGTGTAACCGAGCACAATGACTGCGGCCCGCCGCGGCAGTCCAGTCGCGCCCGTCGAGGTGGTCGCCGATACAAGAGCCCGTTGGAGGTTGGCAGTTGGAAGAGGATGTGATGAAGGCGCTGCTCCAGGCGTTCGACCAGAGCGATTGGCAGGAGATGACGGTGATGATCGGCGGCGACCGCCTGCACGTCTCGCGCCTGGGATCAAGCGACGGGCCGCCCCCGCCGTCCGCTCCTCAACCGGCCGGGGCTGTCCCGCCGCCGGCCCCGGAGGCGGCGCCGCCCCCATCTGCGCCCGCCGCGTCTGCACCCCCCGTGTCCGCGGCGTCGGCGGGCTCCAATGGCGCGATCGAGATCCCGCCCGGGACCCAGATCACCGCTCCGTCGGTGGGGCTGTTCTGGCGGGCACCCTCGCCCGGAGCACCGCCGTTCGTGGAGGTCGGCAGTCCCGTCGCCGCCGGCGAGACCGTCGCCATCGTCGAGGTGATGAAGCTGATGAGCCACGTGACCGCGCCGGTGTCCGGGACGGTCAGCGCCGTCCTGGCCGAGAACGGGCAGGCCGTCGAGTTCGGCCAGGTGCTCGTCGTCGTCGACGCCGAGGCGTAGAGATAGCGGTGCTCCGTCGCGTGCTGATCGCGAACCGTGGAGAGATCGCCGTGCGAATCGCACGCGCCTGTCACGCCGAAGGACTCGAGGCGGTGCTGGCGGTCTCCGACGCCGATCGCGGCAGCCTGGGCGCCCAGCTCGCCGATCGCGCCATCTGCATCGGCCCGGCGCCCGCCACCGAGAGCTACCTCGACATCGACCGCCTGCTCGCCGCCGCGACCGTCACCGGCTGCGACGCCCTGCATCCCGGGTACGGGTTCGTGTCGGAACGGCCGGAGCTGCCCGAGGCGTGTGCGGAGGCCGGCGTCACCTTCGTCGGGCCGTCGGCGGCGGCGATGCGGCGCAGCGGTGACAAGGCCACCGCGCGGGCGGCGGCGCGCGCGCTCGGGATCCCCATCGGCGATGGATCCGACCTGCTGGCCTCCGCGCGGGAGGCACGGGAGGTGGCCGACCAGCTGGGTTACCCGGTCCTGCTCAAGGCGGCCGCCGGTGGTGGCGGCCGCGGGATGCGGCGGGTACAGGGCCCAGGGGAGATGCCGGCGGTCTTCACCGCGGCGGCCGCCGAGGCCCAGCAGGCGTTCGGCGACGGCCGCCTGTTCATGGAGCGCTTCGTGACCAGCGCCCGCCACGTCGAGGTGCAGGTGCTGGCCGACGGCCAGGGAAAGGTCATCCATCTCGGACATCGCGACTGCACGCTGCAGCGCCGGTATCAGAAGCTGGTCGAGGAGGCGCCTGCGGACGGATTGGCTCCCGGGATCGGCGATGATGTGCTCGACGCTGCCACGCGGCTGATCGGATCCATGGATTACCAGGGCGCGGCAACCTGCGAGTTCCTCGTCGACGCCGAGCGGGCCACCTCGGCGTTTCTCGAGATCAACGCCCGGCTGCAGGTCGAGCATCCGGTGTCCGAGATGGTCACCGGGGTCGACGTCGTTCGCGAGCAGTTGCGGATCGCCGGCGGCGCGCCGCTGTCGGTGACCCAGGCCGATGTCGCGCCCGCCGGTCACGCGATCGAGGCGCGGATCAACGCTGAGAGTCCGTCCCGGGGGTTCATGCCGGCGCCCGGCACGCTCGAGCGTTGGGTGCAGCCGTCCGGGCCCGGGGTGCGCGTCGACACCGCCTGCTTCCCGGGGTGGACGATCACGCCGTACTACGACTCGTTGCTGGCCAAGGTGATCGTGCACGCCCGTGACCGCCTCGAGGCGCTCGAGCGGTTGCGCGGCGCCCTCGGCGACCTGCACGTCGCAGGCGTGCCCACCACGGCCGGCTTCGTGATGGACGTGCTCGCTCATCCTGACGTCCGGAGCGGCCGGGTGCACACCCGGTGGCTCGAGGAGACGTTCGTGCCGAGCTGGAGTCCCCGGGTGGCGGCCTGATGGCGCGGATCGAGTTCATCGACCAGTCACTCCGCGACGGTCAGCAGAGCCTGTGGGGGATGCGGATCCGTGCCGGGCACATCCTGCCCGTGGCCGAGGCGATCGATTCGACCGGCTACCGCGTCGTCGACCTCACCGGCAGCTCCCCCTTCGAGGTCCAGGTCCGCTACAACGTCGAGGACCCGTGGGCCGGCCTCGATGCTGTGCGTGCTGCATTCCCCCGCACGCCACTGCGGGCGGGCACCCGCTCAAACGGGGTGGTCGGTATGGGGATCACGCCGGACGCAATCGTCGAGCTGTGGGTGCGCACGCTCGCCCGACATGGCATCCGCAGCTTCTGGATCTTCGACTGCCTCCACAACGTCGACCAGATGCTGCACGTTGCGGCCATCGCCCGGGACGCCGGAATGGAGCCGTCGCCCCAGGTCAACTTCAGCCTGTCGCCGGTCCACACCGACGGGCACTACGCGCGGATCATCGAGCGGTTCGCCGCGAGCGACGCTCCGGCGACGATCATCCTCGGCGACGAGGCGGGCGTGTTGCACCCCGAGCGCGCCCGCACATGGATCCGGCTCATGCGCCAGACCGCGCCGGACACGACGCTCGAGTCCCACTTCCACAACAAGACTGCGATGGGGACGCTCAACCACATCATCGGTGTGGAGGAGGGGGTGCACATTCTCCACACCGCGGTCGAATCGCTGGCCAACGGCCCGTCGATGCCCTCGACGGTGATGGCGGTGGACAACATGCGCCGCCTCGGCCACGAGGTGACGCTCGACGACAGCCGGCTGGCCGAGGTGTCCGACCATTTCGCGGCGTTGGCCCGGCAGGACGGCCATCACATCGGCGCTCCGGTGGAGTACAGCGTCGCCGCCGTCCAGCAGCAGTTCCCCGGGGGGATGACCGGCACGCTGCGCAATCAGCTCGTGACCTACGGAATGGAGGATCGGCTTCCCGCCGTGCTCGAGGAGGCCGTGAGGGTCCGAGCCGAGATGGGCTACCCGATCATGGCCACCCCCTTCTCGCAGCTGGTCGGAATCCAGGCGCTCCTCAACGTCGTCGGAGGCGAGCGCTACCGGACGATCCCGGATGAGAACCTGATGTTCCTCGCGGGGCATTACGGTCCGCCGCCCGGTCCCCTCGACCAGGACCTGCTTGACCGGGCGTTCTCCACCGAGCGGGGGCGCACGGTGCGCGAAACTCCGCCGGCCCAGCCATCGCTCGCCGAGATCCGGCGTGAGTACGGCGAGCGGCTCTCCGACGAGGAGCTGCTGCTGCGCTACCTCATCCCCGGGCCCGATGTCGACCGCATGTACGAGGCCGAGAACCCGATCGCCCCCGTCTATCCGCTCGGAGCCAGACAGGGGCTTGGATGGATCCGAGACGTGCTGTCGGCGGGTTCAGCGAGATCGGTGACCGTCACCCGCGGTGACGTGACGGTCTCCCTGCGACGCTGAGGCGACGGCCGGCTCGTCGAGGTAGTTCTTGACGACAACGCCGTGGGTGAGCTCGAAGTCGTACACCCCGAACCAGCCCTGCAGCACCCGGGTCGGCGCGAGAAGATGCCAGGGGTCGACGGCGGACATCCCGTCCATCGAGAGGGACGCCCGGCCGGTGAACAGCATCGGCCGGTCATCGGCGCTACGGCGCAACGCGGCGCTGACATCAAGCCGGACGAGCTCGCACACCGACGGGAGCCGTCCGGCTTCTGCATTGGGAATCAGACGCATCGACAGGACCGGCAGGTCCTCGAGCGATGCCGGATCGGCGAGGGTCTCGCAGACGATCGACATCGTCATGAGGCGCTGCGCGCGGGGCCGCTCGACGGTGAACAACATCTGCTCCCCGAACGGCTGGCCGGCACCGCCCGACGTGCGTTCCATCACGGCCAGCTTCTTGGCGTAACCCCAGATCTCGCGGCCGGCGACGAGCGGGATCTCGTTGTCGGTGAAGATGAACGGCTGGTAGAGGTACGTCTCACCGTCCAGGGTGACGCGGATCATGACGTAGGCCTCGTTGTAGGGCCCGAAGCTCGAGAACGGGATCCGCCGCCCCCACGCGATGCACACCGGGGCGTCGTCGGCTGCCTCCAATCCCGGAGGCAGCAGCGATTCCACGTTGTCGCGGTCGGCTTCGAACGCAATGAAGATGTCCTCCACGCCGCGATACAGGTATGGCGGCGGACCATAGGCGCCTCCCGGGCCAATCGGCTGGGAAAAGCAGGCGGCGAATGCGGCCGGTTCCACGAGGTCGCTCCTCAAATCGTTTGGCGGGGGCTGCTCTCCTAGCTTCGCGCCCGCGGGATGTCGGCGAAAAGCGTGCCAAACCGATGCTTCGTGAAATCTCCAGCGGGCACTGTCAAAGCTCTCTCCTGTTAACAGACACGCGCCTAATGTGCCCTCATCCGTATCCACCGGCGCGCCGACGGACAGCCGCGCTGAGACCCGCAGGAGGTTTGGCAGATGCCATCAAAGAGGAGCATCGGGGCGCCGAAGCGCCGGTCCCGATGGCACGGCGCGGTTGTCGTCGTCAGCCTGGTCGCGGCGCTCGTCCTGGCCGCTTGCGGAAGCAGTTCCAACAGCAGTTCCAGTGCGGGCGGCGGTGCGGCGGCGAGCACAAGCTCCGGATCGGCCTCCACCTCGCAGGCCGCGGCCCAGAATGCCACCGGCTCGCCGATCGTCACGTACACGATCGCCGACGTCAACACGCAGGGACCGCAGTACAAGAACATCGAGGAGACCGCGCGCGTATCGGCGGCGTGGATCAACGCTCACGGAGGGATCAACGGCCACCCCATCCAGGAGCACTTCTGCGACGGCCAGGGAACACCGACGGCCGCAGCAGCATGCGCCCGGGCGGCGGTTGCCGCGCACGCGGTCGCCGTGAACGGGTCGTTCACCTTCACCGGTGACGCGATCATCCCGATCCTGGCGGCCGCCCACATCCCGTACTTCGGCAACTGCTGTGCCGTCTCGGCCAGCGAGCTGACCAGCCCGGACTCGTTCCCGTTGGGCAACCAGCCGCTGTACGCGGTCGGCGCGGTGCAGAAGGCCCAGCAGGACGGGTGCAAGCACATGGTCGGCGTGATCATCCAGGGCGCGGAGTCGTTTGAGCCGCTGATGACCAACGCGGCGAACGCCCTGCACACGAAGATCTACAAGTACGTGTCCCTTCCCGCAACGGCGAAGGACTACAGCTCCCAGGTGGCGGAGGCGACCTCCGGCGGCACGGACTGCTTGTTGATGGTGGTGTCCGAGACGCCGTACGTCGCATGGAACGCCGCCTTCACGCAGTCAGGCAGCACCGCTCGGATGTACGGCCCGCAGGGCAACCTCGATGCCATCTCCATCAAGGGGTTCACCCAGGCCACCAACGGCGACGTGATCGCCGGCATGTACCCGGACATCGCGCTGCCGCAATGGGCCGACTACCGCGCCGCTCTGAAGCAGTACAACGCGGATCCGACGCAGGACTACAACAGCCTCGGCGGACTCGGCACCTGGACCGCCTATCAGGCGTTCAAGCAGATCGTGTCCAGGATGAAGGGGCCGATCACGGCGGACGCGTTCTACAAGGCGGCGTCGACGGCGAAGGTCAACCTCCCGGGGATGATCCCGCCGATCAACTTCGCCGAGCCGTGGAACAAGCTCGGCGGCCCCAAGGGCTACAACCGCATCTTCAACAAGTCGGTTGTCTTCAGCAAGGTCGCGAACGGCAAGATCGTGCCGCTCACCAACTCGTTCCAGGACGTGTCGGCCCTCGCCGAGGGGAAGTAGCGGCAGGTGCTCTCGCTCCGGTCCCGGGCGCGGTCGTGCCCGGGACCGGGGTGAACTCTTCGAACTCGGGAGATTGAGGACATGCAGGAAGTCATACGTTTCGCGCTCCTGGGCTTCGGTGTCGGCGCGCTCTACGCCCTTGCGTCGCAGGGGCTGATCGTCATCTACCGCGGGTCCGGCGTGCTCAACTTCGGCCTGGGGGCCATCGGCATGGTCGCGGCCTATGTCGAGTACGAGCTCGCCACCAACTCCGGGTGGGCCTTCGTGCCATCCCTCATCTGCGGCGTGATCGCCGCGTCGCTCGTCGGTGCGCTCGTCCACCTGCTGATCATGCGACCGCTGCGCCACGTGTCGCCGATCGTTCGCGTCATCGCCACCCTCGGGGTGATGGTGACGATCCAGGCGATCGCCATCCTCAAGTACCAATCGAACCCCATCTTCGTCCCCACCGCGCTGCCCGCCAGCATCTGGCACATCAGCGGGGGGATCGTCATCTCCGAGGACCGCGTGATCCTGCTGGCGATCGCCCTCGCGCTGACGCTCGGGCTGTGGCTGCTCTACCGCTACACGCGCTTCGGGCTGGGCACCTCCGCGGTCGCCGAGAACGAGCGCGCCGCCGCGTCGCTCGGCTGGTCACCGGACCGGGTGGCGACGATCAACTGGGCGCTCGGCTCCGGGCTGGCCGGCCTCGCCGCAATCCTGATCGTGCCGATCGTCACCCTGCAGCCCACCGTCCTCACCAACATCGTCCTGGCGGCCACGGCCGCGGCCCTGGTGGCGGGCTTTCGCTCGTTCCCCATCGCCTTCATCGCCGGCCTGCTGATGGGCATCGCCCAGACCGAGGCCAACCGCTACATCACCCAGCCGGGCGTCGGCGACTCAATTCCGTTCCTCATCATCGTCGTCTGGATGCTGATCCGGGGACAGGCGCTTCCGCTGCGCGACTACCTGCTTCAGCGGTTGCCGACGATCGGCAGCGGCCGCCCCAACTGGCCGGCGCTGACGTTCGGCACCGTGCTGGCGCTGGTGCTGATTGGGATCACGCCGGCGATCTGGATCAACGCCTTCACGGTCACGTTCTGCGTGGCGATGGTGTTGCTGTCGATCGTCGTGCTGACCGGCTACGCCGGACAGCTGTCGCTGGCGCAGTTCGCGATCGCCGGGTTCGGTGCCTACGTGGCCGGCCGGCTCATGTCGGCGGACGGCCTGCCGTTCTGGCTCGGGGTGGTGACCGGCGTCGCGGCGACCGTCCCGCTCGGCGTTCTGTTCGCGATTCCGGCGGTGCGCGCCCGCGGCATCAACCTGGCGATCGTCACGCTTGGCCTGGGGACGGCGATCGAGCTGATCCTGTTCGACAACCAGAACCTGACCGGAGGCGTCTCCGGCACGATCATCAAATCGCCGAGCCTGCTGGGGCTCAACATCAACGCCGCTCCGCATCCGTCTCGCTACGGGTTCTTCGTGGTCGCCTGCTTCGTGATCGTTGCGCTGGCGGTGGCCAACGTCCGGCGCGGCCGCACCGGCCGCCGGATGATCGCGGTGCGGACCAACGAGCGCGCCGCCGCCGCGCTGGGGATCAGCGTCCGGGGCGTGAAGCTCTACGCGTTCGGCCTGTCGGCGGCGATCGCCGCCCTGGGCGGGATCCTCATCGCGTTCACCTCGACGGCGGTGACCTACCCGACCTTCACCAACTTCACCTCGATCACCGATGTCGGCCTCGCCGTGGTCGGCGGCATCGGATACCTGATTGGACCGGCGATCGGCGGCACCCTGGCTCCGGGGGGAGTGGATCAGCAGATCCTGCAGTCGATCAGCCCCGGTCTCGCCAAGTGGGTGCCGCTGATCGGCGGCGTCTCGATCATCGGGTTGGTGTTGCTCAACCAGAACGGGATCGCCAAGGAGTCGATCGCTCAGATCGCCTGGGTGCGGGCGAAGCTGGCGAGGCGCCTGCGGTTCCTGGCACCGCGGCCGCGCCCCAAGGTGACGCTTCCCCCGTTCGAGGAGGTGGAGAAGGTCACTCCGCAGACGCTGGAGGCCACCAACATCACGGTTCGGTTCGGCGGCACGGTCGCGGTCGATGACGTGTCGCTGACCGTCAGGCCGGAGACTGTCGTCGGCCTGATCGGCCCCAACGGCGCCGGTAAGACGACGTTGATCGACGCGGTCACCGGGTTCACCCGGGCCGAGGGCACCTTGCGCCTCGACGGCACCGTGATCGACCGCTGGTCTCCGGTGCGCCGCGCCCAGGCCGGGCTCGGCCGCTCCTTCCAGTCGCTGGAGCTGTTCGAGGACTCCACGGTGTTCGACAACCTGCGTGCGGCGAGCGACCCGCGCGACGCGCTCTCCTACGTCCGCGATCTCGTCTACCCGTTCGCGCCGCCGCTGCCTGGTCAGGTGGTCAGCGCGATCAAGGAGTTCCGCCTCGAGGAGGACCTCGACCGCCTCGTCGAGGACCTGCCCTACGGCCAGCGCCGGCTGCTGGCGATCGCTCGCGCCGTGGCCACCCGGCCGGGGATCCTGCTCCTCGACGAGCCGGCGGCCGGTCTTGGGGACGTCGAGTCGGCCGAGCTGGCCCACGTGGTCAGACGCCTGGCGTCGGAGTGGGGGATGGGCATCCTGCTCGTGGAGCACGACATGAACTTCGTCATGTCGGTCTGCGACGAGGTGGTCGTGCTCGACTTCGGTCGCAAGATCAGCCAGGGGTCCCCGGAGGAGGTCCGCCGGGACCCGGCGGTGATCGCCGCCTACCTCGGCGACGCCGAGGTCGGTCCCGCCGAGGAGTCGGAGGCGGCGACGGGCGAACCGGCGGGCGATCCGCACCGGGTGCCGGAGGTACGGCGATGACCGCGGTGATCGAAGCCCGGAAGATGTGCACCGGGTACGCCGGGCAGCCCGTCGTCCATGACCTGGACCTCGTCGTCGGCGAGGGCGAGGTCGTGTGCCTGCTCGGACCGAACGGCGCCGGAAAGACGACGACGATGCTGACTCTCAGCGGCGAGCTGCCGGTCATCTCCGGCGAGGTGCTGATCGGCGACCGCCCGTGCAAGGACCCCCTGTATCGCCGCGCCCAGCAGGGGATGTCCTACGTGACCGAGGGGCGCTCGGTGTTCAAGGCGCTGTCGACACGGGACAACCTCCGCGTTGCCGGGCTCGACCCCACGGACGCGTGCCGGCTGTTCCCGGAGCTCGAGAGGCGCCTGTCGGTTCGCGGCGGCCTGCTCTCCGGTGGCGAGCAGCAGATGCTCACGCTGGCGCGGGCGCTGGCCCGCCAGCCGAAGGTGCTGCTCGCCGACGAGCTGTCGCTGGGGCTGGCCCCGCTCGTGGTCGAGCGGCTGCTGCAGGCGGTTCGCTCCGCCGCCAAGGAGGACGGCACCGGGGTGCTGATGGTCGAACAGCACGCCCACAAGGCGCTGCGGTATGCCGACCGGGCCATCGTCATGCGGCGCGGGCGGGTGGTGCTCTCGCTCACCGGCGACGAGGCGCGCGAGCGGATGGCCGAGGTCGAGCAGGCCTATCTGACGGGCGCAGCCCCGGAGGTGGCTGACCTCACGGGCGCGCTCGGCGAAGCCACGGCGACTGGCGCTCCGGGCGAGGGCAGGCCGGCGAGCTGACGAGCTCAGGTCACCCGGGCGACGCGGTACTCCACCACCGGTCCCGGGTGGAGCCGGCCCTCTCCAACGAACACCGACCGGTTCACCCAGCGGTAGCGCTCGTCGCCGGTCTCGATCCGCGGTACGATCCGGAAGTAGTGCTCCGCGAAATCGGTTGACCTCTCGCCCGCGTTGGCCGCCACCGCCGCGGCGGTGTACTCGATGACGCCGAAGTACTGCACATACAGATGCGCGCCGTCGTCTGTCCTGATCGTCAGGCGGACGTCGAGGCGGCCGTAGCCGTCGTCGCCGGTCAGGATCCAGTCGCCCCCGCCGGTGTCGACGGTCCCGCGGATGCGCTCTCCGGTCACGGATCCGCCCATGACCTTGCGGATGCGGCGATCGCCGAACGGCCCGGGGCCGATCGCGATCGACGGGGCGAGCTCCGCTGACATCGTGAACTCGTGGACGAGGTCCATGCTCAATCGGACGTGAGAACGTGGACGGCCATCGCCGCCGAGTCGTCCTCCAGCCAGCCACCGCCGTTCTGGGTCAGCGCCACACGGGCGCCGGGAACCTGGCGAGCCCCGGCCTCCCCGCGCAGTTGCCAGGTCGCCTCGCAGATCTGCGCCACCCCGGTTGCCCCAATCGGATGACCCTTGCTGAGCAGGCCGCCACTGGTGTTGACCGGCCGCGCACCGCCGAGCCGGGTCATGCCGGAGGCGAGGAGCGCCGGCCCCTCACCTGGATCGGCCAGTCCGATCTCCTCGTAGATCATCAGCTCCGCGGGTGCGCTGGCATCGTGCACCTCGACGCAGGAGAGCTCGCTGGGGCCGAGTCCCGCCTCGGCGTAGGCGGCCTGCGCGGCGTGGGCGGCGGCGCCGGCGCGGACATCGCCGGCGTCGTGGCGGTAGCCCGACCGCACCACGGACGCCCGGATCCGGGGGCCGCGGGCACCGAGCCGGGCCGCAGCCCGCTCGGACACGAGAACGACCGCGGCGGCCCCGTCGGAGATCGGCGAACACATCAGCAGGGTGAGCGGATCGACGATCGTCCGGCTGGCCAGTACATCGGTCACGCGCAGCTCGCCGCCGTACTGGGCGCGCGGGTTCAGGCCGCCGTTGTGCTGGTTCTTGACCACGACTGCGGCGAAGTCCTCGGCGGTCGCTCCGGACCGGGCCATGTAGTCGCGGGCCATCCCGGCATAGATGTCCATGAAGAAGGACCGTGGTCGCCCGGTGGCTTGCCTGGCGGCCTCGGCTTGGAGCTCGACGTCGACGGCGGTCCCGATCGCCGCCATTCCGACCGTCCTGTCCTCGTGGGTGAGCTTCTCGGCGCCCAGGCACAGCACCGCGTCGTGCTGTCCGGAGGCGACCGAGACGCACGCCAGGTGCAGCGCGCTCGACGAGGACGCGCAGGCGTTCTCCACGTTGAAGATCGGGATGCCCTCGATTCCGACGGTGCGAAGCATGACCTGGCCCCGGATCATCTCCTGTCCCGTGACCAGCCCGGCCACCGCATTGCCGACGTACGCCGCCTGGAGCTGGTCGGCGGCGAGGCCGGCGTCGGCCAGCGCCGCGGCCACCGCCTCGGCGGCCAGTGCGCGCAGGCTGGCCGCCGACTTGGCGAACCGGGTCATCCCGGCGCCGGCGATCAGCACCCCGTCCATCAGCCCTCAGCCCACCGCCGCCGGCAACGCCCGCTCGGTGTCCAGCGCGCTCCAGTCGTCGTGACGGCCGTAGTGGTAGGGCAGGAACACGTCGGCCGGCACCCTGGCGACCGCCTCACAGCGGCCGATCAGGTCGCATTCGAGGTACGTCGCCCCAGTGACCGACCGCACCGGCAGCGTGTCGACCGGGTCGTGCACCGTGCCCTGCAGGGTCACCGTACCGCTGCCGACCCGGTGCACCCGGATCGTCGTCTGAAACCGGGCCAGCGTCAGGATCGCGTCCTCCTCAAGTCCGACGCCGTCGGCCGCCGGCCGGGCCTTGAAGTTGAAGTTGACGCCTCCGGCCTCGCCCGGTCTGCGATCCTCCGGTAGCTCGGCAGTGAGCTCGAGCAGCCGCACGCCATCCCGCTCCAGCCACGCCGTGTACTGGTCGCCGCGGCGGTGCAATCGGCTCTCGGCCAGCTTCTTGGGCTCGCCGAAGACATCGCGGCCGTAGATCGTCGGTACGTCGCCGTCCATCCACATCGCCAGCACGTAGCGCCCTTCGACGCCCTCGTGGCGGGCCTCGAGGTAGATGGCGCCTCCGCAGAAGTCGCCGACGCAGTTGGACTGCCAGCGGCCGATCATCGCGTTGACCGCCGGGGTGGTGCCGGGCTCCAGCGGCGGCGGCAGAATCTCGGCCACCACCTCCGGATCGGTCAGGAAGTCGATCGAGAGCATCTCCCCGTTGACGAAGCGAGGATGACTCAGCGCGTGTTCGATCCGGCCGATCTCCCCTGCGGTCTTCACGTAGCCCATTGGAGGCTCCCCATGTGTTGAGGTCGAGCGGCGGTTGCCGCCTCGGGACGGATGCGGCCGTGCCCGGCCGGGCTGCCGGCGGTGGCGTCCCGCAGGAGCTTCGCCGGCTGAAAGCGCGTGCCGTCGCGATGGGCCACCCCGTCGTCGCCACCCGCCTCGGCACCGCACAGCGCGATGGCGCTGCGCGCCAATGACATCGCGGTCTGCGCGGCCAGCGTGCGGGCGCCCAGCGCTTGGGGTCCGGACATCGCCTCACCGGTGTCGAGCCGGGCGTACTCGCGGCCGTGCACCGTGCGCACCCCCACACGAGCCGTTTCGAGCTCACCTCGCATGCGGGCCAGCCGGCGGGTCGCCTCCAGTCCGCGTTCGGCTCGCCATCGCGCCGCGCCCTCGTAGGCGGCGCGCGCCACGCCGATGCAACCGACGGCTGCGCTGAGATCATCGATCGCGTGCAGTGACGCCGCCATCCGGTCTCCGCCATGGCGTTCGCCGAGCACCTCCTCGGGTTCGAGGCGCATATGGTCGAAGACCAGGCGGCCCGGAATCCGGCCGCGTAGTCCCGGAGAGGGCGCGGGCGGCGTCCGCCACACGCCCTCGCGGTTCAGCGCCACGATCGCCACCATCGCCGTCGTCCCGAATCGCCCTGTCGCACATGGGATGACGGCGTGTGTGGCGACGGAGCCGGCCGTGGTCTCCGGCGCGGCTCCGTTCAGCCGCCATCCGGCCTCGTCGCGGCAGAGCTGGAGGGGCACGCCGGGCAACGCGATGATGCATCCGGCTTGGCCGGCCCGGCCGTCCGCCAGGTGCGCTCCGCCGAGGCGGCGCCCCAGTTGAATGGGCCCCCGGCGGGCGAGCCGGAACGGGAGCGGGATGTCCGTCAGCACGGCGGTGAGCCCGGCGTCGGCGGTGGCGAGCGTCTCCAACACCTCGTACTCAGCCGCGCGCGACAGGCCGGCGCCGCCGTCCGCGATCCGGTCGGTGAGCCGGGTGAAGCCCTCCTCGGTGGCGAGCTCGATGAACTCGGCGAGCGGCGCGAGGCCCGCCCAGCTGGCGGCGGGCTCCATCCGGTCCAGGACCATGCCCAGCGGAGCGACCACCTCGACGGCGAACTCGGCCGCGCGCTCCCGCCAGATCGACGGGGGCGATGCGGTCACCGCCGGAGACGGCCGTGGGGCTCCTGCGAGATGAGAGGTGACCGCCATCGGGAGACGCCCCCGACGCTACCCCCGCGTCCGCGGCGGGCACGGCCAGCGCCGGCGCCCGGTTGGAAGTCCTACAGTGGGCCGGCGACGCTCAGATGACCGCCCACCAACGGCTCGTTCGCGCCGTCGGCGATCGGCAGATCCAGATCGAGGCCGGACTTCTCCCAGGCGATCCGGAAGTCGTTGACGTGGCGGCGCATGACCGCCGCCGCCAGGCCGGAGTCGCGCGCCTCGATCTCAGCCAGGATGCGATGGTGGTAGCGCAGTGCCGCCACGGTCAGGGTCGACGAGCGCATGAACCGGTAGAGCACCGGCAGCAGCAGCTTGCTGATCGGCGTGCGGGCAACGATCAGGGCCGGGTTGCCGCTCATCTCGGCGATCATGGTGTGCAGTTCGTCATCGAGCAGTGACCATTCGACGAAGTCCTCCAGGCATCGCTGCTGAGCGTCGAGGTTGTCGCGCAGGGACCGGACTCCGGCGGCATCGATCCGCTCGGTGGCGAGGCGGGTCAGCTCCGGATCGATCACCAGCAGCGCCTCGTGGAGGTGGCGGAAGGTCACCTTCCGTCGGCGCATGACCGCCGCCAGCTCGCGGTGCGCCGGCTCGTCCCGGTGAGGACTGACCACCATCACCTTCGGGCTCGTGCGCTCGATCAGCCCCGCCTCCTGGAGGGTCCGCAGCGCCTCGCGCACGGTGGACCGGCTGACTCCGGCCTGACGCGCGATCGCCTGCTCGGACGGGAGACGGTCACCTTCGCTCAGGGAGCCGTTCTGGATCCGATCCCGCAGGACATCGGCGAGCTGCTGGTAGGCCCGGGCTACACGGACCGGTTGATTGATGAATACCTCTTCGTGCACCGGGACCTTCCATTCTCGGCGCGACGACCGCGCACGGATCCTTTCACCTTAGTGGAACCGGTTACCCCTCTTTGCGGAGCGACGTGGCCGCCTCGGCGATCGCGTCCGCATTGGGGAGCAACGACCGCTCCAGGAGCGGGCTGAACGGCATCGGCACCGCCGGCGCACCGAGTCGCCGCACCGGGGTGAGCAGCTCATCGAACAGCTCGTCGGCGACCCGTGCCGCGATCTCGGCGCCGGCGCCGAAGTCCTGGACCGCCTCGTGAACCACCAGCAGCCGGCCGGTGCGGGAGACCGACTCCAGCACCGTCTCGATGTCCAGGGGCACGAGAGAGCGCAGGTCGAGCACCTCCAGCGACACCTCGCTGCGGTCGGCGGCGGCGAGGCACTCGCGCAGCGACTGCCCCCACGTGACCACGGTGACCTCGTCGCCCGCCCGGGCGATCCGGGCGCGCCCCAGCGGCAACGGGTCCTGATCGAGCTCGCCGCGCATCCCGTAGAGGCGCCGGTTCTCGATGAACAGCACCGGGTTGGGGTCGCGCACCGAGTCCAGCAGCAGATCGTGCGCATCGGTCACCGTCGCCGGCATCACCACCTTGAGTCCCGGCACGTGGGCGAACATCACCTCCAGCGACTGCGAATGTTGGGCGCCGGCGCTCCGGCCGGCGCCGGTCTGGGTGCGGAACACGATCGGCACCGACAGCGCGCCGGCGGTCATATACGGGAGTTTCGCGGCCTGGTTGACGATCGGGTCCAGGCACACGGTCACGAAGTCCATGAACATGATCTCCACGATTGGGCGCAGACCGGTCATGGCCGCGCCCACCGCCGCGCCGACGTACCCCATCTCGCTGATCGGCGTGTCCAGTACGCGCTCGGGGCCGAAGCGCTCGTGGAGCCCGCGCGTCGCCGCAAAGATCCCGCCACCGGCGCCGACGTCGATCCCAATCAGGACGACATGCTCGTCTTCGGCCAGCGCGTCGGCCAGGCCCTGGGTGATCGCGTCCAGGTAGCGGGTCGCCGCCGCGACGGTCTCAGGCGTTGATGAGGACATCAGCGTATGCCTCCATCGGGTCCGGGTCGTCTGCCTGCCGGGCATCGCTGACCGCGCGTTCGACGATGTCCTCGGCACCGCGCACCGCCGCGTCCAGGTCTTCGGCGGTGGCCTCCCCCGCGACGACCAGCCGCCCGCGTTCGAGCACCAGCGGGTCACGCGCCTTCCAATTGGTGACCTCGGCCTCCGGCTTGTACGGCTGGGCGTCGCCCTCGTAATGGCCTTGCCACCGGTACGTGTGTGCCTCCAGCAGGATCGGCCCGGAGCCGCTGCGGCAGCGCCCGAGCGCGTCGTCGACGGCCTCGCTCACAGCGGCGACATCGTTGCCGTCAACCTCGTGGGCCTCGATTCCGTACGCGGCACAGCGAGCCGTGACGCTCGGCACCCGGCTCATCCGGCTGGAGTCGGTGAACTCGGCGTAGAGGTTGTTCTCGCATACGAACAGCACGGGCAGATCCCAGATCGCCGCGAGATTGGCCGCCTCGTGGAACGCGCCCTGGTTCACCGAGCCCTCGCCGAAGAACGCGACGCTGACGCGATCCTGGCCGAGAAGCCGGCTCGACAGACCGGCTCCGACGGCGATCGGAATGCTCGCCCCGACGATCGCGTTGGCTCCCAGGATCCCGTGGCCGGGGTCGGCGACGTGCATCGACCCGCCCTTGCCGTGGCACAGGCCGGTGCCCTTGGCGAACAACTCGGCCATCATGGCGCCCGGGTCGGCGCCCTTGGCCAGGCAGTGTCCGTGCCCGCGGTGGGTGGTGGCCACGTAGTCGTCACGTGCGAGGCGGCCGCACACGCCGACTGCGACCGCCTCCTGTCCGAGCGAGGTGTGGACGAACCCGGGGATGTCGCCGTCGCGGTAGAGCTCCGACACCTTCAGCTCGAAGCTGCGGATCAGCGCCATGCGCTCGAAGCGCTGGACCGGTGACAGCCCGTCGGTCGCGGGCCTTCCATCTGCCGACTGCGCGCGCATCGCCTTCTCCTCTCGAATCCCTTATTCGTCAGATTGTCTGACAGTAGAAGGAAAATATCAAGGAATTTCACCCTTGACACGCCGTATTTCATCGGGTTATGGTCCTTCTGTCTGACAGTTCGGCCGTCAGCCACCGCGCGAACTGGAGCCTTGGAGAGGGTTCAACTTGATCACCCCGGTCGTCATGCCGCAGATGGGTCTGGAGGTCACGGAGGGCACGATCGCCGCGCTCCACGTCGCCCCTGGGACACCGGTTCAGAGCGGAGATCTCCTGCTCGAGCTCGAGACCGACAAGGCGCTGACCGAGATCGTGGCGCCCTGCGCGGGGACCGTGGCGCGGATCGACGTGACCGTGGGTGAGACGGTCGCGCTCGGCGCCACGCTGGTGCTGATCACCGATGGCGACGTCGACGACCAGGAGATTGCGGTCCGGCCGTCGGTGCCCACGGGGGAGCCTGTCGCCCAGTCCGCCTCCGAGCCGGCCCGCAACGGCCACGGTCGGCTCCGCGCCGCCCCTGTGGCGCGCCGGGTCGCGCAGGAGCTTGGCGTCGCGCTCGAGTCCGTCCACGGCACCGGACCGCGCGGCCGGATCACGCGCGCCGACGTCGAGCGCGCCGCCGGCGCCGGGCCGCCGGCTCCTGCTCAACCACCCGCTGCTCCGCCGTCCGTCAACGGCGCGCCGCCCCCGGCGGGCTTCGTCGAGCTGGTTGCGCTCAGCGCCCCCCGCCGAGCCATCGCGCGGCGCATGACCGCCAGCCAGGCGATCCCGCAGTTCTCGCTCGAGCGTGAGATCGACGCCAGCTGGTTGCTCGCGAGCAAGCAGGCGCTTCCCCAGCCTGAGGGGGCGAGCGCTCGCAGCGGCGTCAACGACATGTTGGCCCAGGCCGTCGGCGAGCTCATCCTGCGCCACCCGGCGCTCGCCACCTCCTATGTCGACGATGGCCCGGCCGGTCCAGGCCTCGGCCGGCGCGACGGCGCAGACGTCGGCCTGGCTGTGGCCACCGACCGGGGACTCATGGTGCCGGTCCTGCGCGGTGCCCACGAGCGCCCGCTGCATGAGCTCGCCGCCGAGCGGGTGCGCCTGGTCGGCGCCGCTCGCAGTGGTCGCCTGACGCTCGAGGAGATGAGCGGCGCCGCTCTGACCATCTCGAACCTCGGCCGCTTCGGTGTCGATCGGTTCGCGGCCATGCTCAACCCAGGCGAGGCGGCGATCCTCGCCGTTGGGCGGCCGGTGGACCGCATCCGGCCGGACGGACGCGGATTCGCGATGGTCCCGACGCTCGCGCTCACGCTGACGATCGACCACCGCGTCATGGACGGAGCGACCGGCGGGCTGGCGCTGGCCGAGCTGTGCGACCTCTTGGAGGGGACGATGGCGTGGAGACCGTAGCCGGGTATCTCGGCGGCGCGCTGGTGATCGGCGGAGCGTCCGGGATCGGAGCTGCCTGCGCGGCCGCTCTGCGGCGCGCGGGCTGGACGGTCACCGTCGCGGACCTGCGACCTGATCCTGAGGCCGATGGTTCGATCCCGCTCGACGTCCGTGACCGCGACGCAATGGCCGCCGCCATCTCCACGGTGGTGGCCGGTGGTGAGCCCCTCGGCGCGGTCGTGTATGCCGCGGGCACCGCGCGGGTGACGCCCCTGCTGGAGATGAATTCGCGCGAGTGGGAGCTGGTCCGGGCGGTCAACCTCGACGGCGCTTTCAACGCGCTGCGCGAGAGCGCCCCGCACCTGCGGCGCGGTGGGTCGTTCACGCTCATCTCGTCGATCGACTCCCAGGCCCCGGTCATCGGTCTGGCGCACTACTCGGCGGCCAAGGCCGGAGGAGAGGCGCTGATCCGGGGTGCCGCGCTCGAGCTCGGTCCCCTCGGGATTCGCGCCAACGCCGTGCTGCCCGGCGTCGTCCGGACCCCGCTGATGGCGTCCCAGCTCGATCAACCCGGCGTGGCCGAGGCCTTCATCGCCCAGACCCCCCTGGGGGCGATCGCGGAGGCGGGCGAGATCGCGGACGTCGTCTGCTTCCTGGCCTCGTCGGCGGCACGCTGGATCACCGGTGTCTGCCTTCCCGTCGACGGCGGGCTCAGCCTCCGCGAGCACCCGCAGCTCTCCACCCTGATCCCATCGGCATCGGCCTGAGCGCCGGAAAGGACCCTCATGACCACCGAGCAGAAGCCACGTCCGATTGCCGTCGAGCGCGAGCGATGCGAGGCGCTGTTGCGCGAGTTCGTGTCGATTCGCAGCGTCGTCGGCGAAGACACCACTGCGCACCTGTGGCTCACCGAGCGCCTGCGCGATGTTGGCATGACGGTCGAGCACTACGCCGTCGAAGGACGCCGCACGCCGCTGGTGCTGGGGGTGCTCGAGGGCGACGGCGATCGGCCCGGGGTCATGTTCGACGGCCACTACGACACCGTCGCCGCGACCCCGCCGGACTGGACGAGCGATCCGTTCACGGCGCGGGTCGAAAACGGACTGGTCTATGGCCGCGGGGCCGTCGACTCGAAGGGCAGCGCCATCGCCATGCTCGCCGGGATCGAAGCCCTGGTCCGGTCCGCTGAGACGCGTCGCGGGCCGATCTACTTCATGTCGGACTGCGACGGCGAGGACGGGTTCCGCGGCGCGACGCTGATGGCCGACCTCGGGGTGGCCGCCCGGATCGCAACCGTCTTCTCCGCCGAGGCGACGAGCTGCCACGGTGTGGAGATCGCCTACCCCGGCATCTCGACCTGGAAGATCACCGCGATCGGACGCACGGCGCACCCCACCGAGCCTGAGCACGGCATCAACGCGATCACCAAGATGGCCAGGCTCGTGACCGCGGTCGACGACGGGCGGCTGGTTTTACCGCCCGGCGACTCGCAGTGGTTTGAGCCGCGCGTCACCACCAACGCCATCCGGACCATGCCCGGCGGCGGCTGGGCGATCCCGTCACGGTGCGACGCGGTGCTCTCCATTCTCTCGCCCCCGGGGTCGAAGCTGGCCGAGGTTCGGGACGCGCTCGATGGTTTCCTGCGGATGCTGGAGCGAGAGGACGGCGAGGTCCGGTTCGAACGCAAGCTGCTGCCGATGGGCGCCGGCCGTCTGTGGCTGCGGCCGGGGGAGTGCGACCCGGCCGCCGACGGGGTCACCGCGCTGCAGGCCGCCGTGGCCGAGGTCACCGGCGACCCGGCGGAGGTGCGCAAGTTCAACGGCGGCTGGGTCGACGCGGCCGAGCTGATGCGACCCGGCGCCGACGGCTACGGTGCTCCGGCCGCGATCACGTTCGGGCCCGGCGACTTCGAGCAGGCCCACGCCGTCGATGAGCACATCGAGATCGCGGAGGTGGCACGCGCGGCTGAGATCTACGGCCTGGCGGCTCGGACGCTGCTGGGCTGACGCGGACCGGCACCCGCAAGGGCGACGAGAGGGAGATTCAGAGGAGAGGGAGAGAGAGGATGACCGTTCCAGACATCACCGCTGCACCCGTCCAGGGACCCGGCTCAGCGCCGCACGCGCGAGCGCTGGATGCCTTAGCGGAGGTCAGTACGGCGCTGGGCAGCACCAGCGTCGATCAGGTCCTGTCCGTGATCGCACGCAAGGTCCGCGAGCTGATCGGCGTGGCCCGCTGCTCGATCTACCTCCGCGACGGGGATTCCGGCCTGTTCCGCGGGCGGGTCACCGACGGCGGCGCGCCGGACATGACCGCCTACGTACGGCGCTCGCTGGCCGGAATGCCCGCCGACGGGATGACGTTGGAGCTGCTTGATACCGGGCGCCCGGTGATCGTTGCCGACGCCCAAAACGATCCTCGGATGATCCGGTCCAACACGCGCTTCTGGAACATCCGCTCGATCATGGCCGTGCCCATGGTGGTCGGCGAGCGGGTGACCGGGGTCATCTACCTCGACGATGTCGAGCGCCCGCACCGGTTCTTCCCGGCAGACGCCGAGCTCGCCTCGACGTTCGCGCGCCTGGCCGCGATCGCAGTCGAGCAGGCCCAGGTGTGCACCGACCTCGCGGGCAAGCTGGAGAACGCCGAATGCCGCGTCAAGGCCCTGCGCCGTGCCGCCATCGTCGACGAGCGGCTGAGCGAGCTGGTACTCGAGGGCGCTGGGATCGAGACGCTCGTGCAGGCAATCGCCCAGCTCCACGGCAGGCCGTGTGCCGTCTACGACGTCTCGCACACACGCCTGTCGGTCGCCTCTCCCGGCGGTGCCGACGAAGAGCTCGTGCCCCGGCTGCTCGAGCGTCCCGCCGTCGGAAGCCCGGAGGTGTCCGCGGCCCTGGCGGGTGGCGCCGACGCCCGCGTGTTTGTGGTGCCGCCCCTCCCAGATCTGGGGATCGCCCGGCGCCACCTGGTGGCCCCGATCCATGCCGAGGGGGAACCGTGGGGGCACCTGGTGATGATGGAGCACCGCTCACGGTTCAGCAGCTCGGACATGATCACGCTGCGCCGCGCGGCAACGCTGCTCGCGCTCCAGGCGGCGATCGAGCGACGGGCGGTTGAGGCCGACTGGAACGGCGGCGCGTCGCTGGCGGCCGAGCTGCTCACCCGGGGCTGCGATCCGGTCACGGTCACCCGCCGGGCCGCCCGGCTCGGAGTCCGAGTCGATGCGCTCCACGCGGTGGCGGTGTTCGCCTCGCGCGACCGCGCTGTCCTGGCGGACTTCCGGGCGATCGCGGCGGCATTCGCCAAGCTGGCCCCTGAGCTTCGCGCTCATACGGCTGCGCTCGGCCGATCCGTCGGAGCGCTGATCGCGATGCCGGAGGGCGCCGATCCCGAGGCCTTCCTCGGCGAGCTCAAGGACACCGTCGCCCAGGTCTGCCTGCAGGCCGGTACGGACCTGATCGCGGGGGTGTCCTCGCTGCGTGAGAACCTCGAGCAGTACGCCGACGCGTACGACGAGGCCAAGCAGATCGTCGACTGCCTCCGGTGCTTTGGATCCCCGTCGGGGCCCGCCGTATTCCTGTCTCGGGAGCTCGGACTCGGCCGGGTGTTCCTCGCCACATCGGATCCCGACGCGGTCAAGGCATTTGCCGCCGAGAAGTTCGGCGGCATCGTCGGTGACGAAAGCAAGCGGGACCTGCTGGCCACGCTCAGCTGTTTCTTCGAGAACCTGGCCAGCGTGCGCCGGTGTGCGCTGCATCTCGCCGTCCACGAGAACACGATCCGCTACCGGCTGGCCCGGATCGAGGAGCTGACGGGGCTCGCCATCAACCATGATCCGGATGCGCAGTTGGGCGCCAGGCTCTCCATGTTGGTGCTGACCCTGTCGGGCTGCCTGGACCCGTCGGATCTGCACCGACGCAATCAGCGGGAGGCCGCCGCCGGCCTGAAGGCGCTGAGCGTCACCGGCTGACGCCGGGTTGGAGATCACACAAGCCGGCCGGAGCGGCGCTGCCCGCCGCTCCGCATCGGTGCGGTCAAATGGGCCCATCTCTGCAGCGGCCGCGGGCCGCGCGGGCGAGCGACGGAGGTTTGCGGTGGACGTCATCGTCGCCGGTGCCGCGGCGATCGAGGGTGGAGCGGCCTCGGAGGCGGCCCGGCTCGTGCGGGCGGTGACCGGCGCGACGCTCGACGAGGCCGGTCTCGACGCGGCCCGGGTCAGCGCCGTGTTCGCCGGCTGTGGCCGGCGAGGCGCGGCTCCCAGCTCCGAAGCCGTCGTCGTCCGGCTGGGGCTCCGCTCGCTGGGCTTCCGGCCCCCGCCGAGCGCCGGTCACGCCGGAGGGACGGGGCGGGTCGAGCACGTCACCGCATCGGCGGCGGAGGCGTTGCATCAGGCGTACGAGTCCGTCCAGCTCGGCATCGACGACGTCGTGCTCTGCATCGGCTTGGACCAGGATCCCGGCCGACAGTGGCCGCCGGAGCCGGTGCTGCGCCACCGGACGCTGGCCGCGCGGCGCTATCTCAATCGCACTGGGCTGACGATCGAGCATCTCGCGCGCGTCGTGGCCAAGAACCGCCGGCACGGAGCGCGCCGGGGAGTATCGCGTGAGCTGACGCTCGCGGAGATCCTCGACGACGCCGTGCTCGACTGGCCGCTCACGCGACCAATGGTCGCCCGTGGCGGGCTCGGCGCCGCCGCCCTCATCCTGACTGCCCCGCACCCGGCTGTCGTTCGTCGTCGGTGCCCCCGGATCCGCGCCTCGGTGCTCGTCGGCGGCGGCGGCGTGGAGCCGATCGCCCAGGCGGCGCGGGTTGCCTGCCGTCAGGCGGGCATCTCGCCCGACGATCTCGACTGCGCCGAGGTCGCGGACGTGACGGCTGCCGCCGAGCTCGCCGCCTACGAGCAGCTCGGCTGGGCCGTCGACGGCAACGCCGGCGACCTGGTGCGGAGCGGCTTCACCGCTCTGGGCGGGGTGCTCCCGGTCAACCCCAGCGGCGGGCTGCTGTGCCTCGGCGAGCGCCCCGGCACGAGCGCGATCGCGCAGGTGGTGAGCCTGGCTGCACAGCTGCGCGGCCTGGCCGGAGCGGTGCAGGTGCCCGGCGCCGGGGTGGCACTTGCCCAGAGCGCGGGACGTCCGCAGATCGAGGACGACGGGGAGGAGGACCTGATAGGGCTGACGCTGCTCACTGCCTGACACGGCGATTGTGAAGCGCACAATCGCCGGCGCTCGACTGCTCGCGGAGCGGCGACCGGACTGCGAGCCTTCCGGCGACGCTCCATGACCCACGTTCTCTCGACCGAGCCGACCACACTCCCTGAGCTCCTGCGCACCCGCGCCGGTGAGCTCGCCGACGACCCGTTCGTTCGCGCGGCGCGGCAGGCGTGGAGCTACGGCGAGTTCGCCCACCGTGTCACGCAGATCGCCGCCGGGCTGCGCGCGGCGGGCATAGGCTCGGGCGACGTCGTCGGAGTGGTGCTGCGCAACGGCCCCGAGTACCTCGAGGTGTGGTGGGCGATCCTCTGGCTGGGCGCGGTGATCAATCCGGTCAACCCGGAGCTCACCGGCCGAGAGGCGGCCGGCATCCTCGCCGACTCCGGCGCGATCACCGTCATCTGCGAGGACATCACTGCTGCAGCCCTCGCCGACCACCACAGCGAGCTGTCGGTGCGTGAGGTCATCGTCGCCGACCGCGCGGGGCCTGATCCGCTGTCGGTGCTTCGCGCCGAGGGGACCGCCGACGAGCCGGCGGCGATTGGCCCGGACGATCTCGCCTCGCTCGTGTACACGTCAGGGACGACCGGCCGTCCCAAGGGAGCGATGCTCACCCACGGCAACTTCCTGGCCAACACGTGGATGCTGGCCGAGCCGCTGCCGCTCGGACGCGGCGACACGATGGGCATGGTTCTGCCGCTGTTCCACGTCAACGCCCAGGTGGTGACCACCATGGTCCCGATGCTGATCGGTGGCCGCGTGGCGATGTGGGACCGGTTCTCGGCATCGACGTTCTGGAGCACGGTGGCCGAGTTCGAGCCGGTGACGTTCTCGGCGGTGCCGACGATGCTGGCGGCGCTGCTGCACGCCCCCGGCGCCGACGACGCCGAGACGAACACGCTGCGTTTCGTGATCTGCGGCGCCGCTCCGCTCTCGCCGGCGCTGTTCCGGCGTTTCGAGGCCAAGTTCGGGCTGAAGGTGCTGGAGGGCTACGGACTGACGGAGGCCACCTGCTGCTCGACCCTCAACCCGTTTCTCGGTCCGCGCAGGATCGGGTCCATCGGGATACCCACCCGCGGCCAGCAGGTGACGATCCAAAGCGACGGCGGTGCCGAGGCGGGCGACGGCGAGGTTGGCGAGCTGTGCGTGCGGGGACCGAACGTGATGCACGGCTACTTCCACCGCCCCGATGCCACCGCACAAGCGCTGCGCGACGGCTGGCTGCATACCGGCGACGTCGGCTATCGCGACGCCGACGGCTTCCTGTTCCTCGTCGACCGCAAGAAGGACATGATCATCCGGGGCGGCGAGAACATCTATCCGAGGGAGATCGAAGACGTGCTGCTCGAGCACCCCTTGGTCCAGGGCGCCGCGGTCATCGGACGCCCGGACGAGATCCGCGGCGAGGAGGTCCATGCGGTGGTGGTACTCGAAGCGGACGCCGAGCTGGCCGACATCGAGCGACACTGCCGGGGCAGCCTGGCGGCATTCAAGGTGCCGAGCTCGTGGGAGGTCGTGGGCGAGCTGCCCAAGACCTCCACCGGGAAGATCGACAAGAAGCCGCTCCGGGAGCGGGTCGCCGGCGGCCTGAGCTGAGAGGACTGATCGGATGGGAATGCTTGACGGGAAGGGCGTGCTGATCACTGGCGCCGGCAGCGGCATCGGCCGGGCCACGGCGCTGGCCGCCGCCGGCGAGGGCGCGCGTCTGGTCCTCGGCGATGTGAACGCCGACGCGGGCGAAGCGGTGTGCGACGAGGTTCGCTCCGGCGGTGGCGAGGCGAGCTTCGTACGCTGTGACGTGACGAGCGAGGCCGAGGTGGAGACGATGGTGGGCACCGCGGCCGGCGAGCTGGGACGGCTCGACGGAGCGTTCAACTGCGCGGGCATTCTCGGCATCGTCGCGCTGACGACCGACACTCCGCTCGACGCCTGGAAGCGCATCCTCGACGTCGATCTCAACGGCGTCTTCCTCTGCACCAAGCACCAGCTGCGGGTTATGGTCCCGCAGGGCTCTGGGTCCATCCTGAATATGGCTTCGGCGGCCGGGCTGGTCGGCTGGGCCGGGGCGGCGGGCTACGTCGCCGCCAAGCACGGTGTGGTCGGGCTGTCCAAGGCGGCAGCGGTCGAGTTCGCCGACCAGGGGGTGCGCGTCAACTCGATCTGTCCCAGCTACACCGAGACGCCGATGGTCTCGGATCTGTTCGAGAACCTGCTGGGGGGAGACCAGACCGCGGTCGAGGCCGCGCGGTCCAATCATCCGATTGGCCGATTCGCCCGGCCGGCCGAGATCGCGTCCGCGTGCGTCTGGCTGCTCTCCGACAAAGCCTCGTTCGTCACCGGCACGGCGATGAGCGTGGACGGGGGCTACACGGCCCCCTGACACTTGGCGAAATCCCAAGTTCGCCGGCTGCCGGGGTGGCGAACTCGAGCCGCGATCGGCAGGATCCGCACCGTGCAGCCACCCGTCGGGAGGAGCGTTCAGCAACATGAAGGCGGCAGTGTTCAACGGCATTCGCGACATCGGGATTCAGGAGATGGAGACGCCGCGCGCCGGCCCTGACGACATCGTGCTGTCGGTCGCCGTCTGCGGGATCTGCGGCTCGGACCTGCACACGTACCTGCATGGCTCGTTCGTCGAGCCGGGGCAGGTGATGGGACATGAGTTCGCCGGCGAGGTGATCGAGGCCGGGCCTGGTGTGACCGGGATTGAGGTCGGAGACCGGATCACGGCCTCCCCGCTCGTCCCGTGCCACGACTGCCCGCGCTGCGCCGAGGGGCGCTACAACCTCTGTCCGAAGGCGTGGACCCAGGGCATCGCCTATGGTCGCCCGGGCGCGTTCGCCGACGTGGTGCGCGTCCCGGAGGCGGTTGTCGGCCGCAACGTGTTCCGGCTCGGCAATGACGTCAGCAACGAGGCCGGCGCGCTGGTCGAGCCGCTCGCCGTCGCCGTTCACGCGGTCAGGCTCGCGGAACCGATCGGTGGGACCACGGCGCTCGTGCTCGGCCTGGGGACGATCGGCCAGCAGGTGGTCCAAACCCTGCGGGCGCGCGGCGCTCAGCGCGTGATCGGCGTCGATGTGTCCGAGTTGCGCCTCAACGCCGCGGCGGAGCTC